>SLTB01000253.1 GCA_007130155.1 Pseudomonadales bacterium
CAAAAAAGTGGGACCGTCCCGGATTGACCTGTACGGTGGAACGCTAGGTGTGGTCGGTACCGGTACGATCGGACGGCGCGTCGTGGAGCTGCTCGCCGGATATGGCATGCGCGTGCTTGGTTGTGATCCGTACCCGGACCGGGTCAGTCATGGTCGTTCCGTCATGGACTCGAGGGCAGCGCTTTTGGGTATCAGATCCGCTCGAGGTAGCCCGCGGCCAGACGCGCGGCAGAGCTACCGGCGTATTCGCTGCGAACCCGCTGGAGGTAACTGCGGGCCTGCTCCGGTTCGCCGAGCTGATGGTAGACCACGCCGAGCTTATAGAGCGTGTCCGGCACCTTGTCGTGTTCAGGCCAGCGTTCCAGGACCTGCACGAAAGCCTGCCGGGATTCCTCCAGCTCCGGCTCCGCCAGAGCAAGGTATAACTCGCCGAGCCAATACCAGGAGTTGGCTTCGTAGGCACCGCCCGGGAAATTCTCGATCAGGCTACGGAAACGGCTGATAGCCTTCGGGAAATCACGTTCACGGGTGAGCGCAAAGGCCTCTTCGTAGGCGCCACGCTCAGCGGCACTGCCTCCGGCCTCGACGCCCGAATCCAGCGGCGCATAAGGATCAGCCAGCGGCTCGGACGCTGCCCCACCCCCCCGCGCGAGTCGACGGTCCAGATCGAGGTAGCGCTCGCGCTGCTCACGCTCGAGACGAGTGATGGCGTGCTGCTGGGATTCGACCCTGCCGCGCAACATCATGACCTCCTGTTGCAGCTGCTGCAGCTGGAGGACGACGCCACTGAGGTTGTCCGACACAGCCGCCCCGCCCGCGTCATGGCCGCCGGGCGCGTCGAATACAGGTGGTCGGAAGGGAACCGTTTCCGATCCATCAGGACCCACGGCAGTCGCACCCTGACGCTGCTGGCCGGCAGCCGCCGGGCGCGCCTGATCGCTGCGCTGGCTGCCCGGTGGAGCGATGAGAGGCGGCGTCTGACGCTCGACGGCCGGCCGCGGATCCAGGACAGGGGCCTGGGCCGCGACGCTTGCGCCCGTCACTGCG
This sequence comes from Pseudomonadales bacterium, assembly GCA_007130155.1. Taxonomy (GTDB): domain Bacteria; phylum Pseudomonadota; class Gammaproteobacteria; order Pseudomonadales; family Azotimanducaceae; genus SLTB01. The sequence goes on from SLTB01000253.1 coordinate 1,048, forward strand.
AGGGCTGCGAACAGCCCTGCAGTCACGATGCCGTTATTACTGATAAACCAGTTCCGCACGACGATTTTGCGCCCAAGCCGATTCATTGGAAGCAGGGTTTACCGGCCGCTCTTCCCCATAGCTGACCACGCTCATCTGCCGATTGGCCACCCCAAGGGACTGCAGGTAGCTGCGCACGGATGCTCCACGGCGCTCACCCAGTGCAAGGTTGTATTCACGGGTTCCCCGCTCGTCGGTATGGCCATAAATCACAACCCGGGCGGATCCGTTATCGCGCAGATAGCGGGCATGCTGGCTGAGCTGGGTGCGCGCCTCGGGCTTGAGCTCGGAGCGGTCGAATTCAAAGTAGAACACACGACTGATGGGCTGACCGTCTTCGCTGATGAGGTCACCCTGGCCATCCACCCGCTGCTGTCGTGCTGGCGGGGTGACCGTCGGCGGCGGCGCAGGTTCGGCCCGCGGCATCGTGTCCGGCTGTGGCTCGACAGGCGGTGCTTCGGGCTCTGCAGTCGTCTGACATCCGGCCAGGACGAGCAGCGCAAGCAGAGCAACCATGAGACTGCGCGTGAAGCTGATGTTCATCTCTCTTACTGCTCCTCAAAAAAATCAGATGCCGCTTCGGCATCGGGAAAAACACGCCGGAAAGGACCCCCACCATGACAGTGGGAGACTTGTCATTCCAAAAACGGTGACCAGGCCGGTTCCCGCACATCGCCTTCGCTGGAGGGTAACCGATACCGCACCCTTCCATCGATGGATACTACCGCGAGTATACCGCGCCCTTGCTCGCGGGTCGCATAGATCACCATCGATCCATTTGGCGCCACGCTCGGCGACTCGTCCAGGGAAGTTTCCGTCAGCACGCTGATCTCGCCGCTTTCCAGATCCATGATGGCGATATGGAATGTGCCCCGGCGACGGTGGACGAAGACCATCTGCCGGCCATCCGGCAGCATGCGGGCGCGGGCATTGTAGTCGCCCTCGAAGGTCAGCCGCTCGATCACGCCGCCATCGATGGTCACGCGATAAATCTGTGGCTGGCCGCCGCGGTTGGACGTGAAGACCAGCGCACGCCCGTCCGGAGTCCAGCTCGGCTCAGTGTCGATGGCAAAATGACGCGTGACCTGACGCAGACGTCGGGTATCGAGATCGAGCAGGTAGATGTCCGGCTGCCCACCCATGGACAGTACCAGCGCCACCTGACGCCCGTCCGGGGACAGCGCCGGCGCCCCATTAAGGCCATCGAAATCGGTGATCATTTCCCGCCTGCCGGTGGCAATCTCATGGATGAAAATGGTCGGCTTGCCGGTTTCGAAGGAGACATAGACCACGGATCTGCCGTCCGGCGCCCAATCGGCCGACAGGATGGGCTCCCGGGAACGCAGCAGCGTCATCGGCCGCCCCCCGTCGGCATCCGCCATCTCCAGACGGAACTCTTCGCGATCGGTGGCGATGTTCTGCGCCACTACATAAAGAAGTTTAGTCGAGTAGGCCCCACGTACGCCGGTGAGTTGCCCGTAGACGATGTCTGAGATTTCGTGGGCCATGTCACGCAGCCGGGACTCCGAACCCTCGAGGGTACCCTGCAGCAGGCGGGTTTCCCGGAAGACGTCAAAGAGGGCGTAGTGGACGCGATAACCGCCACCGTTGCGCTCGAGACGTCCGATCAGCACATAGGCCACGCCCTGAATACGCCAATCCCGGTAGTGGAGATCCTGCTCCCGGGACGGCAGGCTGAGCATATCCACCGCAGCGGTCATGGCGAACTGGCCGCTGCGCGCCAGATTGAAGCGGACGATGTCACCGAGGTTCTGTGGTGGTGGATCGACCTCCTGCCAGCCGAAGGGCACCACCGCCACCGGCACAGGATTGTCCACCCCCCGAGTGATCTCGATGGTGAGTTCCGCCGCGCGCAGCGACCCCGTGGACGCCAGCAACATGCACAACAGCAGCAACGGCAGCAAGCGTGAGCGATTCATCGGTTCCTGAGATCCTCTGGTGTGAACAGCAGACGCAGTTGGCGGAATCGCTGCTCGAAAAGGGCTGGATTATCCGGCACCTGGAACGGAGCAGCCTGGCGAACCGCAAGTTCAGCCGAGCGGTCGAAGGCTGCATTACCACTGGAGCGTACTATGCTGATGCTGACCAGTTCACCCGTCGGCACCAGGTTGATCAGCACTTCCACCTGCATCCCCCGGCGTGCGCTCGGGGGTCGCGACCAATGTCGCTCGATCTGCCGAATGATCGCGCCAATGTAGCTCGCCGATGCCGCTTCCGCCTGGGTGGCCGCCATCCGCTCGGCCTCGGCATCCAGAGCCCGGGTAAATGTCTCCTGCTGCTCCTCCTGCCAGCGCCGATCCGGGACTGGCTCAGGTTGCGGCCGGGGCGCGACATCCGGAGTGGTGATACGTGGCGCCTCAGGCTCCGGCCGAGCCGGAGCCGCCTCCGTGGGCAGCGGGCGCTGCTGTGCTGGCTGCGGCCGCGGTGTCGGTTCCACCCGACGCTGAGGCGGGGTGACCGGTGCCGGTTCGGGTGCCGCCGCCTCGATCGTCAACAGGTGAGCCGAAATGGTTTCCCGGAACATCACCCGATCCGGCTCCCGCACGCCTCCCCAGCCCTCCATCAGCGCCAGCGCAGCAATGACGTGAACCACCACGGCCAGCAGCAGGGGTACCCCATACTGGGCCCACAGGATACGCGGCGTCGACACTTGGCCAGTGTCGGCAATCATGGGTCGACCCTCGACAGATCCACCGGGTCCGTGACCAGCCCCACGTCGGCAATACCTGCCCGCTGCAGAATGCTCATCACCTCGATCACGCGACCATAGGCCAGGGACGTGTCGGCCCGGACAAACACCGGCAGATCCGGGCGTGTACGGGCAATCTGCGAGGCCTGTTCACCCAGAGCCCCGGCAGAAATCCGGGTGCCGCCACCGGAAGCCCCCTCCGGTGAACCGAAATTGACCCAGATCGAGGCGTCGGAACGCAGCGAGACGATCAGCGGATCCTCCTGCTGGGCCCGGGGCAGGGGCGTGTTGTCAGCCTGGGGCAAGGCAATCTCCACACCCTGCATCAGCAGCGGCGCCGTGGCCATGAAGATCACCAGCAGCACAAGCATGACGTCGATGTAGGGGACCACGTTGATCTCCGACATCGGCCGGCGCCGCTGGCCGCGACCGCGAATCACTGCCCGCTCCCTCCTGCCACCAGGGTACGGTGCAGGATGCTCGAAAACTCCTCGGCAAAACTGTCATAACGGTTCATGAGCACATCCACCTCGGCCGCAAAGCGGTTATAGGCGATGACGGCGGGAATGGCCGCAAACAAGCCCATGGCGGTGGCGATCAGGGCTTCCGAAATGCCCGGCGCCACGGTCGCCAGCGAGGCCTGACTCACCGTGGCAAGCTGACGGAAGGAATTCATGATGCCCCAGACCGTCCCGAACAGTCCCACATAGGGACTGGTGGAGCCGATGGTCGCCAGCAACGGCAAATGGCGGGCGACACGCTCCTCCTCCCTCACCAGGGCTACACGCATGGCGCGCTGCACGCCCTGCATCACCATCTCGTTGTCAGCACCGCGGCCTTTGGAGAGGCGCGTGAACTCACGGAAGCCGGCCACAAACACCTGTTCACCACCAGGACCGATGCGCTCGTCCTCACGCTCGGTGATGTCGCGATAAATCTGCCGCAGATCCGCGCCGGACCAGAAGTCTTCCTCGAAGGCTTCCAGTTCCACACGCGCGCTGCGAAGAAGGATCAGGCGCTGAAAGATCACCACCCAGGACGCCACCGAGGCCAGCACCAGCAGCGCCATCACCGCCTGCACCAGCAGGGAGGCATCCAGGATCAATGCCCAGACCGACAAGCTTTCCGTCATGCACAGACTCCCATTGCGCACACCCGTCCAGGTGGAGGCAGGTGCGACTTCTCGCTGCCGTCAGGAATGATCGGCATCCAGATCGATTTCGTGCTGGACCGACCCTGCAGGGGGACGCAGACCGAAATGCTGCCAGGCCAGCCGGGTGGCGATACGCCCACGAGGGGTGCGGGCCACAAAACCCTGCTGGATCAGGTAGGGCTCGATGACATCCTCGATGGTGCCCCGCTCCTCACTGATGGCCGCTGCCAGACTGTCGATGCCCACCGGACCGCCGTCGAACTTGTCGAGGATGGTCAAAAGCAGACGCCTGTCCATGGCGTCAAGGCCGTCGCCGTCCACCTTGAGCATGTCCAGAGCTGCGTTCGCCACATCACGGTCGATGCGGCCATCGCTCTTAACCTCGGCATAGTCCCGTGCCCGGCGCAGCAAGCGATTGGCGATCCGCGGTGTCCCGCGAGCGCGCCTTGCGATTTCGCCAGCTCCAGCAGCATCGGCGCCGATGCCGAGCTTCTCGGCTGACCGGGAAACGATGCTCGTCAGGTCTTCGACAGCGTAGAACTCGAGGCGTTGCACAATGCCGAAGCGATCGCGCAGGGGCGAAGTCAGCAGCCCGGCCCGGGTAGTGGCGCCTACCAGAGTGAAATTCGGCAGATCGAGCTTGATGGATCGTGCCGCCGGCCCTTCGCCGATCATGAGATCGAGCTGGTAGTCCTCCATGGCCGGATAGAGGATCTCTTCCACCACGGGCGACAGCCGATGGATCTCATCGACGAACAGGACGTCACCGGGCTCGAGGTTGGTCAGTAGGGCTGCAAGATCGCCCGGGCGTTCAAGAACGGGACCGGAGGTGGACTTCATGGACACCCCCATCTCATTGGCGATGATGTGCGCCAAGGTGGTCTTGCCCAACCCAGGCGGGCCGAAGATCAGCGTGTGGTCGAGTGACTCACCGCGCTGCCGGGCGGCCTGGATGAAGATTTCCATCTGCTCCCGGACGGCAGGCTGGCCGATATACTCCATAAGCCGAAGGGGCCGCAATGCCCGGTCGAGGGCGGCATCCTGCGGCGAAGCCGCAGCGGTCACGATCCGGTCACTGTCGATCATGGGGGTCAGGCCGAGTGGAGGGGGAAAACTTCGGGTGGATCATACGCAAGGGCCAACGACCACGCCAAATGCTGACCGCCCACCCCCACCGTGGGAGATGAGATGGACCCCTCCTCTCCAGTAACGCCCGCAGGCGTTACGATAATCGGGCGTTTAAGTCCGTACGGAGCAGGAGGAGTCCATGAGC
>SLTB01000076.1 GCA_007130155.1 Pseudomonadales bacterium
GCGGGATCCCCCGCAGGCTCGGCGCCAAGATGGGTCAGGTCGGGCAGATCGAAGGGCGGCTGGGCCACGACTGGTGCGGGATCGCTCGCGAGGAAGCGCGGCAGGGTCAGGAGCAGAGCCCCGGCCAGCGCTGCCAGCAACAAGGTCTGCACTGCGGCCATCTCGGGTTGTCTTTGGGTGGCGGCCCTTGCCTTGTCCCCGTTGTCAGGCTGGGCGAGTTCACGGTCCTCGAGATGACGGGCCAGGTACAGCACGGGTGCCAGCGCGATGACGAACAGCACCCAGCCGTAGAGGTAGTGGTCGTCGATCACCCAGTGCTCGAGCGCGGTGTATTCACCGATGAGGATCAACGTCCAGATCCGGATCCAGTTCGAGACCAGCGCTGCCATGGTGGCCGCGCCGATCAGCAGCAGGCGGTGCGACCAGCGCCGCAGGTACATGGCACTGTAAAAGGTGGCCAGGGTTACCGCGGACAGGAGAAAACTCAGGCCGCTGCAGGCGGAGGCGATCTCAAAGGTGCCTGCAGGAATGTGGACGTAGAAGCCCTCGATGAAGAAGGGTACATCGCCGAAGTTCATCAGCACGCTGACGGCACGCGTGGCCAGGGCCTGCAGCATAGGGTCGAGTAACCAGAAGGGGAGCAAGCCGAAATAGACGAAGCCGGCAGGCATCAGCACCCGGCCTGCGGCGCCGGGCCCAAAGACCAGCGCGGTGGCCGCTACGATGATCGGCGGCAGCAGCAGCGCCCGGGATGTGTTGATGTAGATCAGCTCCATGGCCGCCATGCCGGCCACCAGCACGGCCAGCGGCAGCAGGCCCCACCACCAGGGTCCGAGCTGAGCAGGTGGGTCGCGCTGCCACTGAGTCCAGCCGATCCACAGGGCAAGCCCCAGGACCAGATAGCCGTGGGAGTACACGCCGACGCCGAAGAAAGACCACCAGGCCGTGGCCACCCAGGCGAGGATGGGGAACATGCCGATCACCGCACCGGCGATCAGCAGCGCCAGGGCCAGTAACACTCGGGGTTGCAAGAGCAAAGATCGCATACCTGTCCGTCTCTGGTGACTGTAGGGGGCTGCATGACAACGGGTTTGCGTCAACGGGAATGGCAGCCCGGACACATCAGCACCGTTGGACTAGAATAGAGCTTTCTGGCTGTGTTTGCCGCCGGCGCTGGCATAGGGCTTGCGCGCGCGGCTTGCTTGCGCGTAAGGGTTACGCGTAGTGCCTGCACTGCGCGAACCACTGCGCGAACCACTACGCGCACCACTGAACGGAGTCCGGGAACTCGATGGGTCGTGAACACGCCATGGTTCTGCAGTCCGCCGGTTCGAGCCTGAAACGGCGGCTGCGGCGTGTCGTGGACTTGGCCGGTGCCAGCACGGGGTTCATGAGTCTCTGCGAGCGGCGCATGCGTTCGGGCCTGACCATCCTCATGTACCATCGTGTGCTGCCCAGGACGCATTGTCTCGACTATCCCTTGCAGGCGCTGGTCATCCCTGTTGAGGCCTTCGAGCAGCAGATGGCCTGGCTGGCCTCGCATTGCGAGGTTCTGCCAGTTCGCGATGCCGTCCAACAGCTCCAGAGTGGCCGCAGCAGCGCGCGGCCTAAAGTGGCCATCACTTTCGACGACGGCTATGCGGATAACTTTGAACACGCCGCGCCGATCATGGAGGCCCAGGGGCTGCGAGGCACCTTCTTCGTGACCAGCGGTTTCGTCGAGACAGGTGCCCCGCTATGGTTCGATCGCGCGGCCGCGCTCTGGGATGGCATGGGTGAGCCCGGCAAGGCGAAGCTCATGGCGCGTCTGCAATCGGGGTGCGCTAGCCTTGAAGAGGGCATGGGGTCTGAGTTCGGCCATTTTCGAATCGAGGACTGGATGGCCGCACTGAAAGAAATGGCCACGAACGAGCGCGATCGGTTTTTGCAGGAGGTAACAGCTCAGCTGGCTTCGCCGCCTGAGGTGGGTCTGGCCGTGGCCATGCAGCCTGGGCACCTGGCCAAGCTTCACCAGGCCGGCCACGAAGTGGCCGCCCACAGCGTTACCCACCCGATCCTGCCCACCCTGAGCGATGACGCGCTCCTGGAAGAACTGACCGTGTCGCGGGATCAGGTGGCAGATTGGATCCATGATGAGGTTGTTGGCTTTTGCTATCCGAATGGCGACTACGATGACCGGGTCGCCGCTGCAGCAGAGGCTGCCGGCTATCGTTACGCCTGCGCCACCACGCCGGGGCTCAACCTCCGTACGGCCAACCTGCTCTGCCTGCACCGGCGATCCGTGACGATGCAGCGAACCATGCATGCAAACGGCCGCCCCGATGCCCTGGGCTTTCGGGGTGAAGTCAGTGGATTCAGGGAAAGGTGGCGATAATGGTTCAAGAGCGCGCGCTGCGGCAGGGCCACTCGGGAACCTCGAGGGTGGCAGTAGACCCTGAGCGCCTGAAGGCCTTGATCGCGACCTATGGATCGTCCCGTGACCTGCCCCCTGGCTGCAGCGTCATTCATGAACGCAGCAAGGATCGCGGCGCACTACTCCGGGTGGGCAGTGAAAGTCCAGCAAGTGCAGGCAGTGCAGAAAGTGGCAGCCTGATCGTCAAATTCTGGCTGGCGCGCAACTTTGGTGAGCGCTGCAAGCAGCTGGCTGGCCTGAGCAACGGTCGTCGCGAATGGCGCTCCCACCGCTATCTCTATGCGCAGGGTTTGGCGTTGCCCGAGCCCATGGCCTATCTGAACTGGTCCGCCGGGAAGGCCCGCATCGAGGCCTTCGCGGCCGAAGACCTTGGGCCGACGACCCAGGCCCTGAAGTTGCTGAAAGCGGCTGTCAGGTTAGATGATGCCGCCGAAGTCGCGAGGATCGAGGCCGCTGTCATCGCCCTGACCCGGACCATGGTCGCAGCCGGGGTCACGGATGTGGACCACCAGCTGCGCAATATCGTTCTCACGCCGGATGGACGGATGTTCCGACTGGACGTGGAGTGCGCCAAGCGTTGGCTTTTGGGCAGAATCCCCGATGCAGCGCTCGGCGTCATGATCGGCCGTTTGATCACAAGCCATGCCTATGCCTGCCAGCCTCAGTTGAACTGGACCGAGGACTTCGCGCGGCGTTTGGCCAGCGCGCTGTCGCCATCACGGTCTGTCCTGCGGTATGCGCAGAAGGAGATCGACACGCTGATGGCGCGGCAACAGGCGCGCCAGGGCATCGATTCTCGGTTGTCTCTGGCATGGTAGCCCAGCGCACCGTTGCGGAGCCCTGTTGAGTGGAAGGCATCGATCGCGCATCGGCTAACGAGCACCTTACGCCGCATGAGGCGTCGCGGGTTTTTGCGGTAGCACTTGCCGATATTGAAGGCCGCGTGGGACGCTCAGTCAACCTTGCCTGGCTGGGCAGGCAAAAGCTGGGTCTCGACGCGACGACGAAGTTGCTTGTCCAGACAGCCGACGGTGTCCCCCTAGCGGCGATCATCTGCTCGCGCCGGGCCGCGCCGGACCTGGTGGCGCGGGCGGGTGCGATGGCCGAGCAGGTTCGAGCGCTGGTGGGCGAGACCTTGGGGAGCGTGATCCCGGTGCCGGTTGCGGCGGGGCATGCGAACGGGCTGAGCTACATGATCCTGCCCTATTACCGTGAACTTTCCACGCAGCGCATTGTGCGCAAGCTGCAGTGGTGGCGGTTGCGGCGGCCTGTCCTGGGCTGGTTACAGGACGCTGTGGCAACCGCCGCCCTAAAGTTGGACCCGGCCGAGGCCGGGGAGCGGTATGCTTTGGAGTTGAGTCATCTCCGCAGCCAGTTCTTCCTCGACGGTGATCAGCAACGGGTCATTGACAGCTATCTGGCTCGCCTGGCAAGCGGCGATTGGCGGCCCCGTCACACCTTCGACCACAACGATATATGGTTCGGCAACGTCATGCTGCCGCGACCAAACCCTCTGGCGTCACTGCAGTCGCCCTTCCTGCTGATCGATTGGGGCGGCGCGAATCCCTGCGGATACGGCATCTACGATCTCGTTCGGGCCGGAGTCGCATTTGGGCTTTCCGACAAGGCGCTGGCCCGGGAGACAGGGCGCCACTGCCGGGCCCTAGGCTCCGAGGCTCAGGATGCCCCGGGCCACCTGCTGGCCTCCCTGGGCCGACTGCATCGCCATCTCGAGGAGTTTCCCGAGGAACGCTACATTGCTGTTTTTCGTCGGTGCTGGATAACCCTGAACCGATCTCTGCAGATTCCTGTTTGAGGACTGAATCCGATTGCTGACTCGACGTGACGAACGGGCCCTGGCCCGCTGCATTGCGCACTGCCGGGAGTCTTCCCGCGTTCCGGCGGTCATCCTGGATTCCTCCGTCAACGGCCTGAGCTACGTCCGCAGCCTGAGTCGCCAGGGCGTTCCTGTCCTCTGTGCCGATGCGCGGCGCGGTGTTGCCTCGAAGAGTCGCTTCGGCTTCTTTGTGGAACTGGCACTGCAATCCGGGGACGAGATCGCCGGAGAACAATCAGCCACCCGGCTTCTCCAGCGCTTCAACGAGGCAGGCATCGAGCCGGTGGTGTTCGGTGCCGCCGACGCCTGGCAGGTCTATCTGGCGCGTCTGGCCGCTGTAGGTGGCTGCCGTGTGCGTACACTGCTGCCTTCGGCTTCCACCATGGACCAGATCGTCGATAAACAGGCGCAGTACGAGGCCGCGGCCCGCCTGGGTATCCGGGTCGCGCCCTTCGCGAACGCCGGGCAGGTGTTTCGCGGCACTTTGGCCTGGGACATCCTGCCGGCGATCATCAAACCACGATGGTCCCATACCGGCCGCACGGCCATTGGGGGTAAGGCCGTTCGGGTGCAGTGCCAGGGGGAATTACAGCGAGCGCTGGCGGCGCTCGACCAGGAAGCGGATGCCAGTGCCTATCTGGTGCAGACCATTATCCCGGGCGGTGACAGTTGCCTGTATGCGTATCTGGGGTGTTATGACTCGAATGGAGAAGAGGCCGCCTGGCTGGTCAAGCGCAAGCTCAGGCAGTGCCCCCCCGGGTTCGGCGACGGCTCTTTCGATGTGAGCTGCGACAACGAGGCCGTGGCTGCGGCAGCACGTCAACTGCTCAGGGGCCTGGCCTACACCGGCCTGGCCGGGGTTGAATTCAAGCAGGATCCGGATACCGGTGAGCTGACCTTGATCGAGATCAATCCGCGCACGGTTTCGACCAATCAACTGGCGGTGCGGGCCGGCGTCGACTTTCCCTGGATCGCGTATCGGCTGATTATGGGGGAGTCGGTGAGCCGCTCTCCTGACGCGAGCGAGGGCAGCGCCTTGCCTTACGCCATCAATGTGCACCATGCCAACGAGGAGCGGGAGTTTCGGTCCCTTTTGCTTCGCCGCCGGGCCGGCGAAGTGACGGTGACGGCTTGGCTTGGGGAGCTTATGGGGGCACAGTCCTATGCCTTCTGGGACCGGAGCGATCCCTGGCCCTTTCTCTGGAGCCTGTTCTCGGGGTTCAAGCGACGGGTGCTGCGAACCTCGGACTCCTAGGCCGAGGGCGCCTCCGAATCTGGACGAATCGGCATCGCTGCCCCGCCGAGTCTGCCATGCATGAGCTGCACCAGTCGGCGTGTCTCGGTGGTCAGGTCGAACTCCTGCTCGACGACTTGCTTGCCCTTTTGGGCGAGGCGTGTGCGCAGACCTGGGTCATCGAGCAGGCGAATGATGCAGGCCGTCAACTGCTCCACATTGGCCGGATCGAACAACAGCCCGCTCGAGTCTTCATGGACAAGTTCTGGAATGCCTGTGATCCTCGGCGCAACGACTGGAAGCCCTAAGTTCATGGCTTCCATCAGCGTGACGGGGATGCCTTCAGAGAAGCTGGCCATGACCAGGGCATCGGCATTGTTCATCAGGGCTTGTATGGCTTCCTGGTCCAGATAGCCATGGAACTGCACGCAGGATTCCAGGCTGCGCTTGCGGACGCGTGCCTCGAGCGCAGCGCGCTCCGGGCCGTCACCGACGATGTCCAGCTGGATGTCGGCGTGGGATGCCCGGATGCGTTCCAGAGCATCGAGAATCAGGGGCAGTCCCTTCAAATGATCCAGGCGACCGACAAAGAGCAGGCGGGAGCCGGTGGAGCAGTGTTCTCGAAGTGCGAGTGGATGAGGGTCGACGCCGCAGTGGATGACATGGAGCCGCTCCCATACATGCTGCGGAGACCAGAGCATGGCCTGGCTGCGTGCATGCCAGCTCACACAGACCGTA
>SLTB01000174.1 GCA_007130155.1 Pseudomonadales bacterium
CATGAGTCCCCTGCATGTCCCGAGAGCCCGCCGGCAATCGATAAATGCCGCAGGACATGGCCGGCGAGCGCAGGAACTCGCGGTATTTGACCGTGCTGTCGCCAATGGCCGACACCAGCTCTGGGATGTCGAAAACCTCCCACTCCCCGGGCGCTGGACCCGGCTTTGCTTTCCCGAGCTCGTTGGTGTCACTCACAGGATGGCCTCGAAAGTCTCCAGTTCAGGGTGCCCCAGGTAGGTACCCTTGGGCGCGCTGGTCTGCCGATGAGCCTTGCTGAACGCTTCGGATTGCGTCCAGGCTTCGAAGGCCTCACGGGACTCCCACACCGAGTGGGATGCATACAGCCGGAACTCGTCGTTCAAGGGCCCCTTGAGCAGATGAAACTCACGGAATCCTGGCACCTGGTCCAAGAAGGTCTCGCGCTCCCGCCAAATCTTCTCAAAGTCCTCCTGATGATCCGGGGCAATGCGGAACCGATTCATGGCAATGAACATCTTCAACTCCTCTGATCCAGCGGCTGTGCATGAACCTCACACAGTCAGGGCGTCGTGCGCAACAACCGCGTGAGGATGCGATCGAAACTGTTGGCGAAGGCCTGCTTCTCGCGATCCCCGAAAGCCGACGGTCCGCCAGTATTGACGCCAGAGCCACGCATTTCATCCATGAAGTTGCGCATGGACAGGCGTTCGCCGATGTTGCGGGCATCGTACTCCCGCCCACGCGGGTCCACCACGGCCACTCCCTTCTCCACCAGGGCCGCAGCCAGGGGAATGTCCTGGGTGATCACCAGATCCGAGGGCACCGCCTGCTCGAGGATGTAATCATCGGCCACGTCGAAGCCCTGGGGTACCGTCAGGCTGCGGATTCGCGGCGAGCGCGGGATCCTAAGCGACTGATTTGCAACAAGGTTGAGATCGACCTGACGGCGATCTGCCGCGCGGAACAGAATCTCCTTGATCGGATTAGGGCAGGCATCCGCGTCCACCCAGATGATGGTCATGGGCAACACTCCAATACAGCCCTGTTCCCCACCGACGTTATCAAAGTGAATCGCGCCGCCACGCCAGGCATGAGCAGGACCACCAGCTCGCGTCCGAGGGTGATCAGGACGCCGAGATTGCCCGGATGGGATGCCAGCGTCATGACCAGCCCCATCAGCCTGCTATCGGACGGCGTCGATTCGGTCGCGAGTGCCGCCACTCCGCCAGCAGGGTCCGCACCGCCGCCACAAATGCGAGCGGCTGGTCCAGGAAGAGATGATGCTGGGCCTCGGGAATGGCCGTGAACGGCACCGACTCGTCGAGTACCTTGAACATGTAGTCGGCGATCTCCTGATCGAAGAGATAGCTGTCCTCGCCGTAGATCACACCGACCCGACAGGGCAGACGCTGCAGATCGTCTCCCGTGTTGCTGATGGTGATCTTCTCGAAGAGCCGATCGTCGAACTTCCAGGTCCAGCCACCCGCAACCTCCACCAGGGAATGGCGCGCAATGTGATCGAGAATGTAGTCATTCTTGCAGTCCTGCGGCGGCATCAGCCGAAACCTGCTGGCGGCAGTGGCGAAATCCGGATAGATGCGCTTGCGGCGGATGGGCGAGCGTCGTGGATCCCGCTCCCATTGGTAATCCGGCGGTCGCACCGGCGAATCCACCAGCACCACGCCGGTGAGCTCATCGCCGTGACGGATGGCGGTCTGAATGGTGACGAAACCGCCAAAGCTGTGGCCGATGACGATGGTGTCTCCTCCGAACCCGGCGTCCCGCGCCACCGTCATCACTTCTTCCGCGTAGCGTTCCGCGGTGTAGGCATCGCGATGGTCACTGTCGCCCATCCCTGAGAGATCGAGGGCTACGACCCGGTAGTCGTCGAGAAAGAACGGCGCCAGAAACGACCACCACTGGGCATGCGCGCCATTACCGTGGACCAGTACCAGCCCTGGCAAGCTATCGTCCCGGGACCAGCTCAGATAATGGATACGGGCACCGCCGACGCTGACGTGACGCTGCTCGCATGGTTCCGCCAAGGCCCGCTCGAACCAACCCGGTGCTTGCCGTTTCTCTGCCAAGATCACGCCCCCATCAAAGCCAGGATTGTACACCTGGACAGACGCCGCCCAGAATCAGGCAGGAAGAAGTTTAACGGCCGCATCTCTATAATCCCGCACCCAAGCCCGACAGACACCAAGGCCCGGCTGCTAAGAAGGCATCGCGACATGACCGCCGTTGTGGATGAACTGGTCAACCTGCTGGATCTCGAGGAAATCGAGAAGAACCACTACCGAGGCCGCAGTCCAGACGACTCCTGGCAGCGCGTCTACGGCGGCCAGGTCCTAGGCCAGGCGCTGGTGGCCGCCTCCCGCACCGTGGAGGATGCTGGACGGTCGGCGCATTCACTGCACGGCTACTTCCTGCGGCCGGGCGACCCGAAGGTGCCCCTGCTCTACGTGGTCGACCGGATCCGGGACGGCAAATCATTCACCACGCGCCGGGTGGTGGCGGTACAGCACGGCCGCCCGATCTTCAGCATGTCGATTTCCTTCCAGATCCGTGAAGACGGCCTTGAGCACCAGTTTCCAATGCCTGCTGTCCCGCCTCCCGAGGACCTCGAACCGGAGGTCATCGTTCGCCGGCGGCACGCCATCGCTGCGGGACTGTCGCCCGAGGACATCGAACGCTTCACCCGCGAGCGTCCCATCGAGGTACGGCCACTGAATCCCCAGAACGAGTTCGCACCTGAAAAGCGCGCCCCTGCCCAGACTGCTTGGATGCGTGCCGTGGACAGACTGCCCGACGACGAGCGTCTGCATCAGTGCGCCCTGGCCTACCTGTCGGACTGGTCGCTGCTCGACACCTGCACCCAACCGCATGGGGTATCGTTCATGCAGCCCAATTTCCAGACTGCGAGCCTGGATCACGCCATGTGGTTTCATCAGCCCTTCCGGGCTGATGAATGGCTGCTCTATGTCCAGGACAGCCCTGCCGCCAGCGGCGGTCGGGGCTTCAACCGGGGCCTGATCTTCAGTCGCGACGGCCGGCTGCTAGCCTCCGTCGCCCAGGAAGGTCTGATTCGGCTGCATCCGGAAGATTCAGCGTGAGTTATGAGCGCATCGCCTTCGTCGCCAGCCGTGCACCCGGGTCGCAGCAGGCGAAGGCCGCGCTCGAAGCCCGTTATGACCACTGCGACCCGGAGCAGGCTGACGTCATCGTGGCCCTAGGCGGCGACGGCTTCATGCTCGAAAGCTTGCATCGGAACATGAAACGGGGCCTGCCCATCTACGGCATGAACCGGGGAACCGTCGGTTTCCTGCTGAACGGCTACGACGAGAACGATCTGATCGAACGGCTGGCCAGGGCCGCCCCCGCCACACTTCACCCCTTGCAGATGACCGCCGTCAGCGATTCCGGGTCACTCCACCATGCCAAGGCCATCAACGAGGTGTCACTGCTCAGGCAGACCCGGCAGGCGGCCAACCTGCGGGTTCTCATCGACGGCCGGGAACGCATCGACAAGCTCATTTGCGACGGCTGCCTGGTGGCGACGCCGGCAGGCAGCACGGCTTACAACCTGTCCGCCCACGGCCCGATCCTGCCCGTCGGATCCGAAGCACTGGCCCTGACGCCCATCAGCGCGTTCCGCCCACGGCGCTGGCGCGGCGCGGTACTGCCACTGCGCGCCAAGGTGACCTTCGAGATCCTCGACCACCACAAGCGCCCCGTCTCCGCGGTAGCCGACGCTACCGAGGTGCGCAACGTGGTCGAAGTCCATGTGGAAGAGGATCCGACCACGGACCTGACGCTGCTCTTCGATCCGGAACACGGCCTCGAAGAGCGCATTCTGCAGGAGCAGTTCATTCCCTGATCGGTCAGGATCGCGCGCAGTTCGCGATCCCACAAGGCGGGCGATCGGCGCCTTCCCTGGCGCCGGGTCGGAATCACTTCGCCGCAGCGAAATTTTCCGCAGCGAAGTCCCAGTTGATGAGGTGCTTGAGCACCGCTTCGACGTACTTGGGCTTGGCGTTACGATAGTCGACGTAAAACGCGTGCTCCCAGGCGTCGATGGTCAGCAGAGGCGTAGCGCCATCCCGCAACGGGTTATCGGCGTCATGGCCGGCCACCACGGCCAGCTTGCCATCCTTGAGCACCAGCCAGGCCCAGCCAGAACCAAAGTGGGTCGTCACGCACTCCGCCAGGGCTTCCTTGCAGGCAGCCACACTGCCAAAGTCGCGATTGATGGCGGCCGCGAGATCACCTGAGGGCTCCCCGCCACCGTTGGGCTTCAGCGAGTTCCAGTAAAACGTGTGATTCCAGATCTGGGCCGCGTTGTTGAACACGCCGCCGCTGGCGGTGCGGACCAGATCCTCGAGGCTCTGCTTTGCCTCAGGCTTGCCCTCCACCGCAGCATTGAGTTTGTCAACGTAGGTCTGATGATGCTTACCGTAGTGGTATTCCATGGTTTCTGCACTGATGTGGGGGGCCAGTGCGTCCTGGGCATAGGGGAGCGGAGGCAGTTCGAATGCCATTTCAATGATCTCCTTTTCGGGGCGACTACAGAAACACCAGCCGCACCACCCTGTCCGTCGGGAAACCAACATTGCAGGGTGTAAACGTGGGTCGGGTTTCCAACTCCACCCTGCTGCGCGAAGGCCAGACGGCAGCGCAGCAGGACGATCAACTGCAGATGATAGGGCTCATAAACCTAAGACGCGAATCAGTGGACCTCTTGCCGCATCAATAATCTGCCGATAGGGGCGGCGGGCGTCGCAGCGGCCTGCCGCCATGGCCTTGCTCGGTCATCCTGCCAGCTCTTTCACCACGCCCCATCCATTGCCCCGAGACCATCCCCGCTGCAGCTCGATCTCCTGCCCCCTTCCCTGTGCGGGGGTGGACGGGAGCCCAGCACTGGGCGATGCTCGCGTCCCCATATTCCGGAGGAGCACCATGAGCGAGAGCCCGGTCAACTATCGCATCGAGGGTGGCGTCGGCGTCATTACCCTGAATCGACCCGACAAGCTCAATGCCTGGACCGCAGACATGGACGAACTCGTCTACGGCTTCATGCGCGAGGCCAGCGCAGATGATGCCGTCCGCGTGATCCTCTTCACCGGTGCCGGCCGGGGCTTCTGCGCCGGGGCGGACATGGAGAATCTCAAGCAGATCCAGTCGCGGGGAAGCCAGGGCAACACGGGCATGCGCAGTGAGCAGGTCGATCGCCGCATCGAAGCCGACGTTCCCGCCGACTTCGGCCTGCGCTACACTTATTTCCCGAGCGTGCCGAAGCCGATTATCGGCGCCATCAATGGCGTCACCGCCGGCATCGGCATGGTCATCGCCCTCTACTGCGACGTTCGCATCTGGTCCGATGCGGCCCGCATGAGTACCGTCTTCGCAAAACGCGGGCTGATCGCGGAACATGGCATCGCCTGGATGCTGCAACGGCTCATCGGGCCCTCGCGAGCCGCCGAGCTGCTGTTTTCTGCACGCTTTCTTCATGCAGACGAAGCCCTGGAAATGGGTCTTGCCAACGCCGTATTCCCGGCCGAGTCCTTCGCGCAGAACGCCCTGTCCTACGCCGCGGACTGGGCCACAACCGTGTCGCCACGGTCGCTTCGGGTCATGAAAAGGCAGCTCTGGAACGACGCCTTCTCGACCCTCACCGAGGCCGTTGAGCGAGGCAACAGCGAGATGGTGTCCAGCTTCGATACCGAGGACTTCAAGGAAGGCCTCGCCCATTTCCTCGAGAAGCGCGCCCCGCGTTTCACTGGCCGTTGAGTGCACTCGTAGTGAATAAAACTGCCCCGCGCCCCGATCCCGCCGAACTGATTGCGTCTGTCGACAGCGTCCGCGCCGCACTTCAGACCGAGCGATACATCTGTTCGAGCCAGATCGCCACCGCCGTCTATCTGGCCTGGCACCTGGGCAAGCCCATCCTGGTGGAAGGCCCCCCGGGCGTTGGCAAGACCGAGCTGGCCAAAACCACAGCGCGCATGCTCGATCTGCCGCTGATTCGTCTGCAGTGCTACGAAGGGCTCGACGAAGCCAAGGCCCTCTACGAGTGGAAGTACGGCAAACAGCTGCTGTACATCCAGGTACTCAAGGAGCAGCTCGGCGAGATCCTGCAGGGCGCCGTGGGCCTGAAGGCGTCGGTGAGCCGGCTGCACGAGTTCGGCGACATCTTCTTTTCGGAGGAATTCCTCGAGCCGCGGCCGCTGCTC
>SLTB01000086.1 GCA_007130155.1 Pseudomonadales bacterium
CACGGCACTGCACCTGATTCATGTCGCCGACGACAGCCTGGAACTGGCTCGCCTGAACCACCAGCAACCTGCTCCCGGTTCACGACCCTTCCGTCTCGAGACCGTACTGGCCGATATCCTGGCCACCGCTCGCCCCCTGGGCGCTGCCGACGTCGAACTGGCGGTGGATCTGACCCGGCTCGAGCACGGTGAGTTCGAAGGCGACCCGGACCGGCTGCGGCAGATTCTCGCCAACGTCGTGCACAACAGCCTTGCCCGGACACGGACCGGACACGTGCTGCTGAGCGCACGCAGTCGACCGCGACAGCTCGACATCGACGTTCAGGACACAGGACCAGGCATTCCCATACGCCAACGCTGCGCGCTGCTGTCGGCCTTCACTCAGGGCAAGAACGCCACCGGGCGGGCCGGCATGGGACTGGCTATCGCCGAGCGGCTGGCCAAAGTCCTCGGCGGTCGCCTGATACTGCTCAGCCAAAGCGGGGAAGGCTGCCGTTTCCGCTTGGAGCTGCCCTTCCGGGCACTTCCGGAGCCCAGACCCAGGCCGAGAGGGGACGTTTCTCTGAAGGTGGGCTTTGCCGATGCCAGCACCCTGGAGCGGCAGATTCTGCTGCGCCATCTCACATCCTGGAACATGAAGCTCCATGAGTTCGACACCCGGGAAGATGTCGCCGGCTGGCTCGCGCACCCGAGCAGACTCGATGCCCTGATCGTCAGCCAACGCTGGCTGGAGCACGGCGCCATGAATGACGCCTTGAGGGCGCACTGTCGCCAGCAGCACATCGCTCTGGTCGTCCTGGCCGACGACGACCCGAGCGTCAATGGCGGCCAAGTGCCTGCCGACGTCTGGCCCCGCCCGCTGTTGCCCGGCGAGTTGGTCACGGCCTTGGACCTGAGACCGATGGCCAGGGACAGTGCCGTTGATACCGCGCCGAGAGTCCTGGTGGTCGATGACCACCCTCTGGTGAGAAACCTGCTCGCGGAAGCCGTTCAGCGCCTGGGAGCCACAGCCATTCTGGCCCACAGCGGTGTGGCTGCAGTCAGGGCAGCTGGACTCGGCACGACCATCAACATCGTGTTACTCGACCGCAACATGCCAGGTCTGGACGGCATTCACGCCGCCCGAGCCCTGCGCCGGCAGCCGGCCACTCAGGGCGCGATGCTGATCCTGCTGGTCAACGACGAGCATGAGGCGAAGGCAGCGGACGTTGCCGCTGTTGATCACGTGCTCATTCGGCCTCAGGGCCTGGCCGCCATGGAGCGCAAACTGGCGCTACTGTTCCGGACTGCGATGGCCACTCGAAGACCCGAGCCGTCCACCCAGACGCCCCCTGCCCGATTACTCGAGGACAGTCTGCTCGAGGACCTCGACACCCTGGCGAACCATCTAGAGGCCGGGGACTGCAAGGGTGTCAGCGACCAGATCCATCGTCTACGTGGTGCCCTTAGAGTTTTTCCCTCGCCCCGGCACCAGGCTTGGCTGGAGGCCTTGACTGATGCCGCCCGCGATTGGCAGGGAACTGACCCACCGCATGCACTAGCAGGCGCAGTCCTGCAGGCAAGACGCATTCTGGAAAGCTGAGTCAGAGAAGGGATCGAAGAACAACCTCAATCTATTACTAAGGAGGGCTGACGACGAAACAGTTCCCGGGAACGCAGCGGCCGACCGCCAAGATGACTGGCCAATGCCAGCCGCGTCAGACGCTTGGCGCTTCGCCGGACCTCCGTGTCATCGAGCGCGCCGGCCGCCAACGCCAAAAGGTGTTCGCCGAGGAACAGGGATATTTCGCCTCCGTCGCGGACGCCGTCGGCCACGGGCATCAGGCCTTCATCGGCCAGGAAGCGATACTGTCCTGCGGAGAGAATAGGTTGCCCGTGCACATCATGATCGAGCGCAAAGCCGTAGCCGAGGTCGGCCAGCAGATGTAATTCGAAACGCCGAAGCACAGGTTCGAGGTCAGCGCCGGCAAGCAGCGCATCAAGGGTATGCAGGTAGCTCTGGAAGATCTCCGGCTGGGGGCCTTCGCGATGCAGCAGGCGCAGCAGCAGTTCATTCAGATAGAGCCCCGCGAACAGTTGATCACCGGCAAGGGGAAAGGCGCGTTCGGATTCGGCCTGGGTGAGCGTGCGCAACTCGCCGCGACCGGTCCACTCCGCCTGCAGCAGCGTAAAGGGCTGCAGCGCCCCAGCCCCTCCGCGACGCCCGCGACGGCCGCCGCGGGCCACCACACCGACGCGGCCGTGATCCGGCGTCAGCAGCTCAGCGATGAGGCTGCTCTCGCGGAAGCTGCGAGTGTGGAGCACGAATGCAGGCTCGGACATGGGCCCTCTTCTCGATCAGCCTTGGGCAAGCCTTCGATCAGTCCTCATAGCCGAGTTGCCGCAGCATGCGGTCATCGTCGGACCAGCCACCCTTGACCTTCACCCAGAGCTCGATTCGGACGTGCTTGTCGAGCAGGCGCTCCACTTCGTGGCGAGCCTCGATGCCTGCCTGCTTCAAGCGCTCGCCCTTGTGGCCGACCACGATGGCCTTCTGGCCATCCCGTTCCACCAGAATCTGACAGTGGATATGCACCCGGTTTTCTTCTTCTACATAGCGCTCAATGCCCACCGTGATCTGGTGGGGCAGTTCGTCGCCCACTCGTCGCATGACCTTCTCGCGGACGATCTCGGCAATCAGGAAGCGTTCCGAGCGATCCGTGACCTGGTCTGCGGGAAACAGATGAACGGCCTCGGGCAGGCGTTCGCGAATGCAGACCAGTAGGCGGTCGAGATTGTAGCCGCTGCTGGCTGAGGCCGGGATCATTTCGGCAAAGGGAGCACGCCGCGCACAGGCTTCCATGAACGGCAAAAGGCGCTCCTTGGGCTGCACCAGATCGGTCTTGTTCAACACCAGAATGGGCGCCCGGCCATCCTCGAAGCCCCGCTCCCGGGCAAGCCGGTCGAGCACCAGATCGTCGTCCGCCTTCCAGCGTCCCGCCTCCACCACCATCACCAGCACGTCCACGTCCGCCAGCACCGAGCGGGCATGACGGTTCATCAGCCGATTCAGTGCCCGTCGCTCGGTGCCATGCTGGCCAGGTGTGTCCACATAGATGATCTGATCAGTACCCTCGGTATGAATACCGAGCACGTTGTGGCGGGTGGTCTGAGGGCGATCGGAGGTAATGCTGATCTTCTGGCCCACCAGATGGTTGAGCAGCGTCGATTTGCCGACATTGGGTCGGCCCACGATACCCACGTAGCCGCAGCGTGTCGGGCTGGTCAAAGGGTGCCTCCATCGAGTCGATCGAGAGCCTGGGATGCGGCCTGCTGCTCGGCTGCGCGACGGGTCCGGCCCTTGCCAGAGACATCCTCCCTAAGCGCCGGAACGCGACAGGCCACCGTAAACGTCTGGGCGTGGTCGCTGCCGACCACCTCGACCACTTGGTATTCGGGCAGGGCCTCGCCACGCCCCTGCAGCAGTTCCTGCAGCCGGGTCTTGGGATCCTTGCTCACCTCCCCGGGTCGTGCACGCTCGAGGCGATCTCCGAGCAGGCGCAGGATCAGCCCCCGGGAAGGCTCCGGACCGCCGTCGAGGAGGACGGCACCCATGATGGCCTCGACGGCATCTGCCAGAATGGAATCACGGCGGAAACCGCCGCTTTTCAGCTCTCCGGAGCCTAGCCTGAGAAACTCGCCCAGCCCAAGGGCCCGCCCCAGATCAGCCAGGGTCTTGCCGCGAACCAGACTGGCCCGAAGCAGCGTGAGCTGGTTCTCCTTGGCATCACCATGACGATCGAAGAGCTCCGCCGCCACCACATAACCAAGAAAGGCATCACCGAGAAACTCCAGCCTCTCGTTGTTGTGGCGGCCGGAGAGGCTGCGGTGGGTCAGCGCCAGCTCAAGCAGCCGAAGGTTGGTGAAGCGATAGTCCAGCCGGCGCTGCAACTCAGCAAGAAGGGGGTCTGACGCCGGCGCCATTGTGGCCGTGACGCTGGGGCCATCGATGTTCGGGCGATCCGTCATGAGTCGACCATCATCGCAGCACCCGCTCGAAGCTCTCCTCGAAAGTCAGGATGATATCGGCATTGCCAAACAGCGGTTCGCGCACCTCGTAGCTGAAGTCCACCGTCAAAGTACCGGCCCTGGCTTCGATTTCAAGCGCTTCGGCGATGTTGAAGCCGCGGATGTTGTTGATCTGCAGCCGCTCCCCAAAGGTCCGCCTGAACGCTGCGGCATTCTCGCGGGCGATTCGGTCATCAGCGACCATGTCCTCGAGGATGCCACGCATGGTGCGATGGTCAATGTAGTGAGGGGCCAGGCGAATCACGAACGACGAGGCCCCGAGAATGAGCGCGACGATGATGAACCAACCCAGGAAGGAACCGCGCTGTTTGTGCAGATGCATCCCGTCACCCCCCTTCGCCATTATCGAATGCTGCCATTTCGGCTGAAGGTCGGCCAATTCAGCCCAGGCTGTTTGTGGGCCCAGATCGCCACCGCGCGGCCGACGATGTTCTCTTCCGGCACCATGCCCCAGCTTCGGCTGTCGTCGCTCTGGTCGCGGTTGTCGCCCATCATGAAGTACTCGCCTTCACCGACGATCCAGGAACAGCCGTCAGGGCGGCGACGGTCGCAGACCTCCATACTCATCTGCGGATGGATGTGAATACGATGGTCCCGATCACCGAGGCGCTCGTCCACCACAACGACACCGGGGCGATCAGGCGGTGACTGCTCAACAATTTCGACGTCCACCGGATCGCCGTTGATCCACAGCCGCTTATTGCGATACTCGATCCGATCGCCGGGAATACCGACCACACGCTTGATGAAGTAGTTCGGCTGATGGGGCGGGAAAAACACCATGACATCCCCCCGCGCAGGCTCGCCCACCGGCACCACCTTAGTCCCCAGCACCGGAAGCCGCAGGCCATAGGTGTACTTGTTGACCAGAATGTAATCACCCACTTCCAGGGTGGGAATCATGGACCCGCTGGGAATCACGAAGGGCTCGGCCACGAAAGAACGCAACACCAGCACAAGCGCCAGAACGGGAAAGAAGCTGCCGCCCCACTCCATGGCCGCCGGTTCACGCAGCAGCGCTGCCCGGGCATCCAGATAGGCCTTTGAATCCCGTTCCGCCGCAGGTGTCCGGGCTTCGAGTTCCGCCGCCGCGGCCCGGCGGGCGGGGCGCCAACGCCAGCGATCGATGGCCCAGAGCATGCCCGTGCCGAAGGTCGCTGCAACCAGGAACTCAGGCAGATAATCAAGCAGGCTGTTCAAACCGGTCTGATCTCCCTGTCACTATCCCTCTCGAGCCTTTGCGCAGGCGCGAGAGGAACAGGCCAAGCCCACAGAGCAGCCTGGCTGCTTCCGTAGGCGAGACCGCGTGCGGTCCGCGAGCCTTCCGCCAGCAAGCGGGTGGCCCAGGCAGCTCTCCGACGCAATAGTTTGTCGGCTGTTGCCGAACTCATTTGCCGACCTGCAGCACAGCAAGGAAGGCCTCCTGGGGAATCTCCACCCGACCCACCTGCTTCATGCGTCTTTTGCCCGCCTTCTGTTTCTCGAGCAGTTTCTTCTTCCGCGTCACATCCCCGCCATAACACTTGGCAGTGACGTCCTTGCGCAAGGCCTTGACGTTGGAACGGGCAACAACCTTGGCGCCCAGGGCCGCTTGAATGGCCACGTCGTACATCTGGCGCGGGATCAGATCGCGCATCTTCTCCACCAGATCACGACCCTTGGTCTGCGCCTGATCACGGTGAATGATCAAGGCAAGTGCATCCACTTTCTCACCGTTGATGAGCACGTCGAGGCGCGCCACGGGCGAAGCCTGGAAACACTGGAACGCGTAATCCAGGGAGGCAAAACCACGGCTGACGGACTTCAAACGATCAAAGAAGTCCAGCACCACTTCGGCCATGGGCAGATCGTAGAGCAGCGACACCTGACCGCCGACGAACTGCATGTCCACCTGAGCGCCTCGCCGGGATTCGCACAGGGTCAGCACAGCGCCCACGTGTTCCTGGGGCACCAGGATGCTGGCACGGACGATTGGCTCGCGAATTTCCTCGATTCGCGACGGGTCAGGGAGTTCGGAGGGATTGTCGATCTGGATGGTACTGCCGTCCTTGAGGGCAACCTCGTAGACCACCGAAGGTGCCGAGGTGATGAGATCGAGATCATATTCCCGCTCGAGCCGCTCCTGGATGA
>SLTB01000158.1 GCA_007130155.1 Pseudomonadales bacterium
AGATAGGCCGCAGTCGCCTCGTCGAAACGCTGTGCCTCGAGCAGCAGCTCAGCGAGCAGGAAACCATGCTGGCCTGCCCGCGGATCCGCCGGAAACCAGGCCAACAGCTTGCGATACCAGTCCACCGCCCGCTCCTGATCCGTCCACTCGCCACTGTCCTGTGCCAGGGCGTGGTCGTGCTGCGCCAGATCCGCGAGGTGCAGGTGAAGCCCTTCGAGCACCTCGGCGTGATCGTCAGCGTCACGGCGCCGCCAGAAGTCCGCATCGCGCCCATAGCGGACGACATAGTCCTCCTTAGCCTCGAGCACCAGCGACGGGAAGCGGCCTTGGGTATACGCATCGATCACTGCCTGTTGGAAACCGGGCGCGCGGGCGTGGTTCACGCGGCCGTCGACGAAGGCACCGAAGGCCGCCGCAGCGTCCCGGTAGCGTTCCTGAACCAGATACAGCTGTCCCAGCGATGCATACAGCCAATGGGACCAGTTGCGATCGCCCTGTTCCGCGATGACCGCATCGATGGCTTCCGGTCCGTCCAGATAAGAGAACCCGAGAGCGAGAACCCGCAACGTATCCTCATAGAGTTCTCGCTCCGCACGGCTCAAGCCATCGAGATCCGGGTCGGCATGATCAGCGAAACGGTGGTCGATCAGGATCATGAAAGGCTCGATTCCAGCCTGATATTCACCGAGCCTGTAACGCGTCCAACCGAGCTTATAGAGGGCCTGGTCGCGAAACGATCTCCCCTTAGTGTGCGCAAGTACGGCTGCGTAGGCCTCTTCCGCTTCCAGGTGACGCCCCTCCACGAACAGCCGCTCGCCCCGCCGAAATTGTGCTTCCGCCGCATAAGCACTCGCGGGATGTTCCTGTACCAAGCGATCCAGCCCGGCCAGTGCCCCATGCGTGTCGCCCAGCGCATCCTGGGCTCGGGCGCGCTGATAAAGGAGGCGATCCGTTTCCGGAAGCCCAGGCCAGTCGGACAGCAGTTCACTGTAACCGGCCACCGCGGCTGCGATGTGGCGCCTGGCCCCGGCCTCGTCGGTCATGTCCGCCTGCAGTGCGAGCCCGGTCTGAAGTTCCAGATCCGCCAGTCGGCGCAGCGCCTGCAGGCGCATGGCATCGGGGACAGCGTCCAGATTCAGCAGCGCCCGGTACTGCCGCATGGCCTGTGCCGTATCCGCCTCGAATGTTGGCGCAGCCGCCACCTGCTGCTCCTGCACCGCCATCGGACCTGCGTCCAGTGTTGCAATAGTCGGATCCGGCGCCGCGTCCCCTTCCCGACCGCCGAAGAGCCAGAAGCTGGAAAACAGAAGCAGCGTCAGCGTCGCCGCAGCATTCGTCATGAGCCCGGCTCCGCAACGGGAGACGGTGGGGCCGCTGTCGCAGCCCGGTCATAGAGTGTCGCCAGCGCGAAGTGCGCCTGAACCTGATAGGCCAGCAGACGTTGCCGCTGTTCCTTAAGCCAGGTCATGGCCATGGCGTGGAGTTGCCCCGCCTGCTCCGTCCGGGCCAGGGCAACTCGATCCTTGAGCAGGTCGATGCGCGGACTGAGGGCGTCGATCCGCTCAGCCAGCGCCTCGAGTTCCTGCGGTCGATCCGCGCGAATCTCCAAGACCCGCTGCAGACGCGGTTCGACTTTCGCCAGCTGTTCGTCGAGCTCGGCCAGGGCACGCTGCTGCTGCCAGAGGCGATAGCCGTAGTCACGATCCATCTGCCACAGCAAGTGTCCCTTGAGCAGACGATGGCGTTCTCGAGCTTCCTCCGGCGCCGCGGCAAGGGCCGGTCCGGCTTCCAGCTCTTCAAGCAGCTTCCAGAATTCAAGTTCCTCATCGCTGGCAAGGCCGACCACATCACGACCCTCAGCGATGGCATCGAGGCGGGCGGCGAGCGCATCACGACGAGCGACCAATGCCCCCGCGTCGATGACAGCAAGGCGGCCGTCGACCACCGGTGCCCGCTGCTGTGCTGCGAGCACCTGCGCCTCGACGAGGTGACCGAAGGTCTCAAGGCGCTCATGCCACGCGTCGAGATGCCTGCCCAGCGCCAGAAGATCACGATAGTGGCCCAGCCCCTCCTGAAAGCCATGCCTGGCGATCAGCGCATGGAGATAGCGCGATTCGGATGAAAGGGGCAGTTCTTCGAGCTGCCAATGCCAGCGCGCACGCTCGGGGTCGTCCGCCACCAGGAGCGCGTCGACCAGTTCTCCGGCCTCCGCGGCGCTCATGGCAGCATCAAGGCGGCGAATCTCCGCGTCGAAGGCTGCCAGCGCATTCTGGTAGGCACTCACGGCTTCGCTGTCGGCGCTCAGGCGCGCGAGCGCATACGGAACAGCAAGCAGCGACTCCTGCACCGCGCCGTCCAGGCGGTCTCGCGCCCAAAGCGTCCGCCAGGGCAGCAGGGCCCCTGCATGGTCGTCCAGCGCAGACTTCGCCCAGCCCACGCCGAGGAGGGCCCGGTTGGCACTTGCACCCTCGAGGCGAACCCGCTGCAGCATTTCCAGCGCACGCTGGGGATCCGATTGCTGCAACCAGGTATACCCGAGCGCCAGGTTTGCACGATCGCGAAGCGCCTTGTCCTCGTCGTTGCGGGCCGGCTGCCTGCCCAGTGCCTCGAGCTGTTCGATACCCCTGTCGTCATCGCCGCTGCGAATCAAGGCGACACCGAGGTTGTAGCGCATGTAGGGCAACCAGTCCGCCGGTCCCTGCCAGTCTTCGAGCAGCCTGGCCGCCGCCGCGTAGCGACCCAGCGCCATATTGCCCTGGGCTTGAAGCAGCGGCATCTCGGCCGCGGCGTAAGCAGGCAAATGACCCTCGACGCGCTCCAGTGCGGTCAGGGCAGCTTCGTGCTTGCCCTGCCGATAGTGGGCCCGACCGAGCTGGAACCAGACCCGATCATGGAGCGCCGGATCGCTGCTCTCATCCAGCAACTGTCTGAAAGCCCGCTCCGCCTCGTCATGCATGCCGAACTGGAGATACAGACCGCCGGCAAGCAGCTCCGCATCATCCTTATGATGAATGATGCGTCCGGCCTCGCGTGCAATCAGCAGCCTGCTCAGGGACGTGAAGTAGTCATTCTGATAGAAATGAAACAACGCTTCGCCGAAATGAAGGTCCCGCACCTCTCCCGCCGTCAGCTCCTGGGCCCAGGCGGGCATCTGCATCAGTGCCGATGCAGTGAAGGTCGCGAAAAGAAAACGGTGCAAACGCGAGGTCACAGGACTAATCCCACTCCCGGACCAGGAATTCGGGTTGCTGCCGACTGACGCGATCAGAGATCTTCAGCTCCACGAACTGAGCACCTATGCCCTTCTCGAAGTTCAGACTGGTTGCCCGACGGTAGTCCCGATCATGAGGGCCCTTGCCGGTGAACACAGCGACAAGCTCGTGGGAGCCGCTTCGCAGGTTGCCGAGGTAGAGTTGCTGCACACCCCCGCGCAGCAAGGCGTCCACCTCACGAGGCGTGTAGAGATAGCGCGTGACGACGCGGTCGTTGAGCTTCAGCTCCACCGAGTCGAGCGCGAAGAACTCGCCCACGTCCATGGACAGGAAGACGGCAACCTGGGTGTTGGCCGGAAAGAGCAGGTCCTCCTCCAGCATGAACAGCTCCCTGTTCAGATGCAGGATCTCCTGTCTGAGATCCTGAATCCGGGTGTCCAGACTCTGCTCCGCGGCGATGGGGCTGATGCAAAGCAAGGCTATGAGCAGCGGGGCCATTCGCATTCGTTTCATGTCCATGGGTCTGTGCTCACTCATCCAGAAGGACCAGCAGGGAGCGCTCGTAGCCCGCCAGATCCCGCCCGTTTGTAATCTCGACTTCCCTCAGGCGTCCGTGGTGGTCGACGAAATGGACCACGGGCAGTCGGCCCAGGTCGTAGAGCCGCGCGACCTCTCGTTCCATGTCCAGCAGCAGTGGAGCTTCGAGCCGAGAGGCCCGCCGCATCGCCGCATTCGGTTCGCGATCGATGCTCACCACCAGCAGGCTCACGCCGCGGTCCTGCAGGCGCCCGGTCAGCTCGTCCAGGTACTCGACCTGCCGATCGCAGCCCGCGCAGCGTGAGGACCAGAACGCGACGATGACTACCTGTCCGCGAAACTCGGACAGGCGCACGTTGTGCCCGTCCGCCGACCGCAGCGCGAAGTCGGGAGCAGACTCCGCGGCTCCGCCAGCCACGGAGGCCAGCAGAAGCAGCAGCAGGCCGAGCACCTTTCTCCAAGCCTCGCGGGCCATTCGAAATTTTCCTTTCGGCGCGGAACCGGCGCGCCGCCGGTCTCTGTTTCAATATAGATAACGATGCCGGATGGCGCTTGTGACGGGGGTCACGTCCATCCTCTCCACAAGACCTTCTGTCATTGCGGCGGCGCAAGTCCCGCGGACAAGCGGACACCCCTGCTGCTGTCGATGACGACGGCTTCGTAACCAGGCAATCGCTCGATGAGCTCTAGCCCGGCGTCGGCCCCCATGACGAAGACGCTGGTGGAGAGCGCGTCAGTCCGAGTGCCGTCAGGGCCGATTACCGTGGCGCTGCGCACACCCTCAGAGGGTCGACCCGTCGCCGGGTCGAGAATGTGGTGGTAGCGCAGGCCGTCCTCCTCGAAGTAGCGCTCATAGTCACCCGATGTGGAGATGGCCTCGTCCACCAGGGCGAGCCGGGTCACCAAGGCCTCGGCGTCATCAGGGTCGCGAATGCCAACGACCCAGGGTTGCCCACGGCGGTCACCCAAAAGCCGCGTGTCGCCCCCTGCACTGACCAGGGCATGCTCGACGCCCGCCTGACGTATCAGGTCGACGGCGCGATCACACGCATAGCCCTTGCCGATACCACCGAGATTGATGCGCACGCCCTCGACAGCAAAGGCAATGCTGCGCGCCTCGGGATCCAGAAGCAGATGGTGATAGTCGATCGCATCAAGCCTTGCCGTCACTTGCGACTCACTGGGCGCCTGCCGATCCCTGAACGCATAGAGATAGCCCACGCTCTCGTAGGTGATGTCGAAAGCTCCCCGAGTCAGACGGGACATTTCGATGGACTGCTCCACGATGTCGTAGAGCTCCTCGGATACGGGGACGGGTCCGTCGGCTGCAGAGCGATTCAACCTCGAGATTTCAGATTCCTCGCGGTAGGTGCTCATGACCGCCTCGATACGATCGAACTCGGCCATGGCCGCAGCGACCAGACGCTGACCCTCTTCGGCGTCGGGATGCCAGAGCTGAACGGCGATGCGCGTCCCCATCTTCGCCTGCTCATCGCCGTGCCAGGCCGCAATGCCAAGACCTGGGACGAGCAGCAGGGCGCACAAGGCCAGCGCCGGCCAACAGCTCGCCTTCTGAGGTGAATCCCTCACGCCGACCTCCTCAGAACCAAACGGACAACATGAATTGCATGACATTCGCTTCGAAGCTGTAGGTCGGTTCCTCGCCCGGATCGGCGTCGACGCGCAGGTCCCTGAAGTCGCTGTAATCGTAGAAAATCCGCTCAAACGACAGCCCTACCGCACTGCGTTCGACAAAGCCCCGGCGTTCCGCCATGAACTCGTAGTTCACACCCACCCGGAAGGCATGGCTGTCGAAGGCACTGATCTCCTTCCAGCGGCCGCGGAAGTTCTGTGCCTCCCGGAACGGAAAAAGATCGGAGAAAAAATCCGCACCACTTTGCCGGTAGTAGCGATAACCGACATCGAAGGTCCAACGATCGAGTACACCATGGGTATAGCCGATCTCGGCGGTATGGGCATCGATGCCCCAGCTGTCGAAGTAGTAACGGTAGTCCGTCTGCAGAGCCGCTCGAAACGGAAGGTGAAGCCGGCTGCGCAGCGCCACGGCGTTGCTCGTGCGAGTGTTAGGATAGATCTCCGGCTCCCAGGAGAACCCGTTCGCGGACTCCGGGTCGACGAAACGCACCTGCCGATAAGGGAGATTCAGAAAGCCCTCGTCACTGATGGTTTCGAACGCGACTTCCGCAATGAGATTCCGGGTCAGGACCTGGGTGAGGCCGAGCCGCCAGGAATGACGATCGATGTCTTCCGAAAAGTCAGGATTGTCACTGCGCCCCACCTCATCAAAGCCACGGACGTAACCCATGCTGACCGTGGTCATGCCACCGAAGATCTCCTGACTGACGCTGACGCCGAAAGTGTTGGCGGTGTAGTCGTTCTCGTCGCTGTTCGTGTACGTTAATCCCAGCAGGGTGCTGCCCCGGAGATAGTCCACTCCGGCGCTGATCTCGGTCCGCTTCTCCTTATAGGGACTGGCGGTGGTGACGACGTCGATAGACGCTCCGCTGATGGAGTCGACGGTGTAACTGGCAGATACCGAGACGCTGGAACCGATCTGCCTGCGCACCAGCAAGGAAGGACCATCAATGGTCATCCCGCCGCCGTCATAGAAGTGATAGAGGACATCCAGCCGGTCATCAGGGAGGACCTGCGCGGCCACCGCCTGCGTCAGCAGGGCCAGCCCGCCCGCGACGACAGCACGCATGGTCGGCCGAAGGCTCATCTCAGTTGCAGCCACAGCCGCCGCCGGAACCGCCGGCGGCTCCCCGCGCGGCTTCACGCACGTCGAACACGTGGCGCCGGTAGGAGGCCATGATCGGGTCCCGCTCGAAGCTCATGATCGGATCCGCCAGACGGTCCCGTTCGTAAGGCTTCACCCAGGGTTCGACGCTGGCGCAGCCACCCATCAGCAGCGCTGCCGCCGCAACGATGAGCCATCCAGGCCTGTTCATGACCGCTCCCTGAGGAGGCGCCTGACCTCATTTTGAACAGTCTGCTCATCACCCGGGCGGAACCCGTAATGAATGTAGCGGACGGTACCCTGACGATCGATGATCACCGTAGTGGGCATGGCAGGCACCCGATACAGCCCGCTGACCTGTTCCAGCGGATCGAGGAGAATGGGGAAACTCACAGGAACATCGGCAAGAAAACGATCCGCGAGCTGACTGTTCTGTTCCACATTCACGCCGAGCAGCGTGAATCCCAGCGACTCGTAGCGTCCGTAGATCTCGTCCAGCAATGGCATCTCCTGGCGGCAGGGCGGGCACCAGGTCGCCCAAAAATTAATGAGCACCACATCACCCCGGAGATCACTCAGGGCAACCGTTTCTCCCGACCGGCTCTCAAGCGCGAAATCGGGTGCGGGTCCGCCAACTTTCGGGCCCGCCGCCTGAACCGACACAGCGAGCAGAGCGGCAGCAAGCAGAAGCCATCCATGCCTGATCATCAAAGCGTTCTCCTCGTACTTTCGTTGCCGGCGCCGGTTCAGAAGAACCAGCTCAGACCGAGGCTGAATTCGACGTTGTGCGCGATCTTGTCATCACCCAACAGGTCCGTAGAAAACACACGATCACGAACAAGGAAATGGGCTGCCAGCCAATCGGTAAGCAGGACCCGATAACCGGCACCAAAACTCACGGTGAACAGGTTCTCCCCACCAAATTCGGTGTTCCCGGCCCCGAGCAGCACGTACAGCGACGAGTTGAAGGCGCGGTTGCGGCCCACGAAGACCTCTCCGGGAAGTACGTTGTAGCCGATAGACAGATCGTAGTAGCGAAAGCGCCGCTCCGAGCTCGTGAGCAGCGGAGCACCGCCACTGAGTTTCTCGAAGCTGGTCTTGCCGGCATCGCTCTGGCCCACCATGACCTCTGCGAACAGCGACTCACTGATGTGATAGGCCAGCCGTACGCCATAGCCGGCGTTGCTGCCGAAGTCCTCGACGCTGAGGAAGCCACCGAATACGCCGAATTCGAAATTCTCGGTATCGATGCGCGGCTGGCGGATCTCGCGCCGATCCACGGACGGATCCACGACCGGCCCCCGATCGTCCTCGGCCACCTCGCGGCCGAGCGTGTTGCATCCCGTCGCCCCTGCGAGCACCGCGGTGAGCAACATGCCCTTCAGAAAAAGAATGCGAAGCCTGCTTTCCATTCGTCCACTACCTCATTCTCGTTACGGTCGGTGAAGATCAGATGGCTTCTGTACTCCGCGCGCAGCATGAAGCGGCGCGTCAAGTGCATGCGCAATCCAAGGCCTACGCTGGCGACCTGATCCCTGCGTCGTTCAGTTTCGGCCAATCTGGCCTGGGGCCGGATCCAGATCACACCGGTACCCAGCGACACGAAGGGTGAGACGCGCCACTCGGGAAACGGCTGATGCACCAGATGGGCGTTTGCCATCCAGGCGTCGGAGAAGCTGCCGGTAATCGTGCTCCCGGTCAGTTCCACCGAGAGGTTGCGCGTCAACAGATAACTGCCGTAGAGCGAGATGACGTCGCCGCCGCCGAAATCCCCCAGCATCACCCCCGACTCCCAGCGACGCTGTGAATATTCTGTGGCGCCCGCTCCTTCAAGCTGCAGCGGACGACCATCGGCAACCGTGGCCAGGCGCATCTGAGCCAGGCTCACCCAACCCACATGCTCGCGCGGGCCCCGCACTCGGAACCAGTCAGTCCGGCGTGCCAGAATCTCGAAGTGCTCGCCGCGGTCGAGAACGTGGAACACGGGGTAGCCCCGACCGGGCCCCGTATGCAGCTCCATGAACGGCTCGGCGACCACCGCCTGAACCGCGGATCCCTGGGCCCCATGCGAGAGCAGCAGAATCAGGCAGAGGAGAAGAGGGACGAGGGCGCGCGCAGCCATGATCAGTCCTCCGGCGCCGCGAAGGGATCGTTGTAGTACTGGGTTCCGATGTCCATCCACTCCGACAGCAACCTCAGCTCGGCTGCGCTCAGCCAACCCGCATGACTGCCGCCAGGCTCGAAACGATCGAAGAAGCGCCCTGCCGAGAGTGCCCGACCCACCGCCATCGGCGGTGGCATCGAGACCGTCGCGAGTATCGGCTCGCCGGTTTCCTCATCGATGCCGACTTCCAGCAGGCGATCGGCGAGAATGCCACCGAGGACCTCCCGCTCATTGCGGGGGAAGACCAGCTCCCGATACGCATTGAAGTGGTCAGCCTGCAGGGGTGAAAGACCGTCGGTGAGGTCAAGATTCGCATCCGGAACACGCAAGCCACCCAGATCATCTGTGGGGCTGTGGCAAAGCGTGCAAGTGTTGTCCGCGAGCACTGTGAAGCCATCCTCTGGATCAATGACCTGCCGATCGATATCCCAAAGCGGATGGATGTGCTGCTCGTAGTGGATCACCGCGCGGCAGCGCGGGCTCCATTGCAAGAGACAGTCCCCAGCCACGGGGGTCGGCGTCCGCAGGTCGACATAGCGCCACGCAAACGACTCGTCAGGCGCTCGTCCGGCGCTCAGCTCGTCCGTCCAGACATCATCGAACACCACGTCGACGCTCGGAACCCGGACTGCGCAATCTGTTGCACAGCTGATCCGCGCTCGCACCTCCGCCATGGTCTCGCCCACGTCGGCAAACAGTTCCGGACGGGTGTTGGGAAAGGGCTGACCCGTAGCCTGGGCACCAGGGTAGACACTTTCGAAGGCCTCCCGGCGTCCATGAGACAACCCGCTGCTCGGCGTATGGCAACCGACACATGCCAGCGTCTGTCCCGGTCGGACCTGCAACCAGCTCCGATGGCGTGCACTGATGCGTCGACCCTGGCCATCGAGGACCTCCACCGCCAGCGGTACGTTGGCAGGCACCTGAACGATCACGGATCCATCAGGTTCGATAGGGATATAGCCGATGATCTCGCGCATCCCGTTGCCGGCACCGCCACGACCAAAGGCCGTATTACGGAAGTCACGTACGTCATCGTCAGGCAACGGGACGGCCTTGAGAACGCGCAGAAACCGGGCCGGGCGCTCCGCCGCAGTCGTCGCTGCCGGATCCGCCAGGGTTGCGAGACCGACCCCGGAAGTGTCCCCACCATTGATGTCGTAAACGCTGCGTATCGCAAGCAGGCCGCTGTCCGCGTCAGCAAGCAGCAGATCCGCCTCGCCAGAGTCCACCTGATCGAACAGAACAAACGGCTGAGGGCGCATCTGGGCGGCCACCACCTCTGTGTACATGACACCTTCTATGGGCTGCTGCACCGGCAACTGGGTGTCGGTGGTACCGTCGTAGAGATAGAGTCCATAGAGCGGGCGAGCCGGCAACGCATCAGGATCGGCGAGTCGCTCCTCCGTACAGGGCAAGATCCTTCCCCCCTCACCCTGCAGACGACACAGGCTCCAGGTCACGAACATCCGTCGGCTGCCGTCACGCAGCGGCCACGCTGAGGTGTAGCGCCCGCCTGGAGAGATGTCACCGTTGGTACGTACGTCATTGATCGTTGCGGGGGATTGTGCAGCCCCCCCAATAAGGCCGGCCTGAAACGGTACCGGCTGCTCGTTCTCGACGAACCCGTCCACGTCGATGCGAAGCAGATCAGCGCCGCCATCCGGCGTCACGAAGGGTCGCAGCAGGGTAAGCAGACCTCCGTCCGCCAGCCTGGGCCTCAGGAACTGGACAGTCGCCCCCTCAGTACCGGTTTGATGGCTGTTGGCCCCATAGAGCAGCTCGAGATCCGTGCCGTCAGGATTCATACGATAGAGATGAATGCCGTTGCGGCCATTCGCCCTGTCCCAGCGACTGAACACGATCTGGCCGTTGTCCATGACTTCCGGATACAGGTCGTGACTCTGATTGAACGAGATCTGGTTGATGTCGCTGCCGTCCTCATTCATCACGTGCAGGACGAAGGCCGGCTCTCGCCTTTCCTCATTCAGGGCATCGAACTGGGGTTTGCCTTCATCGAGCAGGATGGCCTTGCTCTGGCGCTGACGCGTGGAGGAAAACACGATACGGCCGTCAGGAAGATACGCGGGAGACAGGTCATGGCCCGCTTCGGCAATGGTGTCCGAACTGATGATGCGGCGCAGCTCATCCGACGACCGATCGAATTCCCAGATGTTCCAGGAGGGCTGATCATCGTCGTTGGCACCAAGCAGCAGCGGTCCGCGCAGTGCGAAGATGAAACGCTGACCGTCGAAGGAGGCATTCAGGTCGCGGACGTCGTACTCCCCCGACCCTATTTCGGCCGTGAGGTTGCGCTCACCGGCGGACGGTGAGGCCCGTTCGCGAAGGAACAATTGAGCTCCCGGCCTAACCCTCAAAAGCTGCCTGACATCGTCGACCGCTGCCGCCATGCCTGCCGCCATCGGCGCAGGACGCGTGATGTAGGCGATGGGGACATCCACGACCACAGGA
Organism: Pseudomonadales bacterium; assembly: GCA_007130155.1. Lineage (GTDB taxonomy): Bacteria > Pseudomonadota > Gammaproteobacteria > Pseudomonadales > Azotimanducaceae > SLTB01. Next base: position 11,147 of record SLTB01000158.1, read on the forward strand.
TCTTGACTCTGGCCCCCAGCAACCGTGACTCCGTCGCCTCCGCAGGCGACGAGCCCGAGCAGCAGCACGCACGCGAGCAGCCATCGCCCCCCCTTGGCGCGACGCGGCAGGTCCTTGGGTCCTGTGATCATCCCGTCCTCGCCCCGTACCCAAGCCATCGCCCGGCCCTGATGCCTTTCAATCCAGTGTCCTGATCTCATCAGCACGCGCCGAGGCCGGAACATGCCCGGACTCGGCCCCCTTCAGTCAATAACTTGAGGTTATTGCCCCGCAAACGGCACTCCTCTGGGCTGCAGGAAGCGCCGGTAAAAGAGCGATTCCCCAGCTCAGCCACAAGAGCTTAGTACAGCTTGAGAACTCTGCCCCTGCGCATAGTGCCAACGCGATCACAGTCGAAATCGCAGTGTTGGACTAATACTGCTGCCACAGGGTGGTGCTTCGCGGAGTGAACCGCGTGAAGAGGAGCAGCATGGAGCGTAAGGAAGGCGGGGTAAGGCTGCGGCGGAGCACCTCGGTCCTGCTGCTGGTTGTATTTCTCGCCATGGGTGTCGTCGAGGCCCAGGCTGGCGCACGTGACCAGGCCCGCCGCATTCACGACCGGCTCGCGGGGGTGCCGCCGAGCGAGGCTGTGCTCGATCAGATGGAGTTGGACATCCTCCAGAATGACGCCATACGCGCCGCCTACCGGGCCATGGAGGATCCCTCGTTCTACAACGTCACCCTGAAGAACTTCGCCGCACCCTGGACCAACCGCGAAGAGTCCGCATTCGTTCCCTTGAACGACTACATCGCTACGGTGATCGGCATGATTCGTGACGACGTGCCCTTCAACGGCGTGCTGTCAGAGGACATTCTCTACGTCGGCGCCTCCGGACTCTCCGGCGTACCGGCCTACTCCATGAGCAGCAACGCCCACTATGAGGCGCTCGAACGGGGCGGTTTCAACCTCGGCTCACCGTCGGTACTGGTCGCGACGACCCAGAGCGCACAAACGGACCTGGCCTTCTCGGGCATTGCCGGCGTGATGACCACACGCGCTGCGGCAGAGGCCTTCTTCGTCGCTGGCACCAACCGGGCGATGCTCCGCTTCACCCTGATGAGCCACATGTGCCGCGATCTCGAGCAGTTCTTCGACACCGAGCTTCCCACGGATCGCATCCGCCAGGACGTCTCACGCAGCCCCGGTGGTGACAGTCGTGTTTACCTCAACAACTGCATCGGTTGCCACACCGGCATGGACCCCCTCGCTCAGGCCTTTGCCTACCACGACTACGACGAAGATGCAGGCCGCATTCGTTACACGCCCAGTCAGGTTCAGTCCAAGTATTTCAACAATGAGGACACGTTTCCGTTCGGCTACGTGACACCAGACGATCGTTGGGACAACTACTGGCGCAGCGGCCGCAATGCCCAACTCGGCTGGAACGGCGCCACGCCCGGATCGGGCCATGGTGCCGCGTCCATGGGCATGGAGCTGAGCAGCAGCCAGGCCTTCGCCCAATGTCAGGTGGAAAAAGTATTTTCGACCGTCTGTCTCAGGCCTCCGGCGAACGCGGATGATCGGGCTCAGGTGAATGCCATGGTCGGCGGTTTCGTGTCCGGGGACTATCGGATGAAACAGGTCTTTGCCGAATCAGCCGTCTACTGCAAGGGCGACTGACTCGCCGCCGGAGACCCGCCCAGATGGATCGACCACCGAACATCAATCGTGTGCGCACGGCGCAGCACATCACGGAAACGGCCATGAGGACGACGTCCTGGCTGGCCGTGCTTCTGCTTGTGGCCTTGACGCTGGCCGGCTGCACCGGCGGTGGTGAAAGCACCCAGCCCCTGCAGCAGACGGCACCGATCCAGTCCAGCAACTACACCGGACCCGCTCCAACCACCACCGACACCCAGGCGTTCATGATCAATGTCTGGGAGAACGTACGCGCAGCCAATCGCTGCGGCCAGTGCCACACTGCAGAAGGCCAGGCACCCCGGTTCGCCAGGGTCGACGACGTCAATCTCGCCTACCAGGCCGCCAACAGCATCGTCGACCTTACCTCCCCGGGCGACTCGCTGATGGTGACCTTGGTGGCCAGCGGTCACAACTGCTGGCTCTCCAGCACGCAGGCCTGCGCCGACATCCTGACCACCTGGATCAGCAACTGGGCCGGCGGTGCCATGGAGTCCGGGCGCGCCATCGAACTGCAGGCACCCCGAAGCCGCGAAGTCGGTTCCAGCCTGGCGTTTCCCGAAGATCCGATGCTGTTCGCCGCCACCGTATACCCGGCGTTGGCGACCTACTGCGCCGGGTGCCACAGCACCACCGTACCCGGCTCTGTTTCACCCTTCTTCGCGGACGGCGATCTGATCACAGCCTACGACGCATCGCGCAGCCGCATGAATCTGTCGGTACCGGCCCTGTCGCGATTCGTGATTCGCCTGCGCAATGAGTTCCACAACTGCTGGAGCGACTGCGAGGATGATGCGCAGCTGATGGAGAACGCCATCGCCGCTTTCGCCGGCGAGGTCGAGCCGAACGTAGTGGATCCAGGGCTGGTGACGAGCAAGGCGTTGACGCTGCCGGACGGCATTATTGCGGCCGGTGGCAACCGCTTCGAAACCGCCCAGATCGCGCTGTTCGAATTCAAGGAAGGGGCCGGGAGAACAGCATTCGATACCAGCGGCGTGGAGCCAGCGGCAAACCTCACCCTGTCCCCCGAGATCGCGTGGTTCGGCGGCTGGGGCATCGACATCAGAAGCGGCAAAGCCCAGGCCAGCACCAGCAGCAGTCGCAAGCTGCATGACCTGATCCGCGCCACGGGCGAATACTCCATGGAAGCCTGGGTCGTTCCCGGCAACGTCAATCAGCAGAACGCGCACATCGTCAGCTACTCAGGCGGCACGGGCCTGCGCAACTTCACGCTGTCCCAGGACATGCACAGCTACGAGTTCCGCAACCGCAGTGACGTCACCGGACCGAACGGTGACCCCGTATTCGCCACCGAGGACGCAGACCAGATCCTGCAGGCAACGCTGCAGCATGTCGTCGTGACCTTCGACCCGGTGGCAGGCCGACAGCTCTTCGTCAACGGCAGCCGGGTACCCATAGGCGACCCCGTGGGCGGTGGCCTAATCGGCGACTGGGACAACACCTTTGCTCTCGTGCTAGGCAATGAAGTCTCCGGGGACCGCCAGTGGGAAGGCGTCCTTCGCCTGGTGGCTATTCACAACCGCGCCCTCACCGACGATCAGATCATGCAGAACATGGCGGCCGGCGTCGGCGAGAAGTTCTTCCTTCTGTTCGACGTCAGCCAACACGTCGGCATCCCCGACAGCTACATCCTCGTCGAGGTCAGCCAGTTCGACACCTATGCCTACCTTTTCACCAGCCCGCGCCTGGTCAATCTCGACCCGAGCGTATCCATGGACGGCGTGGTGATCAGGGATCTGCGCATCGGCATCAATGGCTCCGAGGCCAGTATAGGCCAGGCCTTCCGATCCATCGATACTGTCATCGGTGCGGACTACTCGCCGGAAACCGGTCAGCTGCTGTCCAGTCATGGCGCCGTGATCGCGATCGAACTCGGTCCTCAGAGCGACGAATTCTTCTTAAGCTTCGGTGAGATCGGTGACAGCGTCGCCGTGACCATGGAGCCGACGCTTCTGCCGCCCATCGAACCTGCCGACCTCGAACCACAGTCCGTGATCGGTGTGCGCACCTTCGATCGCATCAACGCCACCATGGCCAAGGTGACGGGCGTTCCAGCCACGGAACCCTCGGTTCGAGCAACCTTCGATCTGGTCCGGCAGCAGCTTCCGGGCATCGATCGCATGGAAACCTTTGTTTCCGCGCATCAGATCGGTATCACGCAGCTGGGCATCGCGTACTGCAACGCCTTGATCGAGGATACAGCCCGCCGCGCCAGCTTTTTCCCGAATTTCGACTTCAACGCGGGCACTGCCTCCGCATTCGCAGGTGATGGCCGTCAGATGCTGCTGACAGCTCTCATCGATCGGATGATGGGTGTGGGCCTGAACAGTCAGCCGGAGTTCGCCGACGTTCGTGACGAGCTCAGTGCCCTCATCGACCGCCTGCTCGCTGGCAGCAGCGCCAGCGGTCCAGACCGTACCCGTGCCATCGGCAAGGCCGCCTGCGCAGCGATGCTGAGCAGTGCGCCCATGCTGGTGCTGTGATCCGACCAAGGAGTGAACATGCGTAGGAAGCGAGGCAGGCCAGACGACTGGTTCGCGCCGAAGCGGCATCCGGACCATCCGCGGCCGATCAGCCGGCGTCAGTTCATCTCTCAGGGCTTCATGGCTGGAGCCGCCACCCTCGTTGGAGGCGGAGTCTTCAGCCTTTTCGCCAATCCGCGTGCGGCATGGGCGCAGCTCTCCGGCGACCTCGAACCCCTCAAAGAGGCCTGCGGCATCGCGGTGCAGGGTGCCGGCAGGATCCCATTCATCTGCTTCGACCTGGCCGGCGGCGCGTCCATGATGGGCTCGAACGTACTCGTGGGTCGGCAGGGCGGCCAGTTGGACTTTCTCAGCACCCAGGGGTACAGCCGACAGGGACTGCCCGGCAACATGATTCCTCCGGCGCCGAATCCGACCACCGGCGGTGACTTCGTCGACCAGCAGCTCGGACTGGCGTTCCACAGCGACAGTGGCTTTCTGCGTGGCATCACGGATCGCCTGGGCCCCGGCGTAGAACAGCTCATCAATGGTGCGGTCATCCCTGCGCGCTCCGAGAACGATACCGGCAACAACCCCCACAATCCCATGTACGGCATCCACCGGGCCGGTGCCGACGGGGAACTGCTGACACTGATCGGTTCCCGTCCGTCAGACTCCGGCGGCAACTCCGTCGCCCCCATGAGCATGATCAATCCGGAAGTCCGCCCAACCAAGGTGGACCGCCCCAGCGATGTCACAGGACTGGTGGACACCGGTCAGCTCATCGGTCTGCTCGGCCAGGACGACGCAGTGGCCGTGATGGAATCCATCTACCGGGTCAGTGACCAGAAACTGCAGCGGGTCAGCACAGGCATCTCGCGCGACGATGTGGTCAAGGACCTGGTCCGCTGCGGCTATCTGAAGTCAGCCGATATCGCCAACCGCTTCGGCGATCCCGCCAGCCTCAACCCGGCGCTGGATCCGGACATCGTCGGACCCTCGGGCATCTTCAGCGCCCAGGAGTTCAACGGCGACAGCGAGTTCCGCAAGACCGCCGCTGTCATGAAGCTGGTGATCAATGGCTTCGCCGGCGCCGGATGTGTGACCATGGGTGGCTACGACTACCACGGCGGCCGTCGGGCCGAAGGCGAGGTAAAGGATCTGCGCGCCGGTCGCTGCATGGGTGCGTGCCTCGAATACGCCCACCGCGTCGGTGTTCCGCTGATGCTTTACGTGTTCACCGACGGCTCCAATTCGAGCAACGGCGTGATCGACGACTCCGTTGAGGGGCGGGGCAAAGGCGAGTGGACCAGCGACAACCAGTCAGCCACCGCAGGATCCTTCTTCCTCGTGTACAACCCGCGAGGTCGCGCACAGCTCATCGGCGGCAGTGCTGCACAGCAGGCACGGCATCAGCAGATCGGCCACTACCGCCCGGACGGCTCAGTGGAGTCGGCATCATCACCTGCAGCGAACAACGTCAATCTGCTGGTGGAAACGACGATCCTCAATTACCTGGCACTGCACGGTGAGCAGGGCAACTTCCCCAACCTCTTCCCCAACCATGGCCTGGGCAACCCGACCCTGCGCGACAGCCTGACGGCGTTTGAGCCGATCGTGGACGGCACGCTCTGATCAGCCATCCGGCCCCCCGACCCTGCCGTGGGGCCAGCCCGCATTGCTCACCGATGCGGGCCGGGTCAGGGGTCGCTTCTCTGCTACGCCTTGAGCGCCTGTTACTGCAATAATCCCGGCATGCCATCTGAAACTGAACTCTCAGCACGCCTGGCCTGCCCCCGCTGTGACGGCTCCCCACTGGACCGGAGCGACGCCGGATGGCGCTGCAGCAGCTGCCGCGTCGACTTCCCCATGCTCGACGGCATGCCATGCCTCTATGCAGCGCCCGGCGCGGCCCTGGGCGAATGGCGGGGTCGGCTGCATGCGGAACTGCGCCGGCTGCAGCAGGACGCGAAAGAGCTCGATGCCGTCCTCGCCAATCCAGGGCTCGCCACGCTCACACGACGTCGACTGGAACTGCAACGGGACGCCGCCCGGGCCCACCACGACGAACTGCGCGACCTCCTCGCCCCCCTCCTCGCCGGCCACCCCGCCGCCGGCGGCGAGACCTATCTCGCTCTCAGAACCCGTCCGGCGACTGACCAGGGCCTGACCACCTACTACCCCAATGTCCATCGCGACTGGTGCTGGGGAGACGAGGAGAACCGCCGCTCAGTAGAGCTGATCAGCGAGACCTACGCTGAACGTGAACGTCCCCAGCACATGCTGGTACTTGGCTGCGGCGCCGGTCGCCTCGCACGGGACCTGCATGAGCACTTTGGCTGCCGGTCTACCGTTGCGATGGATTTCAATCCCCTGCTGATGCTCATCGCGGCGCGCATGTTCCGGGGCGAAACACTGGCCCTGCACGAATTCCCCATCGCCCCGAAGCGCATGGCCGATCAGGCCGTGACCCGGACCCTGGAAGCATCACCCGCTTCCCCCGGCCTCACAGCACTGCTCGGTGATGCGTTGCGACCGCCGTTTGCGGCCGGCAGCTTCGATACCGTGGTCACGCCTTGGGTAATCGACATCCTTCCGGACAAGCCGGCAAACGTCGCCGCGCGCATCAATCAGCTGCTGGCGCCGGCAGGACGCTGGATCAGCTTCGGATCACTGAACTTCAGCCACGCCGACCCGACCCTTTGCCTGAGCCTGGAGGAGACCCTGGCGATGGTGGAAGCGGCAGGCTTTTCAGCCCCGGACGTGGTCGAAGCGGAGATCCCCTATATGTGCTCCCCGGCCAGCCGTCACGGCCGTCGCGAGTTGGTGGTGACATTCTGCGCAGACCGCATCGCGGAGGTCGACCAGCCGCAGCGGCATACCGCGTTGCCCGACTGGATCGTAACCGGGAAAAAACCGGTCCCGCTGCTGCCCCACTTTCAAATGCAGACGCTCACAAGCCGCGTGCACCTGTTCATCCTGAGCCTCATCGACGGCACCCGGACCATGGAGGACATGGCGCAACTTATGGAGGCGCAGCAACTGATGACCCGCGCCGAGGCCGAGCCGGCCCTGCGGACCTTTCTGGCGCGTCTTTACGAAGACAGTCAGCGGGAAACGCGTTTCTGAAGGCGATTCAGTCTAGAGATCCCTCTGCAGCATCCCACCCGGGCCAGCGAAGTTCGCAGCCCGCACCTTCGATGATCCCGGCCACCTTAACCCTCATATCTCACCGATGCGCGAAGCGAGGGCGTGGAGATGTCAGATAAGACAAGGCGCGCGGCAGTTCGGGTCCGCAGGCGTACTTGACAGTACGTCGACCGATTCGCCGGGAGCGAATCGCGGCGCACGCAGTGCGCCCGGAGGGTGCGCGCCAGGGACTGCGCGCAACAGCACCCGGACCGAGCGGACCGGCAGGATTTGCCGGCATATCCGCGTCCGCAGCCGTGAATCGGTGAGGTTTGCGGGTTAACAGGCTGCTTTAATACAAATTTCAGCAGCCAGATCTGCGTGCCAGGAGAGCATGGACAACTTCAGTGTGGGGAACGAAGTAGGTTCTTGGATCGTACGCCTCGATAGAATCATCAGAATCCTTTAAAATGGGGTGAAAGCGCCCCACGCGCTTAACTATAACCTGCTGATATATTTAGGTTTAGATTAAAGGCCTGAAACGTGCCTTCGTGAAACGCAGCACAAGCTGCAGCACCCGCCGCAGACGCTACCAGGAAAAACAATAATGAAGAGGGAAGCTCTCATCTTGCTGGCCGCAGTCTTGCTGGCCGGGCCACTGACCGTACACGCAACGCCAGTCGTTGTTGGAGACAAGGAATGGCGCCAACTTTCGGAAACTGCGGGGTTATTCTCGTGGAATCAGGTCGCGCAAAATTGCGGTTCCTCCAACGGCACCTGCGAAGGCAGCATAAGCGGGGTTTCCGTTGAAGGGTGGACGTGGGCATCCGTTTTAGACATTCAGACCCTCTTCAATACCCTTGTACCGCGCGACCCCCTCGCTTTCGCGGCGGTGAACACAGCGTCGTTGTTTCTCGAATTGACCAGCACTGAATATCGCAAAGTCGTCGATGAATTCGGTTTTGCACCCACCTCGGCACCCACCTCGGCACCCGAAACCCGAGAGACGATCTATGGTTTGACCCGCAGCGAAACGTCGGGTGACATCGTTCGGGGGATCGCCCCTCGCCTCGAAGACCATTCCTCAACGGGGGCCCAGGCCTGCCTGCGTTGTGCGCAATCAAAAACAGCGACAGTGTCGCACATGGGTGTGTGGCTGTACCGGGAGGCGGTCCTTAAGCTTCCGGAATCTCCTACGCTCCCAGGCCAAGAGCTTCCTGGGCCACCCGTATCGGAGCCTCCCGCACACGCCGTGCCCCAGCCTGCCTCATGGGCACTCATGATCGCCGGGATGCTGGGCCTTTGGGGGCTGCGTCGCCGTCGCAGCGCCAGGCAGCCGAAAGGCTGACGGTTACAGAGCGCTGGCACCCATCCCATAAACATGAGGGATAAGGACCTCAGTCGACCTGAAGGGGGCGCGCCGTAGCGGCAGGATGCTGCCTGCCTTGGTGGTCGTGCCGCTCACCTGCAGCACGCTCCCCCTGATGGTCGACCGCCGCTTCCAAGTCAGTTCGCGTTCACCATGCAAACCTGATCGCTGATTATCTTCCGCGACCCGGATGAGAACCGTGTACCGAACGCTCGACACACCAAAAAAGGAGAACCTGCGCCATGCGCTCCGGATCTTCCTCGTGTACCGGCCCCTGAGCCATCCAGCCCTGATAGGCAGCCTGGACCATGCGCCCGTAGTGCAGATCATTCCAGGTATCCCAGCTACCACGGTAGCCGCGCCCTTCCACATGTACCGTCAACTCACGCATGGAGCGTGCCTCCTACTCTCATCGTGTTTCATCCGAGTCTGACCCGAACGACTTCCGCCAGTGATGTGATGCCCCGACGGGCCAGCGCGAGCGCATTGGCCGTGAGGGGAATCATGCCTTCTTTCTGCGCCAGGCCCGCGAGCTCCAACGCGCTCGCACCTTCGGCGATCCGTGCCCGCAGCTCCGGCGTCGCGACCATCAGCTCATACACAGCATGGCGACCGAGATAGCCCGTATCGTGACAATGGTGGCATCCCGCGCCCCTCAGGAAGGTCTCGTCACTCCCCGCCCCGACCAGCGCTGCCATTGTGGGATCCGTCGATTCCACAGTCGCGCAATGGGGACAATTCCGCCTGACCAGCC
>SLTB01000170.1 GCA_007130155.1 Pseudomonadales bacterium
CTGCTGGTGCCCGAAGCGGCCGAGGCCCTGGTCGGCACCCGGCTCGATGACGCGGCCTGTGCCGAAGCTGCTGCAGCCAGCAGCGCGGCTGCCCGCCCCATCAGCGACAAACGTGGAACGGAGACCTATCGCCGCCAGGTGGTGGGCGTATTGACACGAAGAGCAGCGGTGATCGCCCGTGATCGCGCGCTGGGAGGCGAGGCATGAAACTGCAAGTATCCAGCACCGTCAACGGCGAGCCCGTCGAGTTTCTCTGTGCGGCCGATGAGACCGTCCTCGAAGTTCTGCGTGACCGCTTGAGCCTGACCGGCACGAAGGAGGGCTGCGGCACCGGCGACTGTGGCGCCTGCTCCATATTGCTTGACGACCGTCTGGTCTGTTCCTGTCTGGTCTTCGCGGCAGAGCTCGAAGGGCGCAGCGTGACCACCGTGGAAGGGATTGCGACCCCGGAAGCGCTGCATCCGGTGCAGCAGAAGCTGCTCGAACATGCGGCGCTGCAGTGCGGGATCTGCACGCCCGGAGTGGTGGTGGCGGCCAAGGCCCTCATCGATGCCAATCCGGACCCCACCGAGGAGGAGACCCGCTACTGGCTGGCGGGCAATCTCTGCCGCTGCACGGGTTATGACAAGATCATCAGGGCGGTGCTCGACGCCGCCGCCGAGATGCGAGGAGCGAGGCCATGAGCGAGGCAATCAGGGAAGTAGGGGATTTCCGTCAGATTGGTACCCGGCCGATCCGGCCTGATGGCCTGGACAAGGTCACCGGACGGGCGAACTTCGGCGCCGACTTCAGCCTTCCTGGCATGTTGCATGGTCGCTTCCTGCGTTCACCCCATGCCCACGCCCGCATCCGCAGCATCGACATCGCCGCGGCGCTGGCGGTCCCGGGCGTTAAGGCCATTGTCACCGGCAAGGACTTCCCCGACGTTGCGCCCGGTGACATCGAGGGCGGCGAGGGTGGTGGCGATTATCACGATATGGCTGTGAACGTCATGGCCCGCGACAAGGTCCTCTACCATGGCCACGCCGTGGCGGCGGTGGCGGCGACGTCGGTCAGGGCAGCAGAAGAAGCGGTACGCCTGATCGAGGTGGAGTACGAAGCGCTGCCTGTCGTGCTGGACATCGACAGTGCCATGGCGCCAGATGCGCCGTTGCTGCATGAGCATCTCTACACCGAGGGCTTGCCCGAGAAACCGGCGCGGCCATCGAACGTCGCTCAGGTCATGGAGTCCACCCGGGGCGACATCGAGGCCGGCTTCGCCGAGGCCGATGTCATCATCGAACGGACCTACTACACGCCGACCGTGCATCAGGGCTACATCGAACCTCACGCCTGCCTGGCGCGCTGGGGACAGGACGAGCAGTCGACGGTGTGGTGCTCCACTCAGGGCAGTTTCGACGTCCGTTCCATGACCGCCCGGGTGCTGGACATGAGCATCTCCCGACTCAAAGTCATCCCCACGGAGATCGGCGGCGGTTTCGGCGGCAAGACCACCGTTTACCTGGAGCCGGTGGCGATCATGCTGTCGCGCTTATCCGGTCGTCCGGTGAAGCTGGTCATGACCCGGGAGGAGGTGTTCCGAGCTTCCGGTCCGGCCTCGGCCAGCAAAATCAAGCTCAGGATCGGTGCTAAAAAGGATGGCACTCTCACGGCCATGCACGCCTGGATGGCCTATGAGGCGGGGGCCTTCAAGGGCTCGCCCATGGTCCCCGGCGTCATGTGCGTGTTCGCGCCCTATGGCGTGCCGGCCTTCAAGGCCGAGGGCTACGACGTGTTGGTGAATAAACCCAAGGTGGCGGCCTATCGGGCGCCGGGTGCCCCTCAGGCCCTGTTCGCCACCGAGTCCGCTATGGATGAGCTGGCGCGGGTGCTGAACATGGACCCCATCGAGTTGCGCTTGAAGAACGCCGTCCGCGAGGGCAGCCAGGCGTCCTATGGACCCAAGTTCAATGCCATCGGCATGGTGGCCTGCCTGGAAGCGGCGCGCGAGCATCCGAACTACAAGCGGCCATTGGGTCCCAACCAGGGCCGCGGTGTCGCCGTGGGTTTCTGGTTCAACGTCGGCATGCAGTCTTCGGCCGAGATCCACATCAATGAGGACGGCACCGCGACGGTGATCGAAGGCAATCCGGACATCGGCGGCTCCCGTGCTTCCATGGCGCTGATGGCTGCCGAGGAACTCGGCATTCCCTACCAGGACGTGCGCGTCCTGGTGGCGGATACCGAAGCGGCAGGCTTCACCAATGTCACCGGCGGTTCGCGAGTGACCTTTGCCACCGGCATGGCCGTGATCGAGGCCGCCCGGGACATCATCAGTCAACTCAAGGCCCGGGCGGCGGCGCTGTGGAACGTAGACGTGGAGATGGTGGACTGGGTCGACGGCAAGGTGGTCGCCCGGCCCGGCGTCAACGTCGAGGCTGAGCCCCTTACGCTTGCGGATATCGCCGGTCAGTCGGCCAAGACCGGCGGGCCGCTGCTCGGGCGTGCTTCGCTCAATGCACGAGGCGCCGGGCCGTCGTTTGCAGTCAATCTATGTGATGTGGAGGTCGATCCTGACACTGGCAAGGTGGAGGTGCTGAGCTATACCGCCATCCAGGATGCCGGCAAGGCCATTCATCCGAGTTACGTGGAGGGCCAGATGCAGGGCGGGGCGGTGCAGGGCATAGGCTGGGCGTTGAACGAGGAATACATTTTCAGTGCCGAGGGCATCATGGAGAATGCCGGATTCCTCGACTACCGTATTCCGGTGGCCTCCGATCTGCCCATGATCGATACCCAGATCATCGAGATTGCCAATCCCGGTCATCCCTACGGTGTTCGTGGCGTGGGTGAAACACCCATCGTTGCGCCCCTCGCAGCCGTGGCCAACGCGGTGAATGCGGCGACGGGTCTGCAGATGACTGAGCTGCCCATGTCACCGCCGCGGATTCTGGCCGCCCTCGAGGCTGCCAAGAGCTGAGTATGGCCCGGGTGTTTCTGCCTCAGCAGCTGCGCCACCTGACCGGTGGTGCAGCCCAGCTCCATGTGATGGTAGACGACTTCCGCGGCCTCATGGCCGAACTCGACCGCTGCTTTCCGGGCTTCCGCGCAGCCATCGAGCGGGACTTCGCGCTGGTCATCGACGGCGACATCATCAACGACCCCCTGCTCGAAACCATCCCGACTGACAGCGAGATTCACTTTCTGCATCGGCTGGGTGGCGGCTGAACATTCACCCCCGTGGGAGCAGGCTTGTCCGCGAATAGCTTCGCGGCTGAAGAGGGTGTCGTAAAACTCAGCGTGGCGCCCCTGTGGGAGCGGATTTATCCGCGAATGCCCCCGCGATTCATTGATTTCTGGCAGTCCATTCGCGGCTGAAGCCGCTCCCACGGGGGTACTCAGAGTTGTGTTTCCGCAGCCAACGGCGCGGGCAGCCGGTATCATTGTGACCTTGAAGTCGTTACCCCTGGATCCTCCCATGACTGCCGTGGATCGGACCCGTGACTGGTGGTTGGTGCACCGACCGCACGTTGCCGCCTTGGGCGCGTACTGGGCACCGGGGCGCATCAACCTGATCGGGGATCATATCGACTATCTCGGCGGTACCGTGCTGCCCATGACCCTCGATCGGGGTACGGCGGTGCTGGTGCTGCCGAGGGCTGATCGGGAACTGCATGTGCATGCTTTGGATGTTGATGATCACGCAGGTTTCAGTCACCGTCCGACCATGAGCGGGGCAAGGTCGCGGCAGGGTAATTGGCGGGACTTCGTGTCGGGTCTGCTGGGGCTGGACGATATGCGTCCAGACGAGTCTGGCGAGGGGCTCGATGTCATCGTCAGTGGTGACCTCGCTGGCGGCGGACTGTCGAGTTCGGCGTCCTTCACGCTGGCCCTGGCGCTGGCCATGATGAGCCACGGCTGGCTGCGGCCCCGTGCCGGCGTTGATCTGGCCCGCTTCGCCCGCGCGGTGGAAGTCGAACACGTGGGCACGGCCTGCGGCCTGATGGATCAGTTGGCTATCGTTCACGGCAGCGATACGGGTGCCGTGGCCATCGACTGCAGTTCAGGAGATGTCAGCGAAGTCCCGACAAGCTGGCAGAACCGGGAGCTGCTGGTGATGCATTGCGGTCAGCCGCGCCGGCTGGCAGATGCCGGCTACAATCAGCGCCGTGCGGAACTTAGGCGGGGTCTGGCAGCGCTGGGCTTGCCTGAACACCGCATCCCCGAGCTGTCGGTTGATGCGGTCGAAGCGACGCTGGGCGAGAGCGTCGAGGCCCGGCGCCTGCGCCATGTCATCAGTGAGCAGCAGCGCGTCATGACCGCGCGCACGGCGCTGACAGAGCAGGACTGGCCCGTCCTGGGTGCGGCCATGACGGCCTCCCATGCCTCTCTGCGCGATGACTATGAGGTGAGCGTGCCTGCACTCGATGCCCTGGTGGCCGCCGCGGTGAAGACACCCGGTTGTGACGGTGCCCGCCTCACGGGGGCCGGCTTCGGAGGTTGGGCCATCGCGCTCATTGAAGGCCGGGCACGGGACGCGGTGCTGGCGGCGGCAGCGAAGGCTATGGATCGAGAGCCTGGAACGCTGGACAGCTTCGTGGCCTGCCCTGGCGGAGCGGCACGGGCTCTGGAGCTCTGCCCGTGATACCAGACGATGCCGAACCCGGCGTCCATCGCCGCTTCGATCCGCTGCAGGGGGAGTGGATCCTGGTATCGCCTCATCGTGACCGGCGGCCCTGGCAGGGACAGGTGGATGCGCCTGCGCCTGCGCTGCCTGAGCATGACCCGGCCTGTCATCTCTGTCCCGGAAACCTGCGCGCCAACGGTACCCGCAACCCGGACTACCAAGGTGTCTACACCTTCGACAACGACTTTCCGGCGCTGCTGGAGACGACGTCGGCCGAGCCGACGGCCAGCGCATTGTTCCGGAGCGAGCCCACGCGGGGCCGCTGTCGCGTGCTGTGCTATGCGCCAGAGCACGATCAGTCCTTGGCCCGCCTTCCTGATGCAGCTCTGGCCGAGGTGGTGGCGGCCTGGCAGCGTGAGACTGTCGATCTCGGGCACGATTGGCGCTGGGTGCAGTGCTTCGAGAATCGCGGAGCCAGCATGGGCTGTTCGAGTGCCCATCCCCACGGGCAGATCTGGGCGCTGGATGCGCTGCCGACCCTGGTGAGGCGCGAATTCGAGCAGCAGCGGAGTTATTGGGACAGCCACGGCACGCCCCTGCTGCTCGCGGTGGCCGAAGCGGAGGCCGCGGCCGGCACGCGGGTGGTCATCGATGATCGGGACTGGCTGGTGGTGGTACCGTTCTGGGCGCGCTGGCCCTTCGAGACCCTGATTCTGCCGCGCCGGTCCTGTCCGGGATTCGCCTGGTTGGGCGAGGACGAGTCAGTTTCGCTGGCGGCGGTGCTCGGTGAGCTGTTCCGGGCGTATGACAACCTGTTCCACTGCGCCTTTCCCTATTCCTTTGGCTGGCATGGCCTGCCTGGACCGGCGCAGGCCGGCACTGCTTTCTGGCAGCTCCACGGACACTGTTATCCTCCGCTGCTGCGCTCGGCGAGCATCCGCAAATTCATGGTGGGCTTCGAGATGCTGGCGGAGTCCCAACGCGACATCACGCCTGAAATCGCTGCGGCCCGATTGCGAATGGCACGCGGTCCGCACTGGCAACAACGTACTGAAGAGGTAGCACGATGAATCCGACGCTGGAACTGCTGCTGACGCGGCGCAGCGTGAAAGCCATCGACATGCTCGAGCCGGGACCCGACGCCGCAGCTCTGGATACCATCGTTCGCTGCGGTATCCGCGTACCGGATCACGGCAAGCTGGGCCCCTGGCGCATCATGCGCTTTACCGGTGACCGCCGGCGCGCCTTCGGAGAGGTGTTGGCATCGGCCTGGCAGGCGTCACATCCCGATGACCCGCCCGAGCGGGCGGGTCTCGAGCGCGGCCGGCTCGAGCGGGCGCCGGTGGTGCTGGCCGTGGTGTCGCGTATCACGCCAGGGCACAAGATTCCCGAATGGGAGCAGCAGCTGTCAGCAGGGGCGGTCTGCCAGAATCTTCTGCTGGCTTCCCACGCCATGGGCTTTGCCGCCCAATGGCTCACTGAATGGTTCAGCTATGACACTACCGTGGCCGAGGCGCTGGGGCTGTCCCGGCACGA
>SLTB01000275.1 GCA_007130155.1 Pseudomonadales bacterium
GCAGCGCCAAGCGATAGAGTGCCGCAGGCATGTCCTGACCTTCGTCCATCAGCAGCACATCGAGAAACGGCAGCACCTCGTGCTCGCCGATATCCGCTTCCAGCTCCTCACAGGCCCAGGCCAGTCCACGCGAGTCGGCCTGACGCCATCCGAGTCGATACTGCGCATCCCCAGGTCCGAGGCGGCGCTGCCCCCATATCTCCGCAGACGAACGCAGAAAACCGGGAGAGCCCTCATCGCCCCAGGCATGCCAGACACGCAGTCGCTCAAAGTTCGGCGCACGCCCCGTGAGGCGCTCGAAGCTGGCCGAGATCAGCGCCGCGATCTGGGTTTCCCGATGACGGGTATGCACCAGAAACGCGATATCCCAATCCGGGTGCGCCGCATGGATCACGGCGGCACGCTGCACCATCAGTGAAGTCTTGCCACTGCCCGCGACGCCCCTAATGCGCTGAGGTCCCTCGGGGATTTCATAAGCGACCCGCTCCTGGATCTCATCGAGCCATGTGGTGCGCAGGTCGACCTGTGCCATCAAACCAGACGGGGTCGTTGAACCGGGAACGCCATTGAAAACCCTTGGCGACTTTGCGGACATGACCCGCCCTCGCAGGACAGACTGGAGCAAGCGCCACTGATCATCCGTCAGCGAGTCCGCTCCACTCACCCTAAGCTCGGAGAGCTTTACCCTGAGAGCGCGGGGCTGCAGATGCTCACGCGGCAGGACAACGTCTCCATCGACCCCTTCATGAGTCTGGGCATGGGCCAGCCAAGTCTTCTCGTCCACGAATGGCAGCGCGAGTCGGTGGGCATATCTCAAAGGCACGCCCTGCAGCGCCGGCTCGGACTCAATCTGACCCCGGAGCTCCTCGAGCCAAACCTCGCCCCGCTCGAGTGCCGGCCGGTATTCGAAAGATTGCACGTTGCTGGAGCGAACGCCGTCACAGGTCAGCAGCCAGAGGCCCAAGCGCCGGGAGAGCATGACGAATTCCGGCGCCGGAAGCGCTTCAGGCAGGCGATAGAACGGATAACGGAAATAGGCCACGCCCGCCTCGCCCCCAAAGGCGAGACGCAGCAGATTCCAAAGCAGCCGCTGGCCTCCGAGATGGGAGGGGGACTCATTCACACAAAAAAGCACGGAGGATCCCTTGCCGAAATCAGGTTGGGCCTCAACTGTCCTTGCCAAGCCTGGCTCCAACCGGATCAGGGCATGATAGCGAAAATGGGGCGGCTCCGCCCTCCGCGCAGCCTTGGGTTATGCTTCAAGGCAGGCACAGGGGAGGCATGGCATGGCGTTCGAAAGCTGGCAGCTCGGCGACATCCGGATCACCAAGATCCCGGAACAGGACCGCATACCGGGCATGAAGGCCCTGCTGCCTGACGCCAGCCCTGCCGCCGTCGCCGCCATCCCGTGGCTTCGTCCTCATTTCGTCAACGAGCAAGGCAAGCTGCTGGCCAGCATCCACGCCTTTGTGGTGGAGACGCCAGAACGATACCTGCTGGTGGACACCTGTGTGGGCAATGACAAACCGCGCAGCTACGCTGGCTGGGACCGCATGCAGGGTCCATTTCTCGCCATGTTGGAGGCTGGCGGCTATCCAGCTGAGCTCATCGACACCGTGCTATGCACCCATATGCATGTGGATCACGTCGGTTGGAACACCCGCTGGCTCGACGGCCGCTGGGTACCGACGTTCACGAATGCCCGCTACCTCTTCAGCCGCGTCGAGTACCAGCACTGGCAGGCTGAGAGCCAGGAGGGGGCGAGCGAGGACGGCATGGATCCGGGGACGGTGCTGGCAGACTCGGTACAACCTATCCTCGATGCGGGCCTGGCCGACTTCGTGGATGCACCCTTCGACGTCTGCCCCGGAGTGCGCCTGCTGCCCACGCCGGGCCACACACCAGGCCATGTCAGCGTGGAACTGACCTCTAACGGCCACAGCGCCCTGATCACCGGCGACCTGATGCATCACCCCTGCCAGATCGCGCGCCCGAACTGGGCAGCCAGCGCAGACGAGGATCAGGACCAGGCCAGGCTCACTCGTAACGCTGTGCTCGAACGCTCAGCGGGCAATGGCGAGCTGCTGCTCGGATCCCACTTCGCGACGCCTACGGCCGGGCGTATCGTCCGGGACGGAGACAGCTATCGCCTGGTCTTGGAATGAACGGAACAGCTCTGGCCACCCCCGGCCTGGTTCGCAGACCGCCGTCTTGAGCGTTACCCTGGGATCCTTATGGCCAACAAGGAGTCCCTCAACATGAGTCATGTCTATGGCGTCACCGAGGTCGTCGGATCCTCAACCGAGAGCAGTGACGATGCCATTCGTCAGGCTGTGGCCAAGGCCAGCGAGACCGTCCGCAATCTGGAGTGGTTCGAAGTGACCACGCAGCGTGGCCACATCGAGAACGGTCAGGTGGCCCATTTCCAGGTCGCAATCAAGATCGGTTTCCGCTACGACCGCTGATCATGGTGCTCACTTCGCGGTAAAGAAATCCGCCCGCGGGGTCATGGTTTCGTCGTAGACAGGCTCCCGCAGATCGCAGCGGAATTTATCGTTGTCTGCAGCGGCGAGACCGATCTCACCGAGCAGGTCACGCATGTTGAAATAGTTCTGGTGCTGAAAGTGTGCTGCCAGCGACGCCTCGTCCTCCCACAGCTCGTAAACCGCGATGCGGCCGGGTACGCAGGGGTCCGCCGAGAAAACATAGGCGTGGCATCCAGGCTCGTTGTCCCGAGTGGCCTGCTGCAGCGGCTTCGCCCGCTCGATGGCGCTATCGCGCGCAGCGGGATCCTGCAGGTCGATGGTGCCGGCAATGATGATCATGGTGCTTCTCCTTCATTGGTGAATGGCGCAGCCGCACCTTTTACCACAGTCCCGTTTCGACCGCTGCGCCGACAGCATTCAGAGCAGTAGCGAACCTCCGCCCAGCAGTCTCGCCAGCGCTTGCGCCAGACGAACGGGCGTCGGCAGGCCGCGTAGAGCTTGCTTGGCAGATGCGGCTTGCGGTGGGCCATGAATCCTGCGCTTCTCGCTTGTCAGGCTGGACCCGGACTACCAGGGCTCGACCCAAGGCCGGAGATCGATCTCCTGGCTCCAGGCACTGCGCGGCTGGCTGTGCAGCATCCAGTAGCTTTCGGCAATATCGTCCGGCGCCAACACGCCATCCGGCGGTCGCTGCTCGAAGACCTCCGGCATGCGTCGGCGAATGAGCGGCGTGTCGATGGGTCCGTCGACGATGACGTGGGCAACATGGATGTTCTGCGGCTGCAGCTCCCTTGCCATGGACTGGGCGAGCGCCCGCAGCGCGTGCTTGGAGCCTGCAAACGCCGCCATCCCCGACAACCCACGAGTGGCCGAAGTCGCCCCCGTGAACAGGATCGTTCCACGCCCCCGCTTGAGCATGCATCGGCTTACCTGCTGGCCAAACAGAAAGGCTCCGAAGGCATTGATGCGCCAGACCCGCTCATAGTCCGCCGGATCGAGTTCGGTGATGGATCCGCGCACCCCAACGGCCGCGTTGTAGCAGGCGACCTCGATGGGCCCGACCCGGGATTCCACTTCGGCTACCAGATCCGCCACCGACGCCGGATCCGTGGCATCGCAAGAGAAGGCATGGGCCTGCCCGCCTGCGGCCTCGATCTCCGCGACAAAATCCGCCAGCTTCTCGCCCTGGCGGCGCGCCGCGCAGGCCACGTAGCCCTCACGGGCAAATCGGCGCGCCACGGCGCTGCCGGTGGCAACGCCGGCACCGAGAACCAGGATGACGCGGGGATCGGACATGGGCGACGACCTCGACTGAACAACGCACCATTGTGGGGAAACCCCGCCCAAATCGAAATCGAAATCGAAATCGAAATCGGGATCGCAGAACCTTGGCGATTGGGTATGAAGAGGCCGTTGCGTACAGGAAGCCTCTTCAGCTTGGAGAGGCCACAGGATCGATTTCGATCCCGATTTAGATTTCGACTGTCCAGCGGCCGAGGCCTCGCCAGCTTGCACGAAGCGGAGACCCGCCGCAGGCTCGTCGAACGAACCCCAACAGGAGAGCCCCATGACGCAGCCACCACGCCAACACCAGACCGAGGTCGTCGTCGACGGCCTGCGGTTCGGCGAGGGTCCACGCTGGCATGAGGGCCGGCTGTGGTTCTCAGACATGCACGAGGGCGTCGTCCTGGCGATGACGCCAGCGGGCGAGCTGGAAACGATCTGCACCGTGCCTGCAGAACCTTCCGGGCTCGGATGGCTGCCCGACGAGCGCCTGCTGGTAGTGTCCATGCAGGATCGCAAGCTGCTACGACTGGAAGCGAACGGCGATCTCGCGGTGCATGCCGACCTCAGCAGCTTGGCCCGTTTTCACTGCAATGACATGGTCGTGGCGGAAGATGGGACGGCCTGGGTCGGCAATTTCGGCTTCGACCTGCACGCCGGAGCGCCGTTCAGGACCACGGAGCTGATCCGCGTCGATCCGAATGGCAATGCCGCTATCGCCGCCGAGGACCTCGGTTTCCCCAACGGTACCATCATCACCCCCGATGGCCGAACCCTGATCATCGCGGAATCCTTCGCCGGACAATTGAGCGCCTTCGACATCGAGTCCGACCGCTCGTTGAGCCATCGCCGGGTGTGGGCCAAGTTGCCGGAAGGCCGGGTGCCTGACGGCATCTGCCTGGATGCGGAGGGCGCCATCTGGGTGGCATCGCCACGGGGCGATGTCTGCCTGAGAGTGCTCGAAGGCGGCACCGTCACCGATGTCGTGGAACTCGACCGCGGCGCTTTTGCCTGCATGCTCGGCGATGCCGACCGGCGTACGCTCTATATCTGCACGGCCAAGGACTCGGATCCGGCCAAGAGCCACGCCCGCAGCGCCCGCATCGAGCGGGTGCGGGTGCCGGTGGCCGGCGTCGGACATCCCTGAGCATCCGGCTCGAGGAGGAGTGCCCATGAAGCTCGCCACCCTGGATGACGGCAGCCGCGACGGCACCCTCATTCTGGTGTCGCGGGATCTGACCGAGGCGGCTGCCGCCGCCGACATTGCCCCGACGCTGCAGCGCGCCCTGGATGAGTGGAAGCAGGTGCAGCCCGCCCTTGTGGCCCGCAATGCCAGCTTGAATGGGGGCAAAGCCAAGGACCGTTTCGCTTTCGATCCAAGACGCTGTCTCGCCCCTCTGCCACGTGCCTATCAGTGGGTGGACGCCTCCGCCTACGTCAATCGCATGGATCTGGTGCGCAAGGCGCGCGGCGCCGAGATGCCGCCGAGCTTCTGGCAGGACCCGCTGATATAACAGGGCGGCTCCGATCACATGCTGGCGCCCCACGCGCCCATCGTCATTCGCAACGAAGCCTGGGGAACGGACCTGGAAAGTGAGATCGCGGTCATCACCGATGACGTACCCATGGGCAGCAGCCCGGCAGTCGCAGGCCAACACATTCGACTGCTGATGCTCATCAACGATATTCCGTTGCGAAACCTGATCCTGGGCGAGCTGGCCAAGGGCTTCGGCTTCTATCAGTCCAAGCCGGCTTCGGCCTGTTCCCCCGTGGCCGTGACCCCGGACGAACTCGGTGATGTTCGACCGCGCCGTCCAAAGCATCTTCGGTGCCATCGAGCAGGTGGTGGAGTGCGTGGAGCCCGCAGAAAGCTGAGCCTTGCTTCAGAGGCGGTCGCGAAATGAGAGCAGCACACCGCGGGAGCGGGTTCAGAGGGTGTCGCCAAAGGTTGGCAAGACTCCGTGGGAGCGGCTTCAGCCGCGAATGGACTGCCAGAAATCAATGACTTGCGGGGGCATGCGCGGATAAATCCGCTCCCACAGGGGCGCCACGCTGAGTTTTGCGACACCCTCTTCAGCCGCGAATAGACTGCCAGAAGTCAATGACTTACGGGGGCATGCGCGGATGGCCGATCGCGGTTAAATCCGCTCCCAAGGGCGGGCGGCGCTGAACTTTGCAATAGCCTATTCAGCGCGTACAGCGGCGAAAGTCTGCGAGGATCTCCCGCGCGGCGTTGTGGCCGGGAATACCGGACACGCCGCCAACGGGATGAGTGCCGGACCCGCAGAGGTAGAGCCCGGGCAAGGCTCCCCGATACCTGGCCTAGCCAAGCATAGGCCGGGCCGAGAACAGC
>SLTB01000310.1 GCA_007130155.1 Pseudomonadales bacterium
AATCGGCGAAGGAAAGCAGTTCGCCCGGGTTCAATTTGTAGCCGTCCTCCCTGTAGGAGACACCAAAGGCGACCGATCCCCAATCCATGTCGCGAAATGCGTCGAAGTCCAGGGTCAGCTGGGTGAGTTCCAGATCACCCGCCCGCGCGCGGGTCGGGCTGCTGCCAATACGCGAGACCAGCGAAGCGTTCAGCGAATTGCTGATGATGAAATCGAAGGTGTTCACAGCGTACCCGGCACCGAAGTCCCAGCTCCAGCCATTGGCGAGTTCGCCGCGGATACCAAGATTGCCGCTGATGTCCTCGATGTCGGTGTTGATCAGCGGCAGGAAGCCGCCAGGAAACTGACCCCTGCCGTCATTCACCGGCGTGCCGTCGAACATGAAGCGGGGATTCTGCGTGGCCGATCCGGCATTGCGGTAGAAGCCACCGGAGGTATTCGAACGGATGGAGTAAGTGGCGAAACCATAGACTTCGGTCGCGTCCACCAGCGGAATGCCCAGGTTCAGCACCGCTGCAAACTGCTCGGAATCGGCGTCACCAATGCGAAAACTCTGGCGGTCGAAAAGAATTTCCCTTGGATCGGTGGTCTGGTTGCTGCCATCGGCAAGCGGCGTGCAGCTGTCCGCGAAGATGCAGTCACCCTGAAGGCCCGCCCGATTGGTCCGACCGCGGTCGCGATACTCCATCGTCGCATTGAGATAGCCGCTGTCGAAGAGCCGAATCCCCTGATTCCAGCTGGCCACGAAGTTCTCGCCATCGCCCTTGGTGTTCTCGCCGTATTGCGCCTGCACCCGCCCGCCTTCGTCGTGATCGTGGAGGACGATGTTGATGACACCGGCGATGGCGTCAGAGCCGTACTGAGCGGCAGCACCATCCCGCAGCACTTCGATCCGTTTGATGGCGCTGGCAGGAATCGCGTTCATGTCGGTACCGGCCGTGCCGCGGCCGACGGAGGTGTTCACGTGCACCAGCGCGCTGCCGTGGCGGCGCCTGCCGTTCACCAGGACCAATGTCTGGTCTGGCCCGAGTCCGCGCAATGTGGCCGGACGCAGGGCATCCGTACCGTCACTGATGGTCGAACTGGAAAAGTTGAACGACGGTGCGAGTGACTGCAGCATGCGTCCCACTTCCGTGTGGCCGGTGTCCCGCATGGCTTCGGAAGTCAGGGCATCCACGGGAACCGGGGAATCGGTGGCCGTCCGACCTGGCGAACGGGTCCCGAGAATGACGATCTCTTCGATCAGGTCCTGCTGCGCCCGCTGCGCGGACGCCTGGGCCTGGGCGTCGATGGCGGGAAGGGCCAGCAGCATTCCCGCACATCCCAGTGCAAGTTTGGTTGGATACATAGCGCGTCCTCTTGGGTTCTTGGTTGTCGTTACCGAGAAGGGTGACTGGCGCTGCTTCGGCAGTGCCGCCCAACGAGGCTCTGCATGAGCCAGGTGCCCACACGCTATTACAGAATGTTTCTTTTTTGCTGCAATCGGGCCGGTGTACCAATCCGACTGTCGAACAGCCGGATTCACGCAGCCCATCGAAGGGTTGCTCGCGAAACCATGACGTCAGCCATCGATTCGCCGGGAAGAAGACCCGACGCACCCCATTGCTGTGGGAAGAAGCGGGAAGGAGTACAAAACATTAGAGCAGGGAGGCCCTGAACTGGGTTCGCCACAGCTCTACGGGGCCGTCAGAGCCTTCCAGGAGCCCGCGGGCTAGAACTGCTGATCTTCAATGAAATGCTTTCCAGGCAGCCACTGAAGTTCGGCCAAATGTTCCGTAGCGAAGTCGAGGGGCTGTGCTTCGATGGCGGTGGCGAGGGTATCGTTCCAGCGGTTGAGAAACCCGAACAGTGCAATCACCGCGACCAGCTGCACGATCTGCGGCTCGCTGAAATGCTCGCGCAGCGCGGCGAAGTGCTGCTGATCAGATTCATTGGGGACCCTGCCCGCAGCAAAGGCCAGCGCCAGGGCGGCGCGTTCCGCGTCCGAGAAGTGCGGACTCGATTCGTAGCGCAGCACGTCGCTGATCTTGGCTGCGTCCACTCCGCGCTGATGGGCGCCATGGGAGGTGTGCGCCTGACAATAGCGACAGCCGGAGGCAAGGCTCACAGCCAGTGCCACGAGTTGGATGAGTGACGGTTCCAGGGGATCGGCGTTTTCTGCTCCAGGAACGATGGGCCTCAGCTGGTCCATCTGTGCCTGAAGATCGCCTCCAAAAACCGCGTTCGCCAGCAATGAGAACGCTACCGGCAACTGCGGAAGGTGGGCCATGGTCAGCATGCTGTTGGGTACGAAACCCATGGCGTTTTTGACGGCATCGAGCAGCGGAGTCAGCGAGGACAATGCTTGAGGGTCGCGGGGCGAAACGTGGGCCATGAGGTCCTCCAGACGGCATCGGAAATCGTTATTGCCAGCGCATGAACAACTCACCATCCCCAGCAAGATAGCGGATCACGTCCACCGCATCGACCACGAGCGAGATGCCCGCCACCAGCAGATAGAGGTGGATGTACTTGCCATAGGCCGTCGCCCACGAGAAACGCTGTCGCCTCAGGAAGATCCACACGTACACCGGTGTCCAGGCCAACAGATGAGCCAGCCCCAGTAGCCGGACGTAGCCGACCCGATCGTACATCCAGGACATGATGACGGCGGCAACCAGGAAGCTCACGAGAATGGCCAGGGGCTCCAGCCGCAGCCGCCACCTCTGCTGCTCCCGCGCCACCACGAACAGCAGCCCGGCCATGTGTACCAGGACCATGGTCATGACCCAGGCCTGCAGCCAGAACGGTTCGGTACCGATGGCGGCGCCGAGCGTCGCCGGCAGCTCCGTTTGATTCATGATCCAAGACTCCCAGTGTGAAGTGCTGTCCCGACAAGCTCCGGCATTCTGACTGCCCGAGACCCCGCGCGCTCGTCTCTGCGCCAGACGTTGTCGGACAGTCTGGCGCCGTCACGGCCAGGGCGACTAATGGGCCTCGGCGATGACGACGCCCTGCTCCACCCAGAGCCTGACCTCCACTCCGCGCAGCTTGACGCTGACCGGCTCCTGTTGCCGATCCCAATCCGGCAGGCCACCAAACCGGCCTGGGTCGTAGGCGGCCTGATAGCGGGTGACACGCGCTCCTGAGAGCGTGCGGAACAGCATCTGGGCCGCAATGGCGCCCTGCAGCGTGCAATAGCGGGTGCCCAGAAGCGTGAGGCGGTCATCCCTCGAAGCGGACGCATCGACGGCACAAAGTCGAGCCGGTCCAATCCTGTTCGAAGCACTTCGATGGAAGGCGTTTCGAAATCCAGGCTGTGGGAATGGACGTGATTGGTGAAGATCTCCTGAGCTAGACGCTTGGGCAGGTCCGCGGAATCGTTGCCAGGGAAGTACACCAGGACAGCCAGACCGAGCAGGAGTAAAGCGGCCACCGCACCACCCACTCGAAAGCTGAAAGGCATCGTTGCGTACCAACGATTTTGCTCGGCCAGCAGGCGTTCGAAACGGAAGAAATCCTCATCGTCGAGCCGTTCTCGGGACAGCTTGTGCTTCAACTCTTCTCGCAGTGGCCTCCTCTCAGACATCACCACCTCCAGCAGACCGACGACTGCGCCATGCGGTCATCCGTACCCGGAGTCGATGCAACCGCGACAGGATCGTCCCCCTCGGCTCTCCGAGCGCAAACGCGATCTCACTTGCCGAGAGTCCCTAGACAGCCCAGAGCAGCAATGCTTCACGCTCCAGCGAACTCAGTTCATTCCAGGCCTCATCCAGGGCCACGGCATCCACCACCGTCTGCTCGAGGTCTGCTTCGACGCCGCGCAGACGATCCGGATCAGGAAGGGTTTCGAAACTCACGACGCCCAGGCGACGCAACTGATCGATGTGAAGATTGCGCAGAATGCGACGCAGGTAGCCGACCGGGTGCGTGGCAGCAGGCGGCCCATGCGTGAGGTAACGCTCGATTCCTGCCTGCAGCAGATCCTGGGCATCCTCACGGTGCCCGGTCAGCACCAGGCAATGGCGGAACAGTTGATCCAGATCGCTGCGCTCCAACCCGGACGTTATATGGACGTCGCCCAGTCGGGGAGGATGGTCAGGGCCCAGGTTTCAAGCACCTTGTCGAAGCCCGTCAGGACCATGATGCCCAAAAGCAGCAGCAGCGCTCCCAGAATTTGCTTGCCGCGGACGGCTCCGGCCATGAGGCCAGGGCGCCATCGGGACAGCACGCTGCCCGACACCAGGGCAGCCGCAAGCAGCGTTGCTGCAGTGCCGATTCCGAAGGTGAGCATGACGACAAAAGCCATGGCCATGTCCTGGCCAAGGGAAGCCAGCGCGATGGCAGCGCCGAGTGTTGGTCCAACACAGGGCAACCAGACCAGGCCCAACAGCGCCCCAACGCCAACCTGTCCGGCTGGGCCTTGATGGCCCGTCGGGTTCCAGCCGACGCTGGCGGTCAATCTCGACAGGCCCTGGCTGATGCGGTCGCCCAGCACCGGCCAGAACAGCGCCGCACCAATCAGCAGCAGCAGGACCGCCGCCACCACGCGGAACCCATCAGGATCGAGCCCGAGGTTGAGCAGCAGCAGCGTCAGGAAGGTGCCAGCCACCGCGAAGGAGACCGCAAGACCCAGCGCCAGGAACACCTGCCCGGAGCGCCCGGACGTCGCCGCAGAGGA
The DNA here is from genome assembly GCA_007130155.1 of Pseudomonadales bacterium. Lineage (GTDB taxonomy): Bacteria > Pseudomonadota > Gammaproteobacteria > Pseudomonadales > Azotimanducaceae > SLTB01. Next base: position 4,664 of record SLTB01000310.1, read on the forward strand.
CATGATCAGGGGCACCAGCGGCCATACACAGGGCGACAGAATGCCGACGACACCCGCCAGCAAAGCCAGCGGGATCGAAGCCAGATCCAGGCTCACTGGCCGTTGCGGGCAGCGGCAACAAACGCCTTGTCGAACTCCGCCCTGATCACATCAGGGCGAGTCTCGGCCACACTGAACCAGATCTGATCTTCACCGCTGTAAAGCAGCAGCGTCGATTGGCGTGGCGCCCGGAAGTGGCGGACCCACTCCTTGTCGCGATCGAAGTTGACTTCGAGGATGTGCAGTTCCCTCTCCGGATTGTCGGCAACGTAGGCCTTGATGACTTCCTGCTGACGGGCGCAGGTGGAGCACCAGTCAGCAAAAACGTCCACCAGAACCACTTCGCCCGCACTTCGCAGAGCATCGAAGCGGGTTTTGTCGAAGGGTTTTTTCTCGACGGCAGCAGCGCCGGCAGCCAGGGCGGTGAGCATGAACAGAGCAGCAAGCAATGACTTCATGGATACCTCTTTTGACCAAGTCGTTCAGGAATCACGGTTGTGACCCTCCTGCTTAGACGAACGGCCATGGCCATTGATTGCATCATTGACGCGAATCCGATGCGGATCCGCTGAGAGGCGTCGGATTGTCCGACAATGTCTCACGGGGCAGGCGTTTTCATGCCTCGGAGGCCTGCAGGGCCAAATGACCTCGCGGCACGCCACGCTGAACAGCAGCACCCCGTCAGAGCGACTACCCGTCAGGCGTTCTCAGCTACCCCTTCCACTGATCGATCCAGCGCAAGCAGGAATGCTCTGGAGGCGTCGTCTGCAGGCAGAAAAGTCTCGATACGCAGTTCCGCAATCGTCGCGTCCAGGGGCAGATTGAATGAACTCATCATGGTGAACAGCGAGATCTGCATGCCGTCTCGCTCGAGCTGCAAGCGCACCACAGGGAAGTCGTCACCAAGTGCTGTGCTCTGCTCCGACTTCGAACCAGCCAGAGCAGTCTGGATGTCGTCGATGAGCGCTGCAATGTCGTCGTGAACCACCTCCCGCTGCAGTTCGGTCTTGAGTTGCCCGAGGATGCCACGCATGAAGCCATGCCAGTTGCGGATGAAGGGCTTGAGCCCCGCGTGATCAAGGCAGATACGGACGGCATTGACTGCATCCAGCGATTCATAAGCGTCCCCACCCGCCACGAACTGACTGAACAGGGCATTGGCCGTGGCATTGAGCGCAAAGGTGTTCCAGGACCGGTCCACGAGCAAAGCAGGAAACGGACGATGGCTGGCCAGGACATCGTGGACCAAGCCAAGCACCACCTCGAGATGTTCGCTGGTCAGGGGTTCATGGGTGTAGACGGGAGCAAAGCCTGCCGAGTCGAGCAGTACGTTACGTTCCCGCAACGGGACACCGAGCGTCTCAGCCAGCACCATCACCGTTTCCCGGCTGGGCTGAGAGCGACCGGATTCGAGAAAACTCAAGTGCCGCTGGGAATAGCCCGAAGTCATGGCGACGTCGAACTGGGTCAGGCCGCGCGCCTTGCGCCAGTAGCGTAGCTGCGCCCCAAAGTTGCTTCGGCGTTGCATATAGCCTCCCCGTTCGTCGTGCCGCTTGGAGCAGTCATCCCTGCTTCTGCGCTGCGCTGCATGCTACCGCACCCGGAGATCCAAACCATTACCCTTCAGGTCATGCCACCCATCACCGCTGCGGACAAGAACAGCCTCTGCAGGCGGGTGTGCAACCAGGCGGATAGGCAACGCAATACCTCGGAGGTCATTGCACGGGCTCCTGCTCAAGATCAGCGTAGCCACTTAGCAGACACTCAACGAGGCGGGCCATGAACGATCGAATACTCAAGGAGTGGCAGTCGTCGGCCGACCGCCCCCCTACGCCGAGCTGCTCCGCAGCATGACGGAGGTACCGCAATGAAGCTCGGGGCCATGATTTTTGCCACCGATCAGACCATCGCCATTCCGAAGCTCGCGGTCGGACTCGAAGAGCGCGGCTTCGAGTCGCTCTGGATTCCGGAGAAGACCCACCTTCCGGCAAGCCGGCGCACGCCCTGGCCCGGAGGCGATCTCCCCGAGTGGTACAAGCGAACGGCTGATCCGTTTCTGGTGCTTGCCGCAGCAGCCAGCGTCACGGACAGGCTGCGCCTCGGCACCGGCGTGGCCATGGTGCCCGTCCGCGATGCCGTGATCTGCGCCAAGGAAGTGGCGACCCTGGACTGGCTTTCCGGCGGCCGATTCGAGTTCGGTGTGGGCTATGGTTGGAACGCTGAGGAATTCGCCACCCATGGGGTCGACATCGCTGACGCCGGCCCCGTAATGGCCGAAAAAATTCAGCTCATGGAAGCTCTGTGGCGCAACGACATCGGCAGCTTCAGCGGGCAATTCGTCAGCGTCGAGCCAAGCTGGTCCTGGCCGAAACCCATCCAGAGGCCGCGCCCGCCGATTCATCTCGGCGCACGCGCGTCTGCCCATGCCTTCGCGGACATGGCACGCTACGCTGACGGCTGGATTCCCATCGAGGGCTATGGCGAGATCATCGGCCAGTTGCCTCGCCTGCGGGCGGCCTTCGATTCCGCAGGCCGCGATCCTGCAGCAGCGAAGGTGAGCGTTTATGCCGCCAGCGGTGATCCCGCCCGCCTCGAGCAGTATGTCGAGGCCGGCGTCGATCGGGTCATCCTCGCGCTGCCACCGATCGCAGAAACAGCAGTACTGCACGCCCTCGACACCCACGCCACAACGCTGACCGCCTACCTGCGGTGAGAGCCCGCCCTCAACGAACTTGTTGGTTTCGCGGCATGCCGTCAGCGTCGTAAAGCGCATCGAGTTCCTCGGCCTGTCGACGTGGATCGATGGCCAACCATCCGGTGAGCTCAAGACCGGTATCCTGCAGGGCATTGGACTGTGGACGCTTCTGCTGCCACTGCGCCACCACCGCATCTCGCTGAGCGAGCAAGGCACGCAACTGCGGGCGAAAAAGGGCCAACAGGCCCGTGATCCATCGGTTGACGGGCCAGGAGGGCCAGGCGTGGTCGATGGCAAAGTTCGGCAGCAGGGGATCGAGTTCGACAGCGGGCAGCCAGCTTTCCCCTGTGACCCACTGATTGGTGGCGAACAGCGCCATGGGAAAGCCCCAGGGATCCATCGATACACCGACCAGATGCACGAGATCGTCATGACCCGGAACCGAATCCGCTTGCGCCGCGGTGACATCCGCACCGGCACCGAGCAGGCCGGGCCCACGGAGAAACGTGTGAAAGTGCCCGTGCTCCAATTCGATTCCCCGATGGGCGTGGTAGTAGTACTGACTGCCCGTCTCGCCGTCGAAGACATCTCCCGTCGGATAGTGGTCATCCTCGTAGAAGGTGTCATGGCCACGCAGCAGCTCGCCCACCACATTCAGGCCTGCCTTGGCCAGCACCCGCTGACCCTCGGCCACCTCGATGGCGGCCTCGCGCATACCACGAACTTCGGCTGGCGTGAGACCGTCGAGCGCGACAGTCGGCTGAGCGACGCCTTCCGGAGCGACCGGTGAAATTCCCGTCGCTGCGGAGCTTGCGGATACTGAAGCTGCCATAGCGCTCGACTCAACCAGCGGCGCGCTTGACGGGCATCGGATTCATGGCCGGCGACCGATCTCCTGCACTGGCAGACGCGGGTCCACAGCCCTGCGGCGCACAGGGGCCACACCCCCGCTTGGGCGCACAGGGAGCACAGCCAGGCTTCGGTGCACAGGGTCCGCATCCACGCATGGGTCCGCAAGGACCACAGGCTCCCATCGGTGCACAGGGACCACAGCCTCTGGCTGCCGGACCACATGGAGCCTCGAAGTCCTCCTGCAGCGACAGCGTATAGGCCGTGAGCGCCGCCAATTGCCGCGAGTCCCAGGGCAGCGGATCCGACTGCATCGGCACCACCATGCAGAACTGGACCATTTCGTCCGCATGCACCTCCTTCACGCCGGCCTGCTGGTATGGCATAGCGACCCCGTGGGGATAGCTCTGGGCAAAGCTGGCGTTGAGGTTGGCATTGTTCATGTGGCACGACTGACAGGAGAGTCCGCTCCCGCCGATGGACGCGTCATTCCAGAGCCTGGCCCCTTCCTCCACCAGTGCGCGCCGCGGGCTGGTCGCCGGACCACAGTAGCCGGCCGGGCGCACGAAGTCGCTGGCGTCCACCTGCCCTGCCCCACAAGGCCCGCATGGTCCACAGGGGCCGCAAGCCGCCACGGGCCCGCAGCCGGCCCGGGGCGCACACGGCCCGCAACCTCGTTTCGGCGCACAGGGATGACAGCCCCTCGGCGCGCAACTCCGACGTGCTGCACAGGGATTGCGCGGCGCACAGCCTTGCGCCTGCATCGAAGTGCCTGGTCGACAGGGCCCACATGCGCGTTTCACGGCGCAGGGGTTAGGGCCGCTGCAGGCCGCGCCCATGGCCATCAGCGAGCCCACCATGGCGAAGGATACATGACGCTTTCTGAGCCGCCTTTTCGAGCATTGCCGTATTGCACTCACAGGATGCTGCTGTTGGACAGACACGATGCTGGACTCCTCATGGTCAACGATGTCGGTGGAACCGCGACTGGCGACGAATGACATTAATCAATGCCACTCGGTCATTTCGGAAGCGGACTCTAGTCGGCTTCCCGCCGTCCGTCACGATTGGTTCGACCCCATGTTGACGCATTTTATTGGGAACCCACGGATTCAAGCGCACTCGGTAATCCGTTTGTCGGACACTACGACACGACTCCCGCGAGCATGAGTAGAGTTGCCGGCCTGTCACAAAACGAAAGCCGGGTCCTCAGAGTTCAAGATTGCAACGCAAGGTGATGGACTTCTACGTGCGGGATGGGCCCATCAACGGCATCTACTTCATTCGCGATCCGACAATTCCGGAAAGCTCACGGCGTCAGCCGGCGATGGGCCAAGTAGGGGAAGAGCAGGCCCAGCAGCATTGCCATCGCATACCCGAGTTCGCCTTGAAAATAGCGGTAAGTGACCAGCAGCAGTCCCTCAGAGCCCGCCGCGCCGGGCCAGCGAACATCGATCGTCAGCGCCGCCCCGATGACGATCACCAGGAACGTTCCGGGGATGGGCCAGACTGCCGGTGCACGCCTGACGGCGTGCATTGATCAGCACAGCCACTGCGATGAGCACAGGCAGGCCGAGATTCACCCAACCAAACAGCACTCCCAGCCCTGCCTGGACGGTGGTCGGAAGCTCGAACCCGCTGTGAGCGGCAAGCGCCGTGATCAGTACGACGGCTACCACGCATCCCGCCAGCACCAAAGCCGGCGCCAGTCCATAAACCGCCCAGGGCCAGCGGGACGCTGGCGAGCGCAGTTCCCGCAGATCCGCGTGATGATCCGAAAGTTTACGCAACAGACCTGCTGCGCGCCGCGGAGCAACCCCGGCCCGCAGAGGCTCCCTTCGCAATCGATGCCAATCAGCTCGATCCATGGGATGGATCCTGCAGCAGGCTGTGCACCCCTTCCTGCACACGCTCACATTCGCCAACGAGATCGTCCAGGCGCTTGTGGCCCTTCGAACTCAGGCGGTAATAGACCCGGTTGCGCCCTTCCACTCTGCGCTCCTGCGCCGTGAGCATACCCTTGGCGTCCAGCGCATGCAGGAGCGGGTACACCACGACTTCCGCCAGGACAATGGCATCCTGAGATGCCAGCCTGATCGCCCGGACGATCTAGTAGCCGTACATCTCCCGCTCCGCCAGCAGCCGCAGCACCAGCACCAGCAGCTCTGGTACGCTGGTCATGAACGGCGGGTTGGGTTTCTTCATCGACCTTCGCTCCGCTGGTTTCAGGTCTCTTCGGGCGGCACGCCAAGCGCACCCTGAACGCAGCGGACGAACTCGGCCGCCTCGCCAGGAGAGACTTCAGGCCGCTCTCCGCTGCGCTCATCGGTGCGGGACACCGACATGCCTCATGCCAGCTCTTCGCCGCGGCGATCCCATTCCATGTTCATCTTGATCGAGTAATCGAGTAGTGGGAGCCTGCCGGCATCAGATCGCCACAGGCGATGATCGGTGCATCAGAAGCTTGCGCCTGGACGAGTGTCGAACACACCACACCTGCCACGAGCATCGGCAGGATTTTCATGGTTGAGATCACTTTCATGCTCCGCCAGTTGAACGCGATACCTACTGCAATAGGCGTATCGGCTATAGCCAATAAGTAGTCGAGCACGCCTACCCAGCGGACAGTCAAATTTCCGGGGCTCGGGCGATCACTGGACTCCCAACCTCACTGCATACCTGACCTGCCAGCGCCCACGACCCAATGGTAGGCTTCGACCTCGATGCACTTGAGCTGCACTGAAGCCGCCATTGGAGAGGGATCCTGCACTTGAAACCCATCAAGAGACTGCTGGTCGCAAATCGCGGCGAAATCGCCGTCCGTCTGCTGCGCGCGGGGGCCGAGGCCGGCATCGAGACCGTGGCCATCCATGCCGAGGACGACGCACGCTCCCTGCACGTCCGCAAGGCCGATCGCGCCGTCGCACTTGCCGGCAAAGGCGCGCGGGCCTACCTCGACATCGACGCCATCATCGGGATTGCCCTCGACACCGGCTGTGATGCCCTACATCCGGGCTACGGCTTCCTATCCGAGAATCCGGAACTGGCCAGGCGCTGCGAAGCTGCCGGCATTGCCTTCGTCGGCCCCGACGCGGGGATGCTGGAGTTGTTCGGCGACAAGACCCGCGCCCGCGCCCTCGCCAGGGAACAAGACGTGCCCCTACTCCAGGGTACCCAGGGCGCCACCACGCTGGATGAGGCGCGCGCCTTCTTCGTCGATCTCGACGGTGCGGCCATGATGATCAAGGCCGTCGCCGGCGGCGGTGGCCGCGGCATGCGGCCCGTCCACGCCCTCGATGAGCTGGAAGCGGCCTTTGAACGCTGCGCCTCCGAGGCCGAAGCCGCCTTTGGCAACGGCGCGCTCTACGTGGAGCGCTACCTGGGGCAGGCCCGCCACATCGAAGTGCAGATCATCGGCGACGGCCAGGGTGGTGTCACCCATCTTCACGAGCGGGAGTGCACCCTGCAGCGCCGCCATCAGAAGCTCGTCGAGCTGGCGCCGAGCCCCAGCCTGACGCCCGAACTGCGCCGACGCATCATCGATGCCGCCCTGCGCATGGCCAAGGCAGCGAATTACCGCAGCCTCGGCACCTTCGAATTCCTGCTCGATGCCGACGGCGAGACCTTCGCGTTCATGGAAGCCAATCCCCGCCTGCAGGTGGAGCATACGGTCACCGAGGCGGTCACAGGCATCGACCTCGTACGCACCCAGCTGGCCATTGCGGCAGGGGCAACCCTCGCCGAACTCACCCTCGATGGCGAGCCCCATGCGCCGCGGGGCTTCGCGGTGCAGGTCCGGATCAACACCGAGCAGATGCGCGCTGACGGCAGCACCCTGCCCAAAGGCGGCACCCTGACCGCTTTCGAGACGCCCTCGGGACCCGGACTGCGGACGGATACCTACGGCTACGCCGGTTACGCCACCTCGCCAAACTTCGACTCCCTTCTCGCCAAGGTCATCGCTCATGCACCCGACGGCGATCACGCCGATGCCATGCGCCGGGCCGCGCGGGCACTGGCAGAGTTCCGCATCGAGGGCATCCCCACCAATACGGCCCTGATGCAGGCCCTGCTCAGTCATCCTGAGGTCCTGGCCAATCGCATCCACACACGTTTCGTGGAGGAGCACGCTGCGGATCTCGTAGCCAGCGCCGAGACCATGCCGCGTCTGTGGTTCGAGATCGAGAATCCGGCCGCGGCGAACAAGCGCGGCGCCGGCGCCCAGGTGGACCGGTCCGATCCCCTCGCCGTGCTCTCCTACGGCAAGGCAGCCACCGACTTGGTCGATGCTCCGAGTGCTGATGCACCGTCCGGAACCACACCCGTCCAGGCACCCATGCAGGGAACAGTGCTGGCGCTCAGCGTCTCCGAGGGTGATGCCGTCGCCGCCGGCAATGAACTGATGATCCTCGACGCCATGAAGATGGAACACCTGGTCACCGCTCCGGTCAGCGGCATCGTCCGCGCCATCGCAGTGTCGTCAGGAGAAACCATCCTGGAAGGTACCCCTCTGCTGTTCATCGAAGAAACGGACGTAGATGCGGCCCTCACCGATGCCACTGCAGAGTTCGATCTGGACCACATCCGCCCCGATCTCGCCGAGGTCCTCGAGCGCCACGACATCGGCATGGACCACCGCCGTCCGGAATCGGTGGCCCGGCGCCGCAAGACCGGCCAGCGCACCACGCGGGAGAATCTCGAAGATCTCGTCGATGCAGGCAGCTTCGTCGAATATGGACCCCTGGTGATTGCGGCCCAGCGCCGTCGTCGCAAGGTGGAGGACCTGATTGCGCGCACCCCCGCCGACGGCATGGTCGCCGGCATCGGCCGCATCAACGGCCGTGACTTCAGCCCGGAGCGGGCCCAGTGCGCGGTGATGTCCTACGACTACACCGTGCTCGCCGGCACCCAGGGCACCATGAATCACCTGAAGAAGGACCGGCTCATCGAGATCGCCGAGCGATCGCGGCTGCCGGTGGTGTTCCTCACCGAAGGTGGCGGTGGCCGTCCGGGAGACACCGACGGCACCGGCGTGGCCGGCCTCGACTGTCTGGCGTTCTGGTACTTCGGCCGCCTTTCCGGACAGGTGCCCATCGTCGGCATCACCTCCGGCTACTGCTTCGCCGGCAACGCGGCGCTGCTCGGGACCTGCGACGTGGTGATTGCCACCGAGGGATCCAACATCGGCATGGGCGGTCCGGCCATGATCGAAGGCGGGGGGCTCGGCGTTTATCGGCCAGAGGAGGTAGGACCTCTGGCCCATCAGCGCGCCAACGGCGTGGTGGACTTGGCCGTCAAGGACGAGGCCGAAGCGGTGGCCGTCGCCAAGCAGTACCTGTCCTATTTCCAGGGACCCATCGACAACTGGGACTGCGCCGACCAGCGCATCCTCCGCCACCTGGTCCCGGAGAACCGGCTGCGGGTCTACGACATGCGACGGGTTCTACACACCCTCGCCGATACCGACTCGGTACTGGAACTGCGCAAGGACTGGGGCTTCGGCATGATCACCGCCTTCGCCCGCATCGAGGGCAGACCTGTAGGCGTCATCGCCAACAATCCGAGCCATCTCTCCGGTGCCCTGGACGTGGAAGCCTGCGACAAGGGCGCGCGCTTCCTGGCCCTCTGCGACGCCTACAACATTCCGGTGGTAAGCCTCTGCGACACGCCCGGGTTCATGGTCGGACCGGAGGTGGAGAAGCAGGGTTTGGTGCGTCACGCCGGACGCATGTTTGTCACGGCTGGCAGTCTGACTGTGCCCTTCATGGCCTTCGTGGTGCGCAAGGGCTACGGCCTAGGTGCCCAGGCCATGACAGCCGGCAGTTTCCGGGCGCCGATGTATACCCTGGGCTGGCCCACCAGCGAATTCGGCGGCATGGGACTCGAAGGCGCGGTCAAACTCGGCTATCGCAAGGAACTCGAAGCCATCGAGGATCCCGAGGAGCGGCGTGCGAGCTATCAGGAAATGGTCGACCGCATGTATCAGCGCGGCAAGGGCGTGAACATGGCCTCCCACTTCGAGATCGACGATGTCATCGATCCGGCCGAAACGCGACGCTGGATCATCAGCGGCCTGGACACGAACCCCCTCCCCCACTGGCGTGACCTCCCACCCAAGCGCCCCTGCGTGGATACGTGGTAGCCCGCGGGCAAAGCTCGCGGGCTACCGTGGGAGCGGAGTTGTCCGCGAAAGATTTCGCAGCTGAAGCCGCTCCCACGTGGACATCCTGCGCCCTCTCCTTTGGGAGGGGATTTGTCCGCGAACGGATCGCCCCACTCCTTGCATCACCTAGGCAGCAGCCCCATCTCCAGCAGCCCATGTCCGATCACCATCAGCACCGTCACCACGCCGAGCATGGCCAGCGCGTAGCGCGGTCCCCAGCGCGCGATCTCCCGAGCGCGCAGCCGATAACGGCCGATCAGAAACAGGTTCATGCCCGACAGCGGCGCCACAGCCGTGCCGACAGCCCAGCCTGAGAGGAAGCTGAAGGCCAGCAGCGAATGCTGCGCGCCGGCCGGCAGCAGCACGCTGCTCAATGCGGCAATGGAAATCAAAGGGTGCATGCCGGCGTAGGCCGCGAGGATGATCACCGCGGTGGCCAGCGGATACACCGGCAGGGGAACCGCATCGGGGAGCAGGTCGAGCGCGGCCAGGGCCGGCGGAATCAGGCTCGAGACACCATAGGCGAACACACCTGCCGCCAGGAACAGTACGACCTGGGACGCCGTCGCCGGCAGCGTCGTCGCCAGGAGCATCCGAGCGCCGGCAATGGGATTCCCCCGCGGCATCAATAACAAGGCCAGGGGTGGGGTGACCGCGGCGACGATGATCACCATCGGCAGCGCCGGCAGCACTGCCTTGAGCAGCAGCGCCGTAGCGAGCAGGGCCAGGGTCAATTGCCAGGCGCTGCGGTCGGGGCGGAACTCGGGCAGCGGCGTATCGGGATCGAGTCGGGCGACCTCTCTGGCCGTGAGCGCAAAGGCACACAGGGCGCCGATGACTCCCAAAGGCAGATAGAACAGTGCGCGCGCTTGTGGTGCGTAGGTATGGGCCACCGCTGCCGCGACGAAGAAGGGTGACCAGAAGGCCGCCGCGCAATAACTGCGCGCCAGCAGAATGGCTTCCCTTCGCGCCAGCGTGCCGTCGCGGGCCAGACGATCACCGGCGATCGCCACCATGGACATGTTGATCACCGCACCGATCAGGTGGATGGCGGCCATGGTACGCCACAGTCCGCCCCGACGCGGCGACGAGGGCTCGGCGACCGGCACGGCCGGCCCCACCAGAGAAAGGAAAGCGACCCCGAGGAACAGGGCGATGATGGGCAGGTTGATCCCACCCATGGCCAGCACATCGAAACCGGCGCCGAGCAGCAGCGAACCCGCGGTCGCCAGCAGCCCGGCGATCATCAGGATCAGCGTCAGTCGCCGGGTCGCAGCGTCCACCTCAGCGAAGGCCAGCAAGCCGGCCATCCAGATCAGAGCCACCGCGGGAGCCCTTGAGAGCGGCGTGAACGCACTCAGGAGAAATGCCAGCAGCGCAGCGAGCAGAAGGCCCCCGAGGCGCACGGTCACCAGGCCACTGATGCGGGCGGCAGGCGACGAATCACCACCAGCGTCGGCAACAACAGGATGGCAAAACCAAGGAAGACCCCGTCGTAACTTCCGAGCAGATCACGCAGTGCACCGGCCAACAGGGAACCGAAGGCCGCCAGGGTAATGAACAAGGTCATCATGCCCATGACCCGCCCAAAAGCACTGGCAGCGAAACGGCTGGCGACGATCACCGAGATCAAGGGCAGGATCCCTCCCGCCGCGGCGCCTATGCAGGCCGCCGCCATCAGCAAGCGTCCATAGCCCGGCTGACCCACCACCAGAAGGAGTCCCAGCAGCATGCCCAAAGCAGCAGCGCTGTGCAGCAGCCGATGGTCCACCCGGTCCGCCAGTGCACCGAAGCAGAATTTGCCACCGATCATCGCCAGCGCGATCGCTGAGATCACCAGCGCCGCGCGTTCCGGCCCGAAGCCGAGGTCCTGGGCATAGGCCCCGATATTGAACTGCACGCCACCGAAGGCGATATTGATGGGCAGCATGGCCAGGATGGTGACCCGAAAAGCCGGAGCCCTGAGGATCTCGCTGAGGGGCCATTCCCGCTCAGGATCCGCTGTCCCGTCTCCTGCTGCAGGCGATACCACTGCACGCTCGGGCGGTGGTCGCTTCAGGATCCAGAATGCACCCGGAACGATAGCCAGCAGCAACCCCAGGGACAGCCAGTCCAGGGTAGCGCGCCAGCCGATGGTCGTGATCAGCAAGCCCGTCACGACGGGAATCATGAATCCGCCGAGGGAAGTGCCTATGGCTGAAATGCCCACCGCCATCCCACGACGGCGCACGAACCATCTGGCCACCAGGGTCTGCGCCGCAAGCGGCCCGGTCATGGCCAGCCCCACCGGCAACAGGGTCGCGTAGATCAGGATCACCTGCCAAAGCGCCGTCGTCCGCGCCAGCATCCATAGCCCAACGGCGATCAGGAGCGCCCCGCTGATCACGATCCAGCGTGCAGAAAAGGCATCCAGGGCCCGACCCACGAATGGGCTGGCCCAGCCAATGCCCAGCTGCAGGCCAGCCACCGCCATCATGGTCTGCCCACGACTGGCACCAAAGGTCTCCAGCCAGGGCACCACGAACAGTGCGAAGGAATAGATCAGAATGCCGAAAGAAGCGCCCTGAAACAGCAACGTGAAGCCGAGCACGTTCCAGCCATGACGATCCATTCCGGGCACACGGATACTCCGCGAATGATTCAGAAGGACCTGTAGGGCGCCACATCGCGCGCCAGACGATCCGCCACGATCCGATAGACGTCGGGCGACACGCCGAAACCAAAGTGAGTCGTCCTCACCTCGACGTTCTCGGTCATGGCCTCCTGGTGGTCGACGCAGGCCTCCCAGCTGACGATTCCGTCGAGGCGGGAGTAAAGAGCATGCACGGGGACCATCAGTGGCTTTCGGGCACGCCGCTCCACTTGCGCCTCGATGGCGTCGAGGTCCTCGCCCTGAAGCCGATAGAACGGCGCGATCCGGGTGTACTTCGGCCCGCCCACCACCGGACTGCCCAGGGTAATCACCCTGCGCACCGCCTCAGGCAACTCCCGGGCCGCTTCACGGGCAATACAGCCGCCCAGGCTCCAGCCCAGCAGCGCTACCGGACTGCCCGATCGGGCCGCCTCTTCCGCAGCACGATCTGCAAGGCGCGGAATCAAGTCGGAGAAACGGCCGTTATTGCGTCCGATGCCCCAGGGACGCGCCTCATAACCAAGCTCAGCCAGAAAGCGCTGCAGCGGCAGCATGCTGAGTTTCAGCGCCTGCCAAGCTGGACACAGCAGCACAACTCCGCCACCACCGGGCAGGGAAGCAAGCTGCCGCCACTGGGTGGCCAGCCGTAAGCCCTCCAGACCGCTGAATCCCTCGCCTAGCAAAGCCCACAAAGGCGGGCGGTCAGGAATGGCCATGCGGCCTGCCTCTTCTGGAAATACAAGGCTGTTGACTATGCCCGAGGGCAACGGCCATCGTCACGCGACCCGACGGTCGAGTTGCCTGCGCGCACCGGCACAGCTACTTCCTGCGATAAGGTGAAACGCGACTTCACGGTCACCATTGACGAGGCGCACGCGCGATTTCCGACTGCGCAGGATCATCGCGCAGGCTGGCGCACCACACTGCCAGGCTGTCAGACGTACCTGGCCAGATCAGCTCGGGAAGTACTTCTGTCGCAGGCTCAACGACGAAGCGACGCTGCAGGGCGCGAGGGTGAGGCACCATACAGTCCGGATCGGAGCGTATGAGATCGCCGAAGAGCAGCAGATCGAGATCGAGCGTGCGGGGGGCATTGCGACCCGCGCTTCTGTAACGGCCGAACGCCCGCTCGACGTCCTGCAGGTTTGACAGCAGCTCCCTGGCCGAGGCCGAAGCAGTGATCGGAAAGGCGAGCACAGCATTGAGAAAATCCGGTGAAGCAGGAGGACAGTCCACAGGCCGCGAACTCCAGATCGACGAGGCGCGAACACCCGTCGCGCCCAGGCGGGACTCGAGCTCTGCGCGCGCTTCCCGGAGCTGCAACCAGGGGTCACCGAGGTTGGCCCCCAGCGCCACCAGGGCCCAATCTGACGCCTGTGTCACAGTCGTTCGGCCGGATCCTCTGGCGCATCGAAATCCTTCAGCGCCTTGAGCAGACCCCTGCAGGTGACTTGGCCCACCAGCACGCCTTCCCCGTTCACCACCGGCAACCGACGGCGCTTGCGGTCGATCATGGACTTGGCGACCAGCAGAATATCGTCGTTGGGGCCGACACAGTCGATGGGACCGGTGGTCATGTAGTCCTTCACCTTGCCGCCCACGCTCTGATGATAGGTACCCGTCAGAATGCCGTTGAGGCAATCAAGCTCAGACAGCATCCCGATGGGACGCCCACCGTCATCGATGACCGTCACCCCCGAAATACGATTGACGAGGATCTCGTGAATGGCCTTGAACAGTTCAGTCTCCGGAGTTACCAGGACAGGTTTCGCGATCATGTAATCGCTGACGCGCGTAGAACGGACCATGACTGGCTTTTCCCGACTCACCATGACTGGCTTCTCCCGACTCACGCGGCTCCCTTCCACGAGACCGCTTCCCCGCCAAGGCTGCAACGTCACCGCCCAAAGGTCCAGCCCCATCGACACAAGCTCTTAGCGGCGTCAAGGTGCCAACTCCGCCGCCCCTCTGGCAGAATCGAGGGGGCGAGCAGGCACCCGTTCACCACGCACCCATCCAAGAGGTGCCGCCCGCCGTGAAAGCGCCCCGCCGCGCCCAGGCCACTCATCCAGGAGAGCGAAACATCATGAAAGCCGCCGTACTGCGAGAAGTGAACAAACCCATGGAGATCGAGGATGTGCAGATCTCCAAACCCGGTCCGCGGGAAGTCCTGGTTCGCACTGTGGCCGCTGGCGTCTGCCACTCGGACCTGCATTTCGCCAACGGTTCCTATCCCTATCCGCTGCCTGCCATTCTCGGGCATGAGTCCGCAGGCATTGTCGAACAGGTCGGCAGCATGGTCACGTACGTGAAGCCCGGCGATCACGTCATCACCTGCCTGTCCGCCTTCTGCGGCCACTGCGAATACTGTCTCACGGGGCACATGTCCCTGTGCCAGGAACCGGAGCTGCATCGTGGAGAAGGTGAAGAGCCACGCCTGGCCAAGGGCGGCCAGCCCGTGGCCCAGTTCCTGAACTTGTCGTCCTACGCCGAGCAGATGCTGCTGCACGAACACGCCATCGCCAAGATTCGCCCCGACATGCCACTCGATCGTGCCGCCCTCATCGGCTGCGCCGTCACCACAGGCGTTGGCGCCGTGATTCATACCGCCAAGGTTGAGCCGGGCTCCACGGTCTGCGTGATCGGCGCCGGCGGCATCGGCCTCTCGGCCATCAATGGCGCCGCCATCGCCGGTGCCGGCCGCATTATCGCCGTAGACATGCAGCCATCGAAGCTCGAACTCGCACGCAAGTTCGGCGCCACCGATGTGGTGAACGCCAAGGACAAGGATGTGGTCGCCGAGATTGTCGAGATGACCGGTGGTGGCGTTCACTACTCCTTCGAGGCCATCGGCCTGAAGGCCACTGCCGAACAGGCCTTCAGGATGCTTCGGCGTGGAGGCACGGCCACCATCATCGGCATGATCCCCGTGGGCGTGCACATCGAACTTCACGGCGCGGAGTTCCTGATGGAACGCAAGATCCAGGGCTCCAATATGGGCTCCAACCGCTTCCGCGTGGATATGCCCCGCTTCGTGGATTTCTATCTGGCCGGCAAGCTGCATCTCGACGACATGATCAGCCGGCGCATCCGCCTCGAAGACATCAACGACGGATTCGCCGAGCTGGAAAAGGGCGAACTGGCCCGCAGCGTCATCATGTTCGACTGAAATGTTCGACTGAAGCCCTCCGCGGCGCCCGCCAGGTCAGGCGGGCGCCGCAACAGGTTTGCGCTGCCAGCCCAGCCTTAGACTCAAGCCTCGAGCAGGTTTCCGAGCACCGGAGCTACCGGCCGGCTGTTTCCGCTGCCGGGATCCTTCGCGAGACCAGCGAGACAGCCATCGAGATGGGCGATCAGGCCCCGCACGTCCAGCCCCTGATGGCACGGCAGATAGGCCGGCAGATAACGTCGTGCCTTCTTCAG
>SLTB01000194.1 GCA_007130155.1 Pseudomonadales bacterium
CCGTGGGAGCGGCTTCAGCCGCGAATGGACTGCCAGAAATCAATGACTTGCGGGGTCATTCGCGGATAAATCCGCTCCCACAGGGGCGCCACGCTGAGTTTTGCGACACCCTCTGAAGCCGATCCCACAAGGCATCGGACGCCCTCCAACGTCCGGTTTTCCAGCCGTTTTCGGGTCAGTCGGGGTAGTAGCTGCGGTACCAGGCGACGAAGCGCTCGACGCCCTCCTCCACTTCGATCTGGGGGGTGTAGCCGACGGCGTTGAAGAGTTCGGAGACATCCGCCTCGGTATCCGGGACGTCGCCCGGTTGCAATGGCAGCATCTGCATCTCTGCCTTGCGGTTCAGGCAGCGCTCGAGGACTTCGATGTAACGCAGCAGTGGTACGCGGGCCTGGCTGCCGATGTTGAACAGGCGGTAGGGGGCCCTGCTGGTAGCCGGATCAGGATTGGCGCTGTCCCAGTCGAGATTGGGCGCGGCCAGGGCATCGACGCTGCGGACCACGCCTTCGGCGATATCGTCGATGTAGGTGAAACTGCGACTGTGCTGGCCGTGGTTGAAGACCTGGATGGGCTCACCGGCGAGGATGGACTTGGTGAACAGGAACAGCGCCATATCCGGCCGCCCCCAGGGTCCATAGACGGTGAAGAAGCGCAGCCCGGTACTGGGAATGCCGTAGAGGTGGGCATAACTGTGGGCCATCATTTCGTTGGCCTTTTTGCTCGCCGCATACAGGGTCAGTGGATGCTCGGTGGAATGGTGTTCGGAGAACGGCATCAACGTGTTGGCGCCGTAGATGGAACTGGTGGAGGCATAGACCAGATGCTCGATCCCGTGATGCCGGCAGCCCTCAACGATGTGCAGGAAGCCGGTGACGTTGCTGCTGATGTAGACGTGGGGATTCTCTGCCGCATAGCGAACGCCAGCCTGGGCGGCGAGATGGACGACGCGCTGTGGTCGATGGTCCGCGAACAACGCCTCCATGGCTTCGCGATCGGCCAGATCGGCCTGTACGTGGGTGTAGCCCGCAAGGTCCGTGAGCTTCGCCAGCCGGGCGCGCTTGAGGGTGACGTCGTAGTAGTCGTTGAGGTTGTCGAGGCCGATGACCTCGTCGCCACGGGCCAGCAGCCGCTGGGCAACGTGACTGCCGATGAAGCCGGCGGTTCCGGTGACGAGGACCTTCATGACTGCTCCTAAGGATCCGTGGCTTGAGCGCTCCCGCGGGCGTGCGCAGGATACCGGGAACTGCGCCGTTTGTCGGCGCCTGCTCGAGCGTGGACCGAAGTGCTTATCACGCTGCCCATTGAGCAAGCAGCATCTCGGTTCGGTGTCGTCGAGATCACGACTGAGCCCAACGGCTATTGCGAGGACGGCAGGCGGACGCTGCCAACTTGGCCTCCTCCGCGCGCAGCGAGCGTTCGGTGGACTTCGAGTGCTCCAGAAAGGCCGCCGATTCCTGCGGCACTTTGCACAGGATTAACGTTAAACCTGCCTGCTAGCAACCCTGAGGGGCCGAATTCGAACGCTTCCGGCTTCGGCGGCGACCACCACGCTAGTCAGCGGTGGTCGTCGGAAGGTCCGGCTGGAGTAGCGTTCGGTAAAAGGTAATGCGTTATTGGTCGGGGCGGCCGGATTCGAACCGACGACCACCACACCCCCAGTGTGGTGCGCTACCAGGCTGCGCTACGCCCCGCGAGGCCGCGGATTGTACCCAATGTGATCGACCGCGGGAACCAAACTCGTAGCGATCGAGGCTACGAACACACATATGTCCGCCAAATAGTCTCTGAGCACCGCGAACCTGAAGCCGAACTGGAATCACGCTACAATGGAAATGGAGCTTCGATCGTTTACCTTCTGACACGGAATTGCACGTTCATGGACCGCTGGTACGCCGTTTTCGCCAAGCCTCGGCAGGAAGACGTTGCGGAAGAGCAACTTCAGCGTCAGGAATTTACGGTGTGGTTGCCACGTCTGGAACACACCATTCGTTACCGTGGTCGCTGGGTCGATCGTATCGAACCGCTTTTCCCCCGCTACCTCTTCCTGCGCGCCGACCCCGGCGAGCAGGATCTGTCCACGATACGCTCCACGCGCGGGGTCACCGGACTCGTTCGCCAGGGCATCGAGCCGGCCGTGGTGCCTGAACCGGTGATCGAATTTCTGCGCGCAAATGCGGATCCTGAAACGGGTCTGCACCGCATCGGGGACAGGGCACGCTTCAAGCGCGGCGACCGCGTCCGGGTCCTCGAGGGACCATTCGAAGGGCTGGAGGGCGTGCTGCTGAAGGACAAGGGAGAGGAGCGCGTGATCGTTCTGCTCGCCATTCTCGGCGGGCAGCGCAACGTTGCGCTTTCGGCTGAACAGCTGACCCGCACAGGACCCTGACCTCAGCTCAGGTCCTTCCCTTAAGGAGGCGCTGAGCTCAGTTCGAAACCATCCTGGCCGCAGTCCGCACCCCTCGCGATCGGTGCAGCTTGTCGCAGGCCCAGGCTGCATCTGCCGTCTACATGCTTATCACTGCTCAGCAGTCTTCTGAGTGTCCAGGAACATTCGGAGTGCCCGCGATCAAGCTGGGGTTCAGAAGAGCTGGGTTTCCCCGAATGATATGGGTGTCCAATAATTCTCTGGATGTCCGCTAATACTTGGATGTCCAGCACATGGCACTGCAGGCGGCGGGAAGATCTGGAGGATAAAAACCTTTTAAATCATTCGGTTACGGATGAATTGCAATCAGGCCTTGAGGACATTGAGGACGTCTTCGAGCTCGGAGATCATCTGTCGGATGAGCTGCTTGTACTGCGTGACGTCGTCGCGCCCGTCCTCACCCTCAAGACGCTGACGGGCGCCACCAATGGTGAAGCCCTGGTCGTAGAGCAGGGAACGGATCTGGCGAATGCAGATGACGTCTCCACGCTGATAATAACGACGGTTGCCACGGCGCTTCACGGGTTTGAGTTGGGGAAACTCCTGCTCCCAGTAGCGCAGAACATGTGGCTTGACGTCGCAGAGCTGGCTGACTTCACCAATCGTGAAATAGCGCTTGCCCGGGATGGGCGGCAGCTCTTTATTGTCACTTGCCTCCAGCATACGCCTCTACCCGCGCCTTGAGTTTCTGTCCGGGCCGGAAGGTGACTACCCGGCGTGCGGATATCGGAATCTCTTCGCCTGTTTTCGGATTGCGCCCCGGCCGCTCAGCCTTGTCGCGCAGATCGAAATTGCCGAACCCGGAGAGCTTCACCTGCTCATTACGTTCGAGGGCACAGCGAACCTCTTCGAAGAACAGCTCCACGAGCTCTTTAGCCTCACGCTTGTTCAGGCCCAACTCTTCAAACAATCGATCCGCCATGGATGATTTGGTTAATGTCCCCATCAGGTCGACCCAGCCTTTGAACTCGAGACACAGAACATTAACCTAGCCTGCGCGAACGCCCACGTAAGGTCAACCAGGATCCACAATTTTTCTCGCTGAATCAACGCTTTCAATCAGTATTCCACAGATGGCATGAAGTGTCTGAATGACCCTTCAGGACTGCCAATGACCGGCAAAATCTGTCAGAAACGCCTTCAGATCATCCTTGGGCAAGGCGTTGACCCCACCGGCACCTGCGCGCCCACCGCCCGTCGGCCAGCGACGGCAGAGCTCATCAGCACCGCTGCGACGGCTGTTGGGAGCCCGGATGCTGATACGCCAGGAACCGTCCGTCGACGGGGTAATCACGGCATGGGCCCGATCCGCATGGTCGTTGGCCAGGGCATTGCCCCAGACACCCGAAACCCGACGCGACCAGGCCGCTTCGGGCAACAGAAAGGCCGCGGCCGACGGCGTATCGACCAGCTGCTCGGCGGCGTCAGCACGCGCCATGTCCTCGGCGTAGCCAGCATCGAGTGCCGCGAAGGGCCCCTCGCTGTCGCCGATGACGTCGAAGGGGTCCGCATAGGGCAGCAGCAGTCGATAGAGTTCGGCCGGATCGAAATGGAGGTCTTCGATCCCAGCACCGTAGCCGTTGTAGTTGATGCACACGCCCAGGCGATCAAGCTGCCTAAGCTGGCCTTCATCGTAGCCCAACGGCGCAGCCGCCTTGCGCGCACTGACCGGCATGTTATCGCCGAAAGCAGCGACCACGGCCCAGGCGGCGAAACGGCCCTCGAGGGCCTCGTTCACCAAAAGTGCGGTACAAACATCGGCCGCCGTATCGATGGTGGCTTCGAGGTTCGCCGCAGTGGGGATGTCACCGGCAAAGTGATGGTCGAAGTAGCGCACCTTCGCGCCAGTGGCGAGGATGCGGACCAGCGCCTCGCGATTGCTGTCCAGGGACACGTCGAGGACCAGAACGTCGTCATCCGCCTTGGGCGCAATACGCTCGAGCAGATTGATATCGCGTTTGACCCCAGTAACCAGTTCGGCCTCCAACGGCGTAGCCAGGCGCATCTGAAGCAGTGAGCAGATGCCGTCGGCATCACCATTGAAGACGTCATAGCAGGTCATGGATCAAGGGTTCCTCGTCATGGCAGCCGCCATCACGGCAGCATGCACGGTCTCCAAGCGTCGGCATTCTAGCCCGCAAATCTCACCGATTCACGGCTGCGGAGGCGAAGCTCTACCGGCAAATCCTGCCGGTCCGCGGTTGCGCTGTTGCGCACCATCCATGGTGCGCACCCTGCGGGCGCACTCCGTGCGATCCGATTCGCTCCCGGCGGATCGGTGAGACATGCAGGCTAGCAGCGGCCAGCCCCACCCAAGACTGGACATCCAGAAATCCCCCCTCGCTTGCCGATCCCAGTGCGTCCTTTCACTGATCCACAGCCATTTCAGGACATCCAGGCTATTCCAGGACATCCAGAAAAGGCAGGACGCAAATACAGCACAACCAAGAGTTCAGATGGAGGTAGAACGATCTCTGCCTAAAATTGGGCGTTGTTCTAATAGGTTTTATCGCATAGGACGCCTGAGGGCGCCCCGCAGATCAGCCCGGCCTCCCCACGCACAGATAGGTGAAACCGGCTTCGCGCATGGTAATGGGATCGTAAAGATTGCGCCCATCCACGATGACCTTGCTCGACAGGTGCCTGGCCAGGAGATCGATATCCAGCGCCCGAAACTCCTGCCACTCGGTGCAGATCGCCAGGGCATCGGCCCCCTCAAGAGCTGCGTCCTTGTTTTCGACCAGGCGCAGATCGCCGCGCTCACCATAGAGATGGACACATTCACGCATCGCTTCGGGATCGTAGGCCTGCACTTTCGCCCCAGCCTCCCAGAGCTGCGCCATCAGATCCCGGCTCGGAGCATCACGCATGTCATCGGTATTGGGCTTGAATGACAGACCCCAGATCGCGATGGTCTTGCCGGCCACACCGCCAAGCGCTGCATCGAGTTTCGCAAACAGCGTCCGCTTCTGCCGCTGATTGACCACTTCGACGCTGCGGATCAAGGGGGCGTCATAACCGGCTTGGTCGGCAAACCAGCCTAGTGCCCGCAGATCCTTGGGAAAGCATGATCCGCCATAGCCACAGCCTGGATAGATGAAGTGGTAGCCAATGCGGGGATCCGAACCAATGCCTTGGCGCACCGCCTCCACATCGGCGCCGACGCGCTCAGCGATGTTGGCGATCTCGTTCATGAAACTGATCTTCGTGGCCAACATGCCGTTGGCCGCGTACTTGGTCAGCTCCGCAGACGCAATATCCATGAACATCAATTTGTTATGGTTGCGACTGAAGGGCGCGTAGCACTCCCGCATCAGCTTGCGTACACGCTCGCTGTCGGTGCCGACGATGATCCGATCCGGCTTGTTGAAGTCCTCAATCGCCGCACCCTCCTTCAGGAACTCCGGATTGGAAGCCACATCGAACTCGACCTGGGCGCCACGCTCAGCGAGGGCCTCCCTCACCCTCTGACGCACCCCCTCCGCGGTGCCGACCGGCACGGTGGATTTGGTCAGCACCACCGCATAGCGGTTCAGGGAATGGCCAATCTGGGCGGCAACGGCGTGAACATACTTGAGATCAGCACTGCCATCGTCAGCCGAGGGCGTACCCACGGCGATGAACTGCAGCAGACCGTGGTCGACAGCGGCCGGGCCATCG
>SLTB01000200.1 GCA_007130155.1 Pseudomonadales bacterium
CCGGGTGCTGTGGCGCGCCTTCCCTGGCGCGCACCCTGCGGGCGCACTGCGTGCGACCCGATTCGCTCCCGGCGAATCGGTCGACGTACTGTCGAGTACGCCTGCGCGCCCGAACTGTCGCGCGCCTTGTCCTTACCGGCATCTCCGCGCCATCGCTTCGCGTATCGGTGAGATATGCGGGCTAAAGCCTCCCCATCGATTGCAATTCGACGGGCTCCTGCTCAAGCGTAACGCCGAAGCGTTCGCGGACTGAAGCCTCGATGTCTCGCGCCAGCTTCAGCAGATCGGTACTCACGCCACCCCCATGGTGAACCAGAACCAGGGCATGGGTTTCAGCCACTCCCACGGATCCACGACGCAAGCCCCGCCACCCGCAGCGCTCGATCAGCCACGCGGCCGACAATTTCACGCCACTGTCCACGACCATGCCTGGAACATCGCAGTGCTGTTCCTGCAGCGATTCGAACCGGGCTCGCGTGACCACTGGGTTCTTGAAGAAACTGCCAGCATTGGGCAGGACCTCCGGATCGGGTAGCTTTCGCCGACGCAGCGCCGTGATCGACTCCACCATGTCCAGGGGGGAGGCCTGCCCGGCCTCCGTCACACCACGCACTTCAGCCAGGATCTCGGCAACCCCAGGATAAGCCACCTGTGCGCATCCGTGACGATGCAGCTCGAGGTCCACCGCCGTGACCACCCAGGCCTGCATCTCGCGCCGAAAGCGTGAATCTCGATAGCCGAAGCCGCAGGCACCTGCCTCGAGCTGCACCACCTTCCCCGTGACGCGATCGACGGCCTCGACGCGACGGCAGGTTGCTGCCAGTTCCTGACCGTAGGCGCCGATATTCTGCACCGGGGCAGCCCCAACCGAACCAGGGATCAGAGCCAAGTTTTCCACGCCCCATAGACCGCGTTGTGCACACCACCGCACCAGGCTGTCCCAATGCACACCAGCACCGGCCCGCAGTCGCAGTCTCCCCCCATCATCCTGGAGTACGTCGATACGACGATCAGACAGACCCAGAACCAGACCCTCCAACACTTCAGGCAGAACGACGTTCGAGCCCTCACCCAGGACCCAGACGCCCATGCCCAGGCGCTTGGCACAGGCCAGGGCATTGCTCACCGCAGCCGCATCAGGCACTTGGGCATGCCAAAGCGCCCGGCATGGGAGACGCAGACTGTTGCGCCTATCGAGTTCGAAGTCCGCCTCCCAAGAGGTAGGAGTCACGGCCACCTCAGCTGCCTGAAGCCCAGGCTGATTCGCTCACCCGAAGAGCGCTCGGCAGGCACGGAATGTTGCCAGACTGACAGGGTACCAGCGCCCATGTGCAATAGAGAGCCTGCCTCCAGGCGATAGCGGACAGCCAGGCGCGGCTTCGTCGCAGTACGGAACGCGAGCGTCCGGGGCACACCCAGACTGATCACTGCCAGATCCGGCTCTGGCCCGAGATCCGGCTCACCATCCGCATGCCAGCCAAGTTGGTCATTCCCGCTGCGATAGCGGGTGAGCAAAACACTGTCAAAGACGGTACCGAGCATGAGATTGACCCGCTTCACGAGCACACTCAATGGTCGCGGGAGGCCATAGCCGATGTGCTCGGTGCCACTGTAGCGGTAGCGCAGCCCCGCCTCTGCGGCGAAAGCGACCAGTCGCCTGCAGTCGTATTCACGACCGAACATCCTTACCCTCTCCTGCCTCCAGCGCAGGCGCCGCTGGCACCAGCCCAGCCAGCATGCCGCCTTGGCGGGCTCCAGGAATTCGGGCCGGATGGTCACCGGCGGAACAGCGATGCTCGGCGCCACTTTTGGACCGGACATGTGCTCCTCCACAACAACTGTCAGTCAGTATCCGTATACTACCGCGCTCCAGCAGAAGGGAGACATCCACATGGATCTGAAGGACAAGGTTGCCGTCATCACCGGCGGCGCATCGGGACTCGGCAAGGCTACCGCGGAGCAGATCATCGCGGCTGGCGGCAAGGTGGCGATTTTCGATCTCAATGGCGACCTCGCCGAGGCCACCGCCAAGCAGCTCGGCGCTAACGCCAAGGCATTCAAGGTAGACGTGGCGGACGCCAACTCCGTCGAGGAAGGCGTGGCTGGCACCATTACCGCTTTTGGTGGCGTGCACATCAACGTCAACTGCGCCGGCATCGGCACGGCGGCGCGAACGCTTGGCAAAGATGGCCCGATGCCACTCGACACCTTCAAGTTCATCCTGAACGTCAACCTGATCGGAACCTTCAATACTTTGCGCCTGTGCGCCGATGCCATGGCCAAAAACGACCCGGTGAATGAGGACGGTGAGCGCGGCGTGATCATCAACACCGCCTCCGTGGCAGCCTTCGATGGCCAGATCGGCCAGGCCGCCTACTCCGCCTCCAAGGCCGGTGTGGCCGGCATGACGCTACCCATTGCCCGCGACCTCAGCCGCAATGGCATACGGGTGTGTACAATAGCGCCCGGCATCTTCGAGACGCCGATGATGATGGGTGCGCCTGATCAGGTGCGGCTGCCACTGATCGACATGGTCCAGTTCCCCAAACGACTCGGCAATGCACCGGAATTTGCCCTGCTCGCCATGCAGATCATTCAGAACCCCTATCTGAACGGCGAGACGATCCGCATCGACGGCGGCATCCGAATGCAGCCACGCTGACGCCCGTTTGTCCGCATGGAGCAGCGCCGGGGCGGCAATCCTGCCCCGGTTCGAGCAGCCGAAGTCACGTTCAAGTGTGCTCGAGTGTTAAGCAAGCAAGGCAGGCCAAGCACCCGGACGGAGCGCAACCGCAACGGCGGACTGGCAGGTTTTGCGGTTACAGGCGCGTCCGCAGCCGTGAATCAGTGAGATATCAAGCTGTGGGCCACGCGCAAATCGAATTCCCAAATGGTGCAGCAATATATTAGGGTGCGCACGCGGGTGGCCAAGCTGGCCACGTTCGCGCATTTCTCTCCAACCAGACGGCAGCATTCTCAGACATGAAAAAGTTCGAACCCGGCTTCGCCGAGCGGCAGCAGGAATCCAGCAAGGCAAAGAAGGCACTCCTGGCCAAGGCCAAGGAGGCCGCTAAGGACCCGAATGCGGCAGCACGCCAGCAGGCGCAACGTGAAGTGGCCATCGCCCGCGAAGCGCGGCTGGCTGAACGCAAGGCCGAAAGGCGTGCTGAAAAAGAACGCAAGGCACTGGAGAAGGCCGAAGCGGATGCGGTCCGACTCGCCGCAGAGCAGGCCGAGAAGGAGCGCCTGGCG
Source organism: Pseudomonadales bacterium (assembly GCA_007130155.1). Taxonomy (GTDB): domain Bacteria; phylum Pseudomonadota; class Gammaproteobacteria; order Pseudomonadales; family Azotimanducaceae; genus SLTB01. The sequence goes on from SLTB01000200.1 coordinate 3,253, forward strand.
GCCGAGGCCGCAGCCGCTGAAGCGGAGAAAAAGGCGCTTTTGGCAGCCCAGAAAGCAGAGCGGGACCGTCGCTACGCTGCCCGCAAGGCTCGGCGCTGATGCTTAGCTGCCTGCCGGGGCATAGGGTTGCCCCGGCAGTGCAATGATGCGCAGGAATCAGGCGGCCCCACCGCTCAAGTCTCGGCTAAGCCCAGACACAGCTAATCGGCGGGGACGGTCGAATCACAACTCGTTGTCCCGCGCCGGATTCCGCCGGAGCATGTCGAGAATCCCCGGCAGGGCATCCCTTGCCAGCGCCTTCATTTCCTCATCGCTGCGATCCTGGATCGGATGCGGCACGTAGTACGCCCTGGCGTGAAAACCCAGGGCATCGCCCTGAGCCTTGGCGGCATCGCGGAACTCCTCGGAAGCCACGAAGCCACCCGGTATGCCGCGGCCATCGAGGTCGCTGATGTCATGCAGACTGCACGACGTACAGGAACCTCAGTCGGCCAGACCTTCCAGTACCAGATCACACTGCTCAGCGATCTCCTGCCGCAGCCCGGTCGGGGCCGGACGGGTGAACGTTGGTTTCTTGAAGCGGGCCACCGCCGCGCCCTCGGCTTCGAGCAGCCGGGCGATCTCATCGAGAAAAACGTCGCCCCGAGGCTTGGAGATGTCCAGCAGACCTACGGTCTTGCCCGCGAGATCCACAGGCAGACCGTGGGGCTCCCGCTCCGCCGGGTCCCGTTCGGAGCCGGGGTCGAGTAATACGCTTTCGCTCATGATCGTACCTCCTTGGTCACCGGTGAACTGCCGATCTCGCCGCTGGCGCCCCAGCCGCCGATGATGGCGGAGAACATCCCCGCCCCCCCACCGGCACGGACCAGGGTGAGACCGTTTTTCCTGAATTTCCTGAACCTGCGCCCGCCGAGCTTGGCCGGCAGACCTTCCGCCATGCCGCCGGCGCCCTGAACGAGTTCGCTGCCGTCGATGAGCAGCAGTTCGTGCAGGCGCTCGGTGACCTGCTGCTTGCTCCAGCCGGCATCGTGGAACACCCGAGCATGCTCCGGGCTGACCACCAGGAAGGCATCCGGCGCCTGCACCATCTTCGGATGGGACACCACTCGCAGCCCGGCGGCAAAGGAACGGCACAGCGGCTCGGGCTCACGGGCCTTCTGATCGACGATACCCTGAACGCCATCTGCGGCGAACAACGTCACCGTGGTCTGCTCACGAGCGAAGCCGCGATCCTCGGACAGGGAGGTCCAGGCCAGATCCTCGTCCTCCGCAAAACAGAACGTGTATTTGCCTGGATTGCCCAGCGTCGCCCGATCCACGCCACCCGGCCGACCGCCGCCGACGTTGCGAATCACCAGCTGCAGGGCACGGCCGATGGTGGCATTGGCCCGGTTGCCCTGCCCCAGCGCGTTGACCCCGGCGTTCATGCCGATCCGCCGCGCCAAAGGCCCGCTGACCACCACCATGGGGCCGGAGAAATAGGTGGTCGCCAGCAGCCCATGCATGCAGAACGGCTCGTCGAGGGCCGCCTCCACCGCCGCGATCACCACCGGCAGATACTCGGGCCGGCATCCGGCCATGACGGCGTTGATGGCCACTTTCTCGATACTCACCGGTACCAGATCCGGCGGGACGTCACCGAGGATCTCGCCCGGATCACGCTGGGTGCCGGAGAGCATGGTGATCACCCGCTCGGGCGTCGGCGGCACCACGGGCAGGCCGTCGCTGAAGCCACGCTCGTAGCAGACCTCGATGGCGTCTTCGAGACTGGCCAGGGTGAGTCGGCGAGCCTTCAGGCGACCGCTGCCATGCCGCGCTTCCAGGCGCGGCGCGATGCTGGGATCCCGGGTCAGCGAGCCGCAGCCAGGGCGGAACTCGGGCAGCGCCTCGCCGAGACTGTCGAAGCCGGTGAGTTGCCGCCAGGCGGCACGCTCCCACCCTTCCGTCCGGCCGACCTCCTGATCGCCCTGGTAGCAGACCAGCGTCGGCACGATCTCCACGTTCAGTGCCCAGGAGCCGTCGAGTTCGTGATCGTCCACCACTTCGGCGCCGGTAAGCACCGGAAAGTCCGGCCCGTCCTGATTGAATACCTTCAGGGTGCTCTGCTTTGCGAGCTCCTCGAGCGCCGGCTCGATGAGCTGACAGGTGGGGCAGTCCTTCTTGGTGACCACCACGTAGCGATTGCCTTCACTCATGCATGTACTCCTTCATGGGTGGATCATACCCAGATGTGGCTGCGAAACCCATGACGGCTCTGCCATAATGCACGCGCATTGATCACTGACCTCTGACTGGGAAAAGCGCGGGGAGCACCGATGGACCTGACCCTATCTGAAGCCTACGAGCGCTATCGCGACGACGTTCGCGCGTTCCTCGCGGACAACCAATCGATCTGGCGCCAGCCGATGACCGATGCCGATGGCCGCCCAAGCGAGAACGGCCGGCGCTGGCAGGCCATGCTCATCGAGCGCGGCTACACAGCCAAGACCATTCCCAAAGAGTACGGCGGTCACGGCGGTCGCGCGGACATCCTCGAGAGCTTCATCACCGCCGAGGAATTCCATCGCGTCGGCGCCGCAACCGGGCTCGCCAATCAGGGCATATCCATGTTCGTGCCCACGCTGCTCGAGTGCGGTACGCCTGAGCAGCGGGAGCGCTGGATCCGTCCGACCATTCGCGGCGAGATTGTCTGGTGCCAGGGCTACTCGGAACCCGGCGCAGGCAGCGACCTGGCCAATCTGCAGACCCGCGCAGTCGAGGACGGCGACGATTTCATCATCAACGGCCAGAAGATCTGGACCTCTTCCGCCCATTTCTCCGACATGA
>SLTB01000091.1 GCA_007130155.1 Pseudomonadales bacterium
AGCATTTATGACCCACTGAATCGACTAATGAGGCTCTGAGCTGGGTTCGTCCCGCTCTGCGGCGCACCCAGATCAGAGCCTCCCGAGGGCGGGGATCGCCCACCCGGTGGGCTCCCACAACCTTCTGTCGAAGGACTGGCTGGCAGCGCGGGAGCCCCCCGTCCCGGCGATGAATGACGCTGCAACGGGGCCCGACCGTTCCTTGTTGCGACGGTGCCCAGTCTCCTGATCGACCTCTGCACGGCGGCGCCTATCCTAATGCCGGGCTTGAACTTTGGTCATTCCGGCCCCATTTCCGCTGCTCCACCTTCTTTCACCGTACGGGGAACAGCCATCCATGACCGCAGAAACCACAGCCTCCACGACTCGGGAAACCCGGGGGTTCGAAGCCGAAGCCCGGCAGCTGCTCAAGCTGATGATCCATTCCCTTTACTCCAATCGTGAAGTGTTTCTGCGGGAGCTGATCTCCAACGCCTCCGATGCTGCCGATAAGCTGCGTTTCGTGTCGCTCGAGCAGCCGGAACTGCTCGAGGATGATCCGGATTGCCGCGTGCGCATCGAAGTGGACAGGGAGGCGCGGGAGATCCGTATCAGCGACAACGGTATCGGCATGAACCGGGATGAGCTGATCGAAAATCTCGGTACCATCGCTCGTTCCGGCACGGCGCGATTCTTAGAGCAGCTCAGCGGTGACCGCGCCAAGGATGCTCAGCTCATCGGTCAGTTTGGTGTGGGCTTCTATGCGTCGTTCATCGTCGCTGATCGCGTGGTCGTGAAGACGCGCCGTGCCGGGGATCCACCTGGGCAGGGATGGCAGTGGTCGTCCACCGGGGAGGCCGATTATGACATTGAGCCTTGCCATCGCTCCGAGCGTGGCACCACCGTGATCCTGATGCTGCGCGAGGACGCGGACGAGTTTCTCGAGTCTTTCCGCCTGCGCAGCGTGATCAAGAAGTACGCCGATCACATTGCCATTCCCGTGCAGCTGCGCAAGCTTTCTGATCAGGGCGACGATGCGGATGAACCGCAAGCTGAGGCCGTGGAAGAATGGGAGACGGTCAACGCAGCCAAGGCACTTTGGACGCGCGCCCGAAGTGACATCAGCGATGACGAGTACCGGGAGTTCTACCACCATGTCGCTCACGATTTCGAGGATCCTCTGGCCTGGAGCCACAATCGAGTAGAGGGCAAGCTGGAGTACACGAGCCTTTTGTACCTGCCTAAGCGTGCGCCCTTCGATCTCTACGATCGGGAGTCGCCGCGGGGTTTGAAGCTCTACGTCCGCCGGGTGTTCATCCTCGACAACGCGGAGCAGTTCCTTCCCCTGTACCTGCGTTTCGCTCGGGGTGTCATCGACTCGGCCGATCTGCCTTTGAACGTCTCCCGGGAATTGCTGCAGGAGGATGAGCGGGTCGATAGTATCCGTGCCGGTCTCACCAAGCGTATTCTCGATCTGCTCGAAAAGCTGGCCAAGGAGCAGCCCGATGACTACCAGGCGTTCTGGAAGGAGTTCGGTCGGGTGCTCAAGGAGGGGCCGGCGGAGGACTTCAGTAATCGGGAACGCATCGCCAAGCTGCTGCGTTTTGCTACCACCCTTGACGATGCTGCCGAACAGCCCCATGGCCTTGCGGACTATGTCGCGCGCATGAAGCCCGAGCAGAAGCACATCTACTACGTCACCGGCGACAGCTTTGCGGCCGCCAAGGGTTCGCCTCATCTCGAGGTGTTCCGCAAGCATGGCGTCGAGGTACTGCTGCTGACTGACCGGCTTGACGAGTGGCTGATGACGCAGCTCGGTGAATTTGACGGCAAGGCCCTGCGTGACGTGGCCCGGGGCGATCTTGATCTCGAAGCTCTTGGCATCGACGAGACGGGGGGGGATGCGGCGAAGAAACCGGATGATGATGACGCGCCCCATGCCGCCGTTGAACGGGTCAGCAAGACCCTTGGCGACCGGGTTGCCGAGGTGCGGCTGTCGCGGCGCCTGACGGATTCGCCGGCCTGTCTGATCATCCCGGAGCATGACATGGGTGCCCAGATGCGCCGCCTGCTGCAGGCGGCTGGACAGGAACCACCGGCCAGCAAGCCGATTCTCGAGATCAATCCCGACCATCCGCTGGTGAGGCGGCTCTCGGTCAGCGAAGATGAAGCCCGGGCAGCGGATCTCGCGGAGGTCCTGTTCGATCAGGCGACGCTGGCGGAAGGCGACCCGCTCGAGGATCCTGCGGCCTACGTGCGGCGGATCAATCGTCTGCTCGGTGAACTGAACTGACACCAGCTTCCGTCCAGCGGCTCCGACAAGCGCTGATGCAGCAGCGCTTGAGGTCGAGTCCGCTGCCGCGACTGTTGCCGCAGCGCAGACCATTCGCTCATGTGGGGTATGCATGGCAGGACGCAGTGCCGAACGGAGTCCCGAAGTGGTGGCCGTGCTGGGAGGAGGCAACTTTGGCACGGTCATCGCCAACATCATTGCTGCCCGGGGCCATGAGGTGCGCTTGTGGATGCGTGACCCTGAGCAGGTGGAGGACACTCGCCGCTGGGGTGAGAATCGCCGCTATCTGCCAGGCCATGCGCTTCATCGGCGGGTGGAAGCGATGGCGGATCTGCAGCGGGCGCTGAGCGGCGCGGGCATGGTTTTCGTGGCGGTGCCGAGTGCCTCCATTCGAGAAGTGGCGGCAGATATGGCGCACTTGCTGCGGCCCGCTACGCTCGTCATCAGCACGACCAAGGGGATCGAGGGGCCGGGAGCCCACGCGCCGGAGGTCAGCGGAAGCGTCTTTCGGCTGATGAGCGAGATCCTCGAGAGCTATTGCCCGGACGCCCGGGTGGGCGTGTTGTCGGGACCGAATCTCGCCGAGGAGATCGCCCGCGGTGACTACACCGGCACCGTGGTGGCCAGCAGCGACGCCGATCTGCGCAGCCGGGTGCAGGATACCCTGCATTCCCGCTCTTTCAGGGTCTATTCCAATCCCGATCGTTACGGCGTCGAACTCGCCGGGGCGCTGAAGAACATCTATGCCATCGCCTCGGGCATGGCCGCGGCGCTTGGTGCGGGCCAGAACACCCGGGCCATGCTCATCACCCGCGGGCTGGCGGAGATGAGTCAGTTCGCAGTCAGTCAGGGAGCGAATCCACTGACTTTTCTCGGTCTTGCCGGCGTGGGTGACCTCATGGTGACCTGCGCCTCGCCCCTGTCGCGCAATCATCAGCTCGGTTATGCGGTCGGGCAGGGGGCTTCCCTGGCCCAGGCCCAGGAAGAAGTCGGTAAACTGGCTGAGGGTGTCAACACCATTGCGGTGGTGCATGCCCGGGCACGGGAGCTCGAGGTCACCATGCCCATCGTCCAGGGGTTGCACGAAATCCTTTTCGAAGGTCGTGCCCTGGCTGAAGTGCTGGTGCGCCTGATGCTGGCCGAGCAACGGGACGATGTGGCGTTCGTGGCATCGACAGCGGGCTTGGAGCAGGACGCAGAATGATGATGAATGTCTCGACCACCTTCCCAAGCGGAAGGGTTGCCGTTTCGAAACTGCATGGCCTCGCCCTGTCGGGTTTGCTGGCCACCTGCGCCTTGTTCGGGCCGTTGGCCTGGGCTGAGCAGGCGGCAATGGGCATCGAGCCTTTTACGGGTGCCGAGGTGGCCTATACGACGAGGGAGCAGGCCGTCCGCAGCCATTCGGTGCCGGTGGATCGCATCTCCCGGGTGGACGGATTCATGCAGCCGCGTACGTCCCGAGAGGTCAAGGGTCGGTTGAGCAGTGTCACCTGGCGCCATCCTCGTGGTGTGACGTCGGAGGCCGTGTTTACGCATCTGCGCGAGCAGCTGCGTGGCGAGCCCTGGTACGAATGCCAGAGTCGCGACTGCGGGCCGAGCACCTATTGGGCCCATCGACAGTTCGAAGTGGCCGACCTCTATGGTGGTGATGGTACTCAGTTTTATGTCGCCGTCCCCCGGGCGACGGCAGCGGGCCCCGTGCTGACCATGCTCTACGTGGTGCAGCGTGGCACACGTGAGGTGCTAGCGCACATGGCTGAGATTTTCATGGAACAGACCGATCCGGCCTCGGCTGACCCGAACCTCATGGCCCGTGCGTTGCGCGACACCGGCGTGCTTCGCCTGCCGCTGGTGTTCACCACCGATGGCGAGGCGGATGGCGACATTGGGCCGCTGCTGGAGGGTCTGGGAGAGGCTGCCTCGGGGCTCGCGCCAGCATCGGAGCTCTGGCTGGTGGTGCACCTGCGCGATCGTGGTCGGGGCAGTGAAGCGACTCTGGCCGCCTCCCGTGAGCGGGCCGAGCGCCTCGCGGCCCGCCTCGGCGGCGTCCTGCCTGAGCGCACCGTTGCAGGCTATGGCGTGGGTGCCCTGATTCCGGGCGTGCTGGGTGACGAAGATGCCGTGGTGCAGATCGTCGTTCAGCAGTCGGCTGACTGAGCAACGGTCTATGGCTATCGGATCACGGGAAGCGGCACCGCCGGAGCTGCAGACCCTGCGGGATTGGCTGCGCTGGACCGCCTCGCAGCTGGCCCGGGCCGAGCTGCACTATGGCCATGGTACGGATTCTGCCTGGGACGAGGCGGTGGCGCTCGTGCTGGGCTGGCTGCGGGTGCCTGAGGATCGTGCCGATGTGCTGCTCGATGCCCGCGTGACCCGACAGGAAGCGGCTATGCTGGCAGCCTGCCTTGCCCGCCGCATCGATGAGCGCGTCCCGGTTCCCTACCTCACCGGGTTGGCCCGCTTCGCCGGTCTGGAGTTCGAAGTGGACCCGAGTGTGCTGATACCGCGTTCCCCCATGGCCGAGCTGCTGCATGCCGGGCTGCAACCCTGGCTGGGGCAACGGCAGCCTCAATTCATCCTTGACCTTGCCACGGGCAGCGGCTGCATCGGCATCACTGCCGCCATGGCATTTCCGGAGGCGGAAGTGGTGCTCTCGGATATCGATGCCGACGCTCTTCGGGTGGCCCAGCGCAATGTCCGCCGCCACGGGCTCGAGGATCGGGTGCGCGTGGTGCAGGGCGATCTGTTTGCGGGCCTCTCTGACGCGAGCTTCGATGTGATTCTGTGCAACCCGCCGTATGTGGATGCGGATGACCTCGCGAGCATGCCGGAAGAGTTTCGCCACGAGCCCATCGCCGCGCTTGCCGGTGGCGGCGTGGATGGCCTGGAACTGGTGCAGCGTTTGCTGCGGGCGGTGCCAGAGCATCTGCGCGACGGCGGACTGCTGGTTTTGGAGGTGGGCAACTCGGCGCCTGCGCTGCTGGTCAGGGAGCCGAGGCTCAAGTGGCTGTGGCCGGAGCTCGAGGCTGGCGGCTTTGGGGTGGGCATCATCGATCGCGCCGATCTGCTGGCGGGTCTGGGGCAGGGCTGACGCCCGGGCCTCCAGCCCGCCCGAATCCGCTGGATTTGTCTGTGGGCGAGACCGCGCGCGGTCCGCAGGCCTGCCTTCGTGTTTAGCCCGCATATCTCACCGATGCGCGAAGCGAGGGCGTGGAGATGTCGGAAAAGACAAGGCGCGCGACGGTTCGGGCGCGCAGGCGTACTTGTTGACAGTACGTTGAGCACCCGGACCGAGCGCAACCGCACCGGCGGACCGGCAGGATTTGCCGGCATATCCGCGTCCGCAGCCGTGAATCGGTTAGATTTGCGGGTTAGGCCCCGCACGCGAAGCCCCCGCATAAGGTCGGGCCCAAAGACAGTCCGAATCTGCTGCAGTTGTCTGTTCGAGATTAGGGCCCGCCGAAGCTGAAGCCGCCGGCGGCCTGCGCTATGATCGCCGCCGCGGATCCTCAGGTATTGGAATTCTCATGTCTGGCAACAGCTTCGGGCGTCTTTTCACGGTCACGACCTTTGGCGAAAGCCACGGCCCGGCCCTGGGCTGTATCGTCGATGGCTGCCCTCCGGGGTTGCCGCTTACCGAGGCGGACATCCAGCTCTATCTCGATCGCCGTCGTCCCGGCCAGTCCCGCCACACCACCCAGCGGCGTGAGCCGGATCGGGTCCAGATTCTCTCCGGCGTGTTCGAGGGCCTGACCACCGGCGCCCCACTCGCCCTGATGA
>SLTB01000325.1 GCA_007130155.1 Pseudomonadales bacterium
CAGTGCCGCGGGTGCCGTGCTGGTCAAAGCTCGTGATGCTTCGGCTGTGGCCCATGTTGCCCTGGTGGTGGCTGACCCTTACCTGGCCTATGCCCGCGTGTCGCAGTTGTTCGACGACCCGATGCGGGTGCCCTGCGGTATTCATCCGGATGCCAGCGTTGCCGAAGACGCCGTCCTCGGTGCCGGAGTCGGCATTGCGGCCCAGGCCTATATTGGTTCCGGCGCCGATCTCGGCGCTGGTGTGGAGATCGGCGCCGGCGCGGTGGTCGAGGCCGGCGCGGTGATCGGCGGGGGTTCCCGCATCCTCTCGCGAGCGGTCATAGGCTCGTTTGCGCGCCTGGGTCAGCGCGTCCTGATTCATCCGGGTGCCGTGATCGGCGCCGATGGGTTCGGTTTTGCTCGGGGCTTCAGAGGGCGTGCCGAGCGCATAGCCCAGCTGGGAACCGTCATCCTCGGAGACGATGTGGAGGTGGGCGCCAACTCGACCATCGACCGCGGGTCTCTGGGCGACACCATCATCGAGTCAGGAGTGAAAATCGATAATCAGGTGCAGATTGGCCACAATGCCCACATCGGCAGCGATACCATCATTTGCGGCTGCGTAGGTATTGTCGGCAGCACCCGCATCGGTGCCCGCTGTGTCCTCGCGGGGGGCGTTGGCGTTGGTGGCGATGGTCCCATCCGCATTGTGGACGACGTGACCGTTACCGGTATGACTCATGTTTCCCGCAGCATCGAGCAGCCGGGGAGGTACTCCTCGGGGACCCTGCATGCGCCGTCGCTGAACTGGAAGCGCAGCGCGGTGCGCCTGCTGCAGCTTGATGGATGGATCCGACGCTTGATGGCGCTGGAGAAAAGAATCGATCAGAAACCCTGAAGCGAGAGCCGGGAGTAACGATGACTGAACTGCCCATGGATATCCGTGCCATTATGGAAGTCCTGCCGCACCGCCCTCCGTTCCTGCTGGTGGACCGGGTGCTGGAACTTGAAGCGGGTGAGCGTATCCTCGGCATCAAGAACGTGACCATGAACGAACCGTTCTTCCCCGGTCACTTTCCTGGCCAGCCGGTGATGCCAGGAGTCCTGATCATCGAAGCCATGGCGCAGTTAGCCGGTATCCTCGCGCTGGCCGGCGCAGGCCGCAGCCAGGAAGCCGGCTCCATCTTCTACCTCGCCGGCGTCGACAAGGCCCGTTTCAAGCGCCCGGTCACGCCGGGTGACCAGCTGCGGATGGAGGCGAAGCTGCTGGTGGCAAAGCGTACGCTGACCAAGTTCTCCTGCCGTGCGGAAGTGGAAGGGCAGCTGGCCTGCGAAGCCGAAATCATGTGCGTCGAGGCCCGTGCATGATCGATCCCCGGGCCATTATTGATCCCTCGGCCCAGATCGGCTCCGGGGTCAGCATCGGCCCCTGGTCCATCATCGATGCCGACGTCGAGGTGGGCGACTATTGCGTGATCGATGCCCACGCCATTGTTCGTGGACCGACGCGGCTCGGTTGTCGCAATCGTGTCTACCCGTTTGCCAGCATTGGCGATGCGACGCCCGCACGGGCCTACGCCGGGGAGGCGACACGGCTGGTGGTTGGCGATGACAACGTTTTCCGCGAGGGCGTGACGGTGCATCGTGGGACGGTGCAGGATCGGGGCGAGACCACCATCGGTAATCGTAACCTGTTCATGGCCTATGCCCACGTGGCCCACGACTGCGTGATTGGCGACCACTGCACCTTTGCCAACAATGCTTCGGCGTCTGGCCACGTCACCGTGGGCGATTGGGCCATTCTGGGGGGGTATGCGGGAGTGCCCCAGTACCGGAGCATTGGCGCTCACGCCATGGTGGCGGGCAAGAGCCTGGTGCTCAAGGACGTACCTGCCTTCGTCACGGTTGCCGGACATCCGGCCCGAGTGGTGAGTTTGAACCTGGAGGGGCTCCGCCGCCGCGGGTTCGCTTCAGAGGCGCTGGTGAATCTGCGCGCCGCCTACCGGTTGCTGTATCGCTCCGGTCTGCGCACGGTCGAAGCCCTGGCTCGCATCCATGATCTTCCGGATCCCGAGGGGCATCTGGCAATCCTGACCCGATCGGTGAGCGAGTCCCGGCAGGGCATCGTGCGGCCGCGTCGGGGCCGGGATCATGACGATTAAAGCGGCAAAAGGCAGCGCTGCCAGGGGCTCTGGAGGTTGGCGTGAAGCGGCCCGGTCGCCGCTTCGGTTGGGAATGGTGGAGGGGGAGCCCTCCGGTGACAGGCTTGGCGCCGGACTCATGGCTGCCATCGAGCGCAGCTGTCCTGGCGTCTGCTTCCTGGGGGCCGGCGGCCCGGCCATGCGCGCAGCCGGTCTCGATGTGGTTGTGCCGACCGAAGCCCTGACCATGAATGGGCTGATCGAGCCGTTGCTGAACCTCCCCCGGCTCTGGCGCTGTCGCCGGAAGCTGCGCCAGGCCTTTGTTGCCGCTCCTATCGATGCCTTTGTCGGTATCGACTTCAATGGATTCAATCTCGGCCTCGAGCGAAGCCTGAAGCGACGGGGTGTTGCGGTCACTCACTACGTCAGTCCGTCCATCTATGCCTGGCGTCCAGGGCGGCTTCGGGGCTTCCATCGGGCTATGGATCAGCTACTGACCCTGTATCCCTTCGAGGCGGAGCTGTATCGGCACAGTCCCGTGGCGGCGGTCTTCGTCGGTCATCCCCTTGCCGATGAACTCGCTCCGATTGCGGATCGCACGGCACTGCGGGCGGAACTCGGTGTCGGTGGTGATGGCGTCATGGTGCTGGCGGTGATGCCAGGCAGCCGCCGGTCTGAACTGCGCCGCCTGCTGCCGGACTTTCTGGATGCCGCAATCCGTTTTCAGGCCTCCCACTCGAAGGTAGCGATATTGGTGGCGGCCGTGGACGCTGCGGCGGAGGGCTGGATCCGCTCCGAGCTTGCGGTCCGAGGTTGCCAAGGTTTGCAGGTCGTGGCTGGTCGCAGTACGGAGGTCCTGGCTGCAGCGGATCTGGCCCTGATCAAATCCGGCACCGGAACGCTGGAGGCGATGCTGCTCGGCGTGCCTATGGTCGTCGGCTATCGACTGGATGTCATAACCGCGTGGTGGGTCCGCCCGCTGCTGCATACACCCTGGGTGGCCCTGCCGAATCTGCTGGCGGGCGAGCGGCTGGTGCCTGAATTTCTGCAACAGGCCGTGGAGCCGGCAGCACTGGCGCAGTCGCTGACAGAGCAAGTGCCGCGAGCAGACGCGTTGCGGGAGCGGTTTGCGGTTCTCTCGGCAACGCTGCGGCAGGGCGCGTCAGAGCGGGCAGCCAGGGCCATCTTCGAATTACTCGCTCAGCGCGGCATCCATAGGCCTGAGGCCGCCTGATCATGGGCAGGGACGTGCAGCTGGCATGGTCGTGGATGCAAGGGGGCGCGGATATCGGCGCTGATGTGCGCGTGGCCGGTGTCGACGAAGTCGGACGGGGGCCCCTGGCCGGGCCCGTGGTGGCGGCTGCCGTGATTCTCGATCCAAGCCGTCCCATTGCGGGATTGGACGACTCCAAACGCCTCACTGCGGCCCGCAGGGCCGCGCTCGAACCGATCATTCAGGAATGCGCTCTGGCGTGGGCCCTTGGCCGCGCCGAAGTGGAAGAGGTGGATCGGCTGAACGTCCTGATCGCCAGCATGCTGGCCATGCAGCGCGCTGTGGCAGCGCTCGGCGAAATGCCGGGCCACGTGCTGGTGGATGGCAACCGAACGCCGGCGCTGCCTTGCCCCGCCACGGCCATCATCGGTGGTGACCGCAAAGTGGCGGCTATCGCAGCGGCGTCGATTCTCGCCAAGGTGGCCCGCGACCGGGAGATGGTCGGACAAGACGCCCGCTATCCCGGCTACGGCTTCGCTCGTCACAAGGGGTATCCGAGTGCGGAACACCTGGCTGCGCTGATGGTCCTGGGGCCGTCGCCTCTGCACAGAAAGAGCTTCGCGCCGGTGCGCAAGGCCATGGCCGCACGGCGCTCGCCGATGGACTGAGCACGTTGAGTCTAAAGCCCGCCCGGCAGGCGATGGCGCCCGCTGGGCGATCCCACGGAAAGCATGATGCGCGGCTCAATTTGCGCTCGCGTAGCGGCAACGATCCCACATGCGCGGCCGTGGGTGCTATCTTGGCCATGGAACTTTGAACCCCCATCCAAGGACGCCTGCAACCGTCATGACTGCTCCCGCCTTTGTCCATCTGCGCGTCCACACCGAGTACTCCATGGTCGATGGCCTGATCAAGGTCAAGGAGCTGGTGCAGCGGGTCAAGGCCGAAGGCATGCCGGCGGTGGCGATCACTGATCAATCGAATCTGTTCGCCCTGGTCCGTTTTTATGCGGCCTGTCAGGCGGCCGGTGTCCAGCCCATCGCCGGTTGCGACGTCTGGCTGGCTGGCCGCAGTGACGATGACGAAGCGAGCCGGTTGACGCTGCTGGTGCAGAACGCTCAGGGCTATCGCCATCTCACGGAACTGGTTTCCCGCAGCTATCTGGAGGGGCAGCGTCAGCAGCGGGCGTTGATCGAGCGTTCCTGGCTCGAAACCCACCATGAGGGTCTCATTGCCCTGATGGGAGGGCGCGATGGTGAAGTAGGCCGATTGCTGATGAATGAGCGTCTCGAGGAGGCCGATGCGCTGCTCGCGGACTGGTTGGCGCTGTTCCCCGACCGGCTTTATCTGGAAGTCCAGCGCACCGGCCGAGCCGGTGATGACGGGTGGGTCCATGGCGCGGTGGACCTGGCGGCCCGCCATGGCTGTCCGGTGGTGGCCACCAACGAGGTCTGTTTTCTGGATCGCGATGACTTCGAGGCCCACGAGACCCGCGTCTGCATCCATGAGAGTCGGGTACTTGGGGACAGTCGGCGTGTGCGCCGCCATTCCGAGCAGCAGTATCTGCGCACGCCCGCTGAAATGGCGGAGTTGTTCGACGATCTCCCCGAGGCGCTTGCGAACACGGTGGAAATCGCTCGTCGCTGTGCTCTGGATCTTAAGTTGGGTACCTACTTTCTTCCCGACTACCCCATTCCGCCGGGGGAGACCGAAGTCTCCTTCTTCGAGGCGGAGTCCCGTCGGGGCCTGGAGCGGCGGCTGGCGAAACTGCTGGACGCGGATGCTCCGGATTACGCCGAGCGTCGCAAAGTCTACGACGATCGGCTGGCCTTCGAACTGGGCATCATCCTGCAGATGGGCTATCAGGGTTACTTCCTGATCGTGGCGGAGTTCATCCGCTGGGCCAAGGAACACGCCATCCCGGTGGGGCCCGGGCGGGGCTCCGGTGCCGGATCCCTGGTGGCCTATGCGCTGGACATCACCGATCTCGATCCGCTGGAGTACGATCTGCTGTTCGAGCGCTTTCTCAATCCGGAGCGAGTGTCCATGCCCGACTTCGACGTTGACTTCTGCATGGAGGGACGGGACAAGGTCATCGCGCACGTGGCTGATCTCTATGGCCACGACGCCGTGTCCCAGATCGTCACCTTCGGCACCATGGCCGCCAAAGCAGTGGTGCGGGACGTGGCCCGGGTGCAGGGCAAACCCTATGGCCTGGCTGACAAGCTCTCCAAGCTGATTCCCTTCGAAGTAGGCATGACTCTGAAGAAGGCCATGGAGCAGGAGGAAGCCCTGCGCAGTTTCGTCGCCGAGAACGACGAAGTCGGCGAGATCATGGAGATGGCCTTCAAGCTCGAGGGTCTGGTCCGCAACATGGGCCGGCACGCTGGCGGCGTCGTCATTGCCCCAGGCAAGCTCACCGACTTCGTGCCCCTGGTAGCGGACGAAAGCGGCTCGGTCATGACCCAGTTCGACAAGGACGACGTCGAGCAGGCCGGTCTGGTGAAGTTCGACTTCCTGGGTCTGCGCACGCTGACCATCATCGATTGGGCCGTGCAGGCCGTGAACCGGGAGCGCAGCCTGGCCGGTGAAGCCCCCATGGATATCGCCAGCCTGCCGCTGAAAGACCCGGCGGTATTCGACCTGCTGCGCAAGGCCGAGACTACGGCGGTTTTCCAGCTGGAATCCCGCGGC
>SLTB01000197.1 GCA_007130155.1 Pseudomonadales bacterium
CCTGGAGAGCTTTTTTGCCATTGCCCGTATCGGAGCGGTGGTGGTGCCGTTGAACTGGCGCCTGGTGGCGGATGAATTGACTTTCATCCTAAGCGACAGCGGTACTAGCACTCTGATTTACGGTGAGGAGTTTGCGGACACGGTCAGCAGCATCCGGGGACGTACCGCAGCCACCAGTATCCAGCGCTGGGTCGAAGTGGGAAGGGGCCCAGCGGAGGCATTCGCGATCCCCTATGAGTCCTGGCGAAATGCTGCCTCGACCTTGCCTCCACCGCTGGGTGGCCATGACGATGATCTCCTCTACATCATGTACACCTCTGGGACCACGGGGTTGCCCAAGGGCGTGATGCACACCCATACCACTGCCATGTGGGCGGTGCTGACCATTGCCGCCACCGCTGATCTGCGCGTTGGTGACCGCTATCTGCTGGCCCTGCCGCTGTTCCACGTCGGCGCACTGACGCCAGCCACCCTCAACGTCTACAGCGGTGTGACCAGCGTCGTCCTGCGTGCCTTCGATCCGCGTCAGGCCTGGGCGCTGATTGACAGCGAGAAGATCACCACCGCCCTTGCCGTGCCTGCCATGCTCAATGTCATGCTTCAGGTCACGGATCGCGAGCAGTTCGACCACGAGAGCCTGCGCTGGTGCATGTCCGGCGCGGCGCCGGTACCCACTTCGCTGATCGGGGCCTATGCGGAACTCGGCATCGAGATTCATCAGGTGTATGGCCTCACCGAGTCCTGTGGCCCCGGCTGCCTCATCGATCCGGACAGCGCGATGCAGCGCATCGGTTCCACCGGCAAGGCGTTCTTCCACACGGAGGTCAAGATCGTCGATGACGAGGGCCAAACCTGTCCCCCCAATACCCCTGGTCAGGTGATGATCCGGGGCCCCCACGTAATGACCGGATACTGGAAACGGCCGGATGCCACGGCCGAGAGCATGCTGGACGGATGGCTCAAGACGGGGGACGGCGCGATCATGGACGAGCAGGGTTACGTCTACATTCAGGACCGGATCAAGGACATGATCATCTCCGGCGGTGAAAACATCTACCCGGCGGAGGTCGAGAACGTGCTCATGGACCATGAGGGCATCCGGGAAGCGGCGGTCATCGGGCAGCCCTCCGAGCGCTGGGGTGAGTCACCGTTCGCGGTGGTGGTGCGAACGGATCCGACTCTGGATGAGGGGGCCGTACTGAGCTGGTGTCGCGACCATCTCGCCCGCTTCAAGCTGCCCAGAGCGGTGGCGTTTGTCGACGAGATCCCGCGCAATCCCAGTGGCAAGATCTTGAAGCGAGTGTTGCGCGACGAGTATCCAGGGCCCGCCCCGGAGTGATCCGTCGCCCGCCATGCCGGCAGGGTCGGTCGTACTTCAGCGGGTGATGGCCACCGAGGCGGGGAGGTCGCACAGCAGTTCGCACAAGTCGATACACTCACGGACCGCAGGAGAATCTGGCAGCACCAGCAGGCGCGGGTCGCGGGCTTGGCAGTGGCGCCTTAATTCCTCCAGGTTGGCGATGGCGGGCACAGGTTCGGCCTCGTCGTAGTCGCCATCCACTTCGCTGCCTGCCAGGCGACAGAATTCCAGCGGCAGCCCGTCAGCTGCGGCCATGGCCATGGCTTGGGCCTTGGCGCGTTCAGCAGTGTCACTGCCGTCGTCGAGCACCATCACGCACCCCCCGCTAGCCCAGGGCTCGTGGACGAAAAGCAGGCCTGCCGGCGTTGGACTGCCTGCCAGGGCTGTCAACAGCTGCTCGGGTTGAACGCCAAGCCAAGTGCGTAGGCCGGCGCGGGCGATAGATCGTCCGACCACGACTAAATCCGTTTCGGCGGCGGCCTGTTGCAACGCCAGCAGCACATCACCGCGCAGTACCTGAAAGCTGACCGGGCGGCGCAAAGCCGTGCGCGCATTCCGGAAGATGGCTTCGAACTCGGCCGCACAGGCATCGAGCTGAAGTCGCAGCAGGTTCGGGTCGAGGCCTGCGCTCTGCTGACCGCTGAGCCTGATTTCGCGGGCGAACGGCAATGTGGCGAGGCGCTCGAGATTGTCGTCCTCGATAAAGATGCCGGCGATTTCCAGGGTGCTTTCCCGGTACAACGCCGCCACGGCATCCAGTGCATCGCGGCGTGGCGCGGCGGCGTCGACGGCGATGATAATGCGGCGCTTCACGGGTTGTCCTCCGGTGCGGGCGGTGGCCCAGGTGGTGCAGCAGGCGCATCCGGCACAGTGCTAGCGGCTGGCGCATCCCCCAGTCGGCCCAGGCTGCGGGTCAACTCCGAGAGTTCCTGGATCCGGGCTTGGACGCGACCGTTGAAGCTGTCCTCGGGCCATTCTCCCGTCTGGTCCTGGGTGCCTGCGTCGAGGCCGGAGAGCAGGGCCAGTGCGTCATCTACGGTGTCCATGGTCCAGACCTTGAACTCGCCTGCATCGATGGCAGTCGCCACATCCCGGCGCAGCATCAGGTGGCGGAGGTTGTCGGCCGGGATCAAGGCGCCCTGGGTGCCGGTCAGGCCACGGGCGGTGCAAACATCGTAGAATCCCTCGATTTTCTCGTTGGCCCCGCCTACGGCCTGAGCCCGGCCGTATTGGTCCATGGAGCCCGTGATCGCGATGTCCTGCCGCAGGGGGATCTGGCCCAAGGCTGACAGCAGGGCACAGACCTCGGCGATGGTGGCGCTGTCGCCTTCGATGCCACCGTAGGATTGCTCGAAAGCAAGGGTGGCGTGCAGAGACAGGGGCTTTCGCTGTGCGTAGCGTTGGCCGATGAAGGCGCCGAGGATCATCACCGCCTTGCTGTGGATGTTGCCACCGAGTCGGGCCTCGCGCTCGATATCGACGATCTCCCCTCGCCCGAGCCGCGCAGTGGCCGTGATGCGGGATGGCTGGCCGAACATGAAGTCGCCGATCTGAAGTACGGACAAACCGTTGACCTGTGCAATCTGCTGGCCCTCGGTGGCGATCACCACGGTGCCGCGGGTGATGCGCTCGTGGACGTCGTCACGGATGCGCTCGAGTCGCTCCACGTGGGCATCAATGGCGGCTTGGACATGGGCCGCGCGGATCACCTTGGCGGCCTCCCCGCGGCAGAGGTGATCGGATTCCCTCACCAGGTCAGCGAGGCGTCGGGTGTGGGCGGACAGCTTTTCGGCGTCGCCGACCAGTCGTGCGCTATGGTCGACGATGCGGGCTACCGCGTCCGGTGCCAGGGGCAGCAGCTTCTCGTTGCGGGCGATGCTGCCGAGCAAGAGGGCGTAGCGCTGAGTATTGGCATTGCTGCGATCCACCCTGTCGGAGAGATCTGCGGGTACCTTGAAGAGCTGCGGGAAATCCGGATCGTAGGCCGACAGCAGGTAGTAGGTGCTGCGTGAGCCGAGCAGGATGACCTTGACATCGAGCCGGATCGGTTCAGGGTCTAGGCTCAGGACATGCCCGAAACTGAGGTACTCAGAGGCATTTTCGATGCGGACTTCTGCGTCGAACAAGGCACGCTTCAGGGCATCCCAGGCAAAGGGCTTACTGAGCAGCCGCTCGGCCTCGATGAGTAGGTAGCCGCCGTTGGCGCGATGCAGGGCACCGGGCTTGATCAACGTGAAGTCGGTGACCAGCGATCCGAGTTCGCTGCGGTGATCCAGTCGACCGACGAGGTTCTCGAGAGTGGGATGGCTCTCGAATACAACCGGCGCGCCCCCGCCTGCACTGCGGTCGATGAGCAGGTTGACCCGGTAGCGGCTATAGAAATGCTCCGGTGAGCGCTGGGTCATGGTTCCTGGTGGGCCCTGATCTTGCTCCAGGGCGAGGATGGTCTGGGCATGATCCATCACGTCCCCCGCCAGAGCGACGAGCCAGGTGGTGATCTCTGCCCAGCCCCCCCAGCGCTTGCGCAATTGTGCCACCAGCCGGTTCACGGCGGCTTCTATGAATTCCCGTGCCATGGCCTTCTGTTCCCGAACCAGGGCCTGCTGGCGCGCCGGCAGGTCCTGGAGCTTCTCCATCAGCCGGGTGCTCATTTTCTCGATGGCCTCGCCTATGGCGTTGCGCTCGGATTCGGGAAGGGCGGAAAAGTCGTCGTTGTCGAGTACCTTGCCATCGCGGACGGGAGCGAAGGCGAAGCCATCCGGCGTCTGCAGCAGCGTCAGGCCATGAGTCTCGGCCTCAGCGTCCAGAGCCTTGAGGTCGGCCTTCTGGCGTTCGGCGAAGGTCTTCTGAATGTCGTTGATCCGGTGCTGGAAGTCCTCCTCCCGGAAGAGGGAAGGAATCACTGAGCGCAGATCCTCCACCAGTTGATCCGCATCTTTGGCGAGGCGGCTGCCCTCGCCGGCGGGAAGCCTGAGTGCGAGAGGGCGGTCGGGATGAGCGAAGTTGTGGAAATAGCACCAGTCAGAGGGCGTCGATTGATCGCGAGCAGTTTCCGTGACCAGGGCGTCCACCAGATGCCGGCGATCTGTCGCGGGGTCACCGAGAACAAACAGGTTGTAGCCGCTGGCGCGCATGTCAAGGGCAAAACGCACCGCTCGTGATGCGCGCTCCTGACCGATGCCGTCCTGCAGGGGCGGCAGGTCAGCCGTGGTATCGAAGTCGAACGCACTGACCGGTGTTTCGGGACGCACCTGCCGTGCTTCGAGCATCGTGATCATGGGGCACTCTCCCTGGGCTTAGCCGAGTTCATGATGGCACAGGCGGGTGCTTGTCATCATGACCTGGATCAGCCGCGGGGCAACGGGTTTCCTTGAGGTTCGGGCGGCGAGAAGGTATATCCACAGATCACGACTTCTGGGAAGGGAGCAACGGGTGGAATTGCCGGAACTCGAGGAACGGCTAAGGCTGTTCGTGCGCAGCAAATACGATGATCCAGAAGCGCAGGTTTTCGATGTGCACATGATGCCGGGCCACGCGGGCTTCGCCTATGGTTTCAGCGTACGCAGTGGCGGCCGCGAGGAATCCTGGTTCTTGCGCCTGCCGCCACCAAACGTGCAATGGCGCGGGACGGCAGACGTGATGCGTCAGGTGGCCGTTCTCAACGCCCTGGACGGCAGCGCTGTACCCCACTGCAGCGTGCGCTGGAGTGGCGGCGAAGGTGAAGAGCTCAAGTGGTTCGAACGTCCCTATTTCGTCGTAGCCAAGCTCGAGGGCGACGTGTTGCGGTTGGCGGAGGGTGAATGGGGCAGCCGGCTCGATGCTGTCACCCTGCATGAATTGGGACGACAGGTGATGACAGCGCTGGCCGGCGTGCATCGCATCGACTGGCGGCAGATTTCCTATCTTGGTGATCCCCTGCCCTTTAATGAGGACGTCACCCGCTGGGACCGTTTGGTGGAGCGGGCGGCAGACCCTGAGAGGCTGGCTCGGGCGCCAGAGGTGCGGCAGAGGTTGCTCGAGACGATTCCCGAGGGCGCGCCCATCGGCTTGTTCCACGGCGATTTTCAGACCGCGAACCTGTTCTGCTCAACCGATGGCAACCTCAAGGCCGTGATCGATTGGGAACTGACCGGTATCGGCGCCACCCTCAACGACGTGGGCTGGATCTGTACCTTCAGCGATCGCACAGCGTGGCATGAGGACAGCGGCCGAGCGACCTTTCTCGATCCGGATACCTTGATGCGTCTCTACGAAGAGGCCTGGGGCGAACCGTTGCCCGATTTGTCCTGGTACCGGGCACTTGCGGCCTACAAGTTCGCGGCCATTAGCGGCTTCAACCTGATGCTGCATCGACGCGGCAAGCGCGACGATCCGTTGTGGGAGACCACCCGGTTGTCCATGGGGCCACTGATTGATCGGGCGCTGACATTGCTGGGGTAGCGGGCCCGATCGATCGAATCTGGCGGATGGCTTCGGTGCCGCGACGCACGTGTGGGAGCCTGCAGTGCGTGCGATGGATTGATGCAGCGCATGACGACGCTGATCCCCCGCACTGCGGGCTTCCACAAAGAAAA
>SLTB01000250.1 GCA_007130155.1 Pseudomonadales bacterium
AGAAGTGGCTCAGAAGGCCCTGCATAGGGCCATTGGCAGAAGGCTTGGCGGCGGACGGACCGCTGATGTCACTGTCTCTGGCCGGGCCGTCCTGGTCGCTAACAGTCATCCACAAAACCTCCGCTGCAGTAGGTGAACAGTTCAACCGTTGCCGATGACCTTAGGCAGACTGCGGCAGCGACGCAACGCCAACCATCCGAGAATCAGGACAAAGACGGATGTCGAGGCCAGCAGCAGCATGCTTCGCGGCAGCAAACGGCTCAGCGGCTCCTTTTCGTAAATGAAGCCCGGCACCCCTTCGTGGTCGAAGAAACGCTCCCCGGACAACACCCGCGGCGCGAAGAAAGCATGCCACTGCTCGTGGAAACCATGGACCTGATCCATGAAGTGACGATGACGGGGCTCACCCGTACCAGCAGCATCCGCCAGCCCATCCATGGCCAGCAAGGCCGGTGAAGCCAGTCGCAACCAGGCCGCCTGCCCGGCACGCGCAGCCCGCTGCGCCTCAAAGGCGGCGGAAAGGGGTGCGAGCTCATCTTCGACCCGCTCCTGGACGAGCAGCCGCTGGGCAAAGAAGTCATCCAGATCAACGGTCTCACCAGCCAGTTCCGGATGGTCCTCCAGGTAACGGGCGAGCGTCTCACTGCCTTCGGCCCGAGCGACGTCGGTGGCCGCCCGCATGGCGTCCACATAGGCCATTCTCGAAGGCTGCGGGTGAGCGAGATCAAGGGCGACCTGACTCACTGACGGGATCAACACCACGAACAGCAACCAGGCGAAGGCCAGAGCCAGGGCCGATCGCGCGCCATCCAGGGGCAGCGTCCCCACCCACAGGGCCAGCGCAGCCCAGAACGCGAGATAGACGGTGACCTGAGCGCACCAGATCAGTCCCCGCACCAGCGTCTGGCCGTCGCCAGCCACCCCATCAGGGCTCGCCTGCAGCAGGGGCGCCAGCACACCCACGATCAGGATCGGGACCAAAACCAGAAGCGACCGCGGCAGCACCCGCCCGAGCAGCCAGCTGCCGAAGCCGCCGCCCTGCATCACCACCCAGGGCAGCATCCCGGCTTCCCGTTCCCGGGCCGGTACGCTGGCCAGCAGTCCCAGCAGCAGCAAGGGGGCAATGAACACCACCACGAAACTCACATCGAAGGGTCCCACCGCCAGACGCCGTGGATGAGTGAGTTCGCCCTCCGCCAGCAGTCGGTCCCGGGACTCCAGGGAAACCGGGTGCCAGGCCGGATGGAGATCGGTCTGCCCCACCGCCAGCGCCCCAAGCCGCGTCGATGGCAGGGCCAGATGCTGAACACCTAGGCGCCGCCCGACCACGTCCGCGTTGCGCGGATCGCGAAAACTGGAAATGTCGCCGCCGTCGCGCTCGAGCCTGCGGGCAAGATCCGCGGCGGCTTCCATGTGGGCCGCATCCGTATCGGCCCATCGCGCCAGGGATGCTGCCACGGCCTGCTCGCGGGACAACCCCTGGACCAGTGCTCCCAGCAGCGCCGCAGTCAGCACCAGCAGCGCCACCCAGGCGGCCGGATCCCGCGACAGCAGACGCCACTCGCCCAGCAGCACGGTCCGGTTCAAACCCAGCACCTTCACGGAACATCCCTCAACACACAATCGCGACCCGAAGAGCATCTAGCCCGCATATCTCACCGATGCGCGAAGCGAGGGCGTGGAGATATCGGAAAAGACAAGGCGCGCCACAGTTCGGGCCCCAGGCGTACTTGACAGTACGTTGAGCACCCGGACCGAGCGCAACGCAGGATTTGCCGGTAGCTCCGCGTCCGCAGCCGTGAATCGGTGAGATTTGCGGGCTAGGACCTGCCGGCGAGACGCGGTTGTGGGAGCCCGCAGTGCGGGTGATGAATATCTGCAGCGCCTGACGGCGCTGATCGCCCCCAATGGGGGCTCTCACAAAACCATGCCGCGGCCGTCCCGTCGCATGTTCCTTCCGCGACCGCGTGATCGAACGTTCTTGGCAAACGCCCACGAAAAATGCCGTGGTCACGGTGCCAGACGCCGGGACACGGCCATCAGAGCCAGAAGCGGGACGACGAACCAGGCGATCAATGCAGTCCACCCCGGACCATAGAAGGCCATCACGTCAGCGGTGGCCAGCGGCCGGTAGTCGAAGGTCGGGATCGTCGCCCAGAGTTCCGGAGCGGCCACGTAGCGCCGGCCATCCGTTTCAGGCTGAAGATAAATAGCATCGTTCATCGCCTTCTGGATCATCCGCCGATGGGCTTCGGCGCTGTCGACGAAATCGCGGAAGTGCAGCAGGTCTGATCCGGCCAGCCCGCTGGACAGCGCCTGGAATGCCAGGAACGGCGCCATCCACCCTGCTCCCTGCAGCCAGCGCTCCTGGGCCAGATAGCCGTCGTGGAGCTCGCCGAAGACCGCATCGAAAACCCGGTTGCCGTGCTCCTCGCCCTCCTGCAACCGCACCGCGTTGAAGTTCACCGGCAGATCGTCCAGATCGTCCAGACCGTACTGACGCAGCAGGGCCTTGGCCCGGGCCTGAATGCGCCGTTCCCGCTCGGCGCCGTCGGCCAGCCCCCCGTCGATGGCCTGCCGGAAGTCCAGGGCCGATGGCGTCGGGTGTCGGGCTTCCGCCCACTCCATCACTCCTCTCGGCGCCACCAGCGTTCCAAACGCCCAGATGCCCAAAAGCAGCAGCAGGGCGGTACGGGTCTGGCGACAGCAGGCGGACACCAGCAGGCAGAACACGGCGAATCCACCAAGGAAGAGCAACGCCGCCAGCCCGGTCAGCAACCAGCGCAGCAGGACATCGCCCTGCGCCCCCGTCATCAGCAGCGCCGCGAAGGCCAGCAGCCAGAGCGGCAGCAGCAACAGCAGGAGCAGCACCGCCAGCGCCAGACCCTTGCCGAGGACGATGCGCTCGGGTCGGACCCCCTGGGCCAGCAGCTGCCTCAGGGTGCCTCGCTCCCGTTCACCGCTGATCATGGGTGCGGCCAGCAAAAGCAGCAGCAGGGGCAGCAAAGTGCCGACGATAATCGCCGGCGACAGCGGGATGAATCCGCCTGCGGAGCCTGAGTCCTGGGCCGGCCGATACAGCGCTTCGTTCTGGCGATGGGCTTCCATCCACACCGTTACCGGCAGGTAGGGCGACAGACCGGGGTCGAATGCGGCCAGAGGACCCGGAGGCCTGAAGGCATAGACCCCATAGTGGGCCGCCGAATGGGGATGCTTGGCTTCCTGTCCCAGCCAGCGCTCATGTTCGCCATCACTGGCCGCATGCCAAGCCTGATGCTGAACACGGGCCTGCTGCCAGGCACTGAACCCGGCTCCCATCCCCAGCAACAGTAGAATCACAAGACTCCCGAGCACTCGGCCGTCACGGCGCAGTTCGGTGAGCTCCTTGGCGACAAGTCGCCGGATCACGCCTGGACGCCCAGTGCCTGCTGGACCTCCTGCAGATAGCGGGCCTCGAGTTCCGGCCCAGCCACCTCGGCCGGATCGATCTCCTGCTGCAGGCAGCCGTTGACCAGGATGCCGATGCGGCTGGCAACCTCTCGGGCACGGAAGAGATCATGGGTCGCCATGAGCATGGTCACCCCCTGCTTCGCCAGACTGCGCAGACTGTTGTTGAGTTCCCAGGCAGCCTGGGGATCCAGGCCGGAGGTGGGTTCATCCAGCAGCATGACCGGCGCCCGCCGCGCCAGGGCGATGGCAATGCCCACCTTCTGGCGCATGCCCTTGGAATAGCCTGCAACGCGTCGGTCACAGTCCCCCTCGGCAAGACCAGCCTGGTTCAGGCAGTCCCGAAGCCGCGCGGCAGGTTCGGCTTCGCTGCTTCCGAGACCATGGAAATACTCCAGGTTCTCGAATCCGCTGAGGCGCGGATAGAGCTGCACCTGTTCAGGAATGTAGGCGATCCGCGTCCGCGCCTTTGCAGGGTTCGCCTGCACGTCCACGCCATCCACACGGGCGGTTCCCGCGTCCGCTTCGATGAATCCCAGCAGGATGTTCAAGGTGGTGGTCTTGCCGGCCCCATTGGGCCCGAGCAGCGCGTAACAGCTCCCTGCCGGCACCTTCAGATCGAGACCCTCCAGCGCCTGGTGGTCACCGAAACGCTTGCGCAGCCCTATCAGTTCCAGCACTGATTCGTTCAAATACTCAGACTCCCCCACGCCAGCTGACCTGCAGGCGGACACTGCGACCCGGATCGTTGATCAGGGAGAGGTGACGTCGATAGCTCGTATCAGTCAGATTGTCCACCCGCAGGTCAAGGCGCCAGGCCGGCGTGGGCAGCCAGCTCGCAAACAGATCCAACAAAGTGTGAGACGGGGTCTGGGGGGCATTGTGGGGACCGATGGGCACCCGGTTCTGGGCCGCGGTGTGAATCACCCGGGTGCCGGTCTCGAGCTGACCTCCGAGCCAGCGCCGGGCACCCACCACACCGATCTCGTCACCTGGAATGCTCTGCAGCGGCAAGCCGGCAAGGCGATCATCGCCCCGCAGACGGGAGCCGAACACCCGGGCCCGCCAGGCCGCATGCTCATAGTCGACACTGATCTCGACCCCCTCGACCCGGGCCTCGGCCACGTTCAGAAAACGCGTGGTATTATCGACGCCGTCCACCACCTGATTGATGAAGTCGTCGACGTCGTTGCGGAAGATCGCGACCCGGCTGCGGAGTCGATCCCCGTCTGCCATCACATCACTGCGGACGTGAGTCAGACCCAACTCGACGTTGCGGGCCGTTTCCGGCTTCAGATCCGGATTCGGCAGGTAATTGTTGCCAGGGAAATGCTGCCCACCGATGTAGAGCTCACGCAGATTGGGCGCCCGGAACGCTTCCGAGTACCCCAGGTGGGCGTGCAGCCCGGGCAGCAGTTCGTAGCTGCCCTGGGCCAGCAGCGAGCTGGAATCGGAGCTGATCTTCTCCGTCCCCGCCCGCTCCGCCTGCTGCCGAATCCTGTCGTGGCGCAGACCCAGGGTCATGGCGAAGCGGTCGGTGACTTCGATGCGATCCTGAATGAAGACCCCGAAGGTGTCCTGCCGCGCGTTGGCAAACTGCAGACGCGGCACACCGTTCTCCAAGCCTTCCTGCTCGTCACGATAGAACTCCACGCCATAGACCAGCTGATGCCGGGTGGAGGCCATTTCGAAATCGCTGCGGTTGAAGGCATCCAGGCCGAAAGTCTCGAGTTTGTTCACCAGCTCATTGACCACTTCCACCGCCCGCTCGTCGAGTTCGAGATCGCTGTGATAGACGGTGACATCGGCATGCAACCAGTCCCGGTCCAGGGGGTCGTGGGTGAGGTTCAGCGTGGTGGTACGCTGGCGGGTCACCCGGTCGATCAAAGTCCCCACCGGCCGGTCGGCGGTGGCGAAGCTGCGGCTGTCGTCCTCGTGATCCATGTAGGCCAGGGTCACCCGAGTGGCTTCTGCCGCATCCCAGTGCCCCTTCAGCAGCCAGGACAGACCGTCATGCCCGGTGACATCGACCCGGTTGCCGCTGCCGTCCTTGAAGTCGTCGGCCTTCTGCAGGCTGACGCTGGCGAGAACGCCCGCCCGCTCGCTGCGGCCGGCCAAGGTCACCGCGCCGAAGCGACCGCGCTCGTTGTCCTCGTAGGCAGAGGTCAGACGCCCACCGAAGCTCTCGTCCTCGCCGAGGAAGCTGTCTGCATCCATGGTCCGGACATTGACCACTCCGCCAATGGCCCCGCTGCCGTGCAGCGTGGAGGCCGGACCGCGGAGCACCTCCACCTGCTCGAGCAGCAGCGGATCGACGAAGGACTGGCCCCGATGTCGGGTCTGGAAGTTCTGCCGCGCACCATCGATGCGCATCACCACCCTGCCCTCACCAAGACCGCGCACGTTGGGTTTCGCGGCAGCCTGACGCGGACCGCCGGCGGTGGTC
>SLTB01000230.1 GCA_007130155.1 Pseudomonadales bacterium
GCGAAGATTACAAGACGGTGCTCGGTGAACTGCGGCAGAAGGCTCGGTCCCAGGGACTCTGGTGTCCCTTCATTCCCAAGGAGCATGGCGGCATGGGCCTTGGCCCGCTGGCAAACGCTCTGGTGCAGATGGAACTGGGCGAGAGCTATCTGGGAGCCCTTTCCCTGAACACCCAGGGGCCGGACGACGCCACAATGCTGACCCTGCTCGAGCACGGCACCGAATTCCAGAAGGAGAAGTACCTCAAGCCGCTGCTCAATGGTGAGAAGCGGATCTGCTACTCCATGACCGAGAAGGCTGCGGGGGCGGATGCCACGGGCATGCAGACCCGCGCTGAGAAGGTCGACAACGACAAGTACGTTCTGAACGGGGAAAAATGGTTCTCGTCGGCAGCGAGAGTGGCGGACATTGCCGTCGTGATGGCGAAGACGAACCCGGATGCGCCGCGGCATCAGCAGTTCTCCACCTTCATCGTCGAGCTGCCTGACCCAGGCTACAACATCAAGCGCGACATCAAGACCATGGCGGTGGAAGGCCCGCTTACCCACATTCTTGGTGGCGGCCATTCCGAAGTGGAGATCAAGGATCTCGAGGTCCCGGCAGAGAACCTGCTCGGCGGTGAGGGGCAGGGCTTCAACATGGGCCAGCATCGGTTGGCCTATGGTCGGTTGCGCCACGGCATGCACAACGTGGCCATGGCTCAGCGGGCCCTGGACATGGCGACCGCCCATGTCACCAATCGGACGACCTTCGGCAAGCCGCTGGATGAGCGCCAAGCCGTCCAGTTCATGCTCGCAGACTGTGCCAGCGAGCTCTACATCGCCCGCCTGATGCTGCTGCACATTGCCTACAAGGCGGAGCGCAAGATGGACATGCGTCAGGAGAACGGAATCGCCAAGGTGTTTCTCGCCAATATGGTCCACAAGGTTGTGGATACGGCGATCCAGCTGCATGGCGCGCTGGGCTACTCCCAGGATACGCCGCTGGCGGCCTGGTACACCCACATCCGCTCCCAGCGGCTGGTGGACGGTCCGGACGAAGTGCATCGCTGGACCACTGGTCGCAACGTCATCAAGGCGTTCAAGGCCACCGGCACCACCGCGGGCGCCTGCGGTGGAGATTTGCTGTAGCGGTCCACCAACGGATTGAGCGCTGTCGCGTTTAGGTGCTGTCGTGTTTTGGTACCGTCGCGCAAGGAACAGTCGAGTGCCCCGTGCCGGCGTTTGGTATTGCCCTTACGGGGCTCCCGTATCCTTCGATTGAGCGAAGGGCCAACCTCGGGCGCTGCCCTCGTGGGAGATGCGCGATGCGGGCGATGATTGGATTAATAAAACCTTTAAAGACAATAATTTAAATATATTCTCTATGAGAGGAACGCCTGCTTGGTCCACATCCGGATTTCCCATCCGGAACCAGACGAAGAGTATCAATGCCAGGGGGCATCAGCCTCAACCCGCGATGTCTTCGCCGCGCTGCTGCGATTGGGCCTGGGTGATCTGGCTGGCGGGAGGGACGCTGCGGGTCAGCCAGACGTTGCCGCCGATGGTGGAGCCCCGGCCGATGGTGACGCGTCCGAGGACGGTGGCGCCAGCGTAGATCACCACGTTGTCCTCGACGATGGGATGCCGCGGCTGACCCTTCGCCAGGGCGCCGTCGTCGTCCACCTCGAATCGCTTCGCGCCCAGGGTGACGGCCTGATACAGGCGCACATTGTCACCGATCTCGGCAGTCTCGCCGATCACCACGCCGGTGCCGTGGTCGATGAAGAAATGGTGGCCGATGGTGGCGCCGGGATGGATGTCGATGCCGGTCTCCGAGTGCGCCAGTTCGGCGATGATGCGCGCCAGCAGCGGCAGATCCAGCCGGTACAGCTCGTGGGCGATGCGATGATGGATCAGGGCGAGGATGCCGGGATAGCACAGCAGCACCTCGTCCATGCTGCGGGCGGCAGGATCTCCGGCGTAGGCCGCCTCCACGTCCTCGTCGAGGAGCCTGCGCAGGCTTGGCAGCGTTTGGGCGAAGGCAGTGACCCTGTCCCGGGCCTGGGCCCTCGCCTGTTCGGGCGGACGTTCGCTGTGGCCCAGGCGGCGGTTTGAGAGTTCCAGCCGGGCCTCCTCGAGCAGGGCATTCAGTGCCCGGTCGAGGGCGTGGCCAACATAGAAATCCTCTCCGTCACGCTGCAGGTCGGAGGGCCCGAGGCGCAGCGGGAACAGGGCCCCGCGCAACAGGCGGACAGCGTCGCCGACCCGGTCCACGGAAGGGAATTCGCGATCGCCACGGCCCTGTTCGCGGCTGCGGCGACGCCGCCAGTCCTCCCGGGCCTCCGCGAGTCCAGAAACAATGGTGGCCAAGTCCCAGCGGTCAGGCTCTTGGGTATCGGTCATGTGGACCTCATCGAGTGCTGTCGCCGATCCCTCACCGGCTCGGGCGCAACCCTATCATCGCTGCGCCGACTGGCCTATTGAGCGGCGCCGCGCGCCGCCATGCCGGTATTTTGCAAGATGGGTTAAAGCAGGCCCTGCTCGGGCGAGACACGCCTGGGAGGGGAGGGCGTGGACTGATTCAACTTCTGGACCTCCCATCTACCCCATCTACCCATCTCGACCTCATATCGATGCGCTTTGCCAAAGGCAGACGGCGTCTGGGGGCGGTATGCTGACGGATTGAATGACGGTCGGGTGTGGTAGTCATGGGGCAACGATTGCGCGCAATGCTGATGCCGGGGTTGCTGCTTGCGGCTCTGGCTGGAGGTTGTGATGGGAGCCGGGCCGAGGTCGTCCTGTCCTCCGAGGTTGGAGACGAAGCGGCGGGGGGGGCTGCGCTTTACGAGCGCCACTGCGCGAGCTGCCATGGCGCGGACGGCCTTGGCATCGACGAGCGCTATCCAGGCCTGCATTTCGATCATGAGGCCTGGACCGACAGTGCGCAGATCATTCGGCGGGTGCTCAGCGGCAGCCATCGAAGGATGGTTGGCCCGGCAATGCCGGACCACGGCTTCCTCGGCAATGAATCCGTGGCGGCGGTGCTGACCCATGTCCGAAATACCTTCGGCCCTGGCGGGGATCCGCTGCGTATGGAGGATGTGGGGTCGGCGCGCTTGGATCTGGTGCAAGGCTTTCACGATCGCGCCGCTGCCGAGCAGTCAGGTGCTGTGCCCCTCGTTGGTCTAGAGCGGCCGTCTGGATTGTGGCAGCCACCGCCCATGTCGCCGGCTGCCTACGCCCGCGCTCAGCGGCATTACGAAACGTTCTGTACCGGGTGTCATGGGGTCTTCAGGACTGGCACCGCCGGCAACCCGCTGCATCCGGAATGGATGCAAGAGCTCGGTACGGAGTACCTCCGGCAGGTGATCGGATTCGGGACCGCACGAGGAATGCCGACATGGCTCGACGAGGACGGACTGACGCCGGAGGACGTCCATGATCTGGCGCTTTTCCTGCAGCACCCGCTGCCCCCGCCGGCCACCATGGACATGGCGGCCATACGCGAGAGCTGGCAGCTTCGCCGGCCTTTGGCTGAGCGCCCTGCTGAACCGGCCCACGAACACGCCCTGGAGGATATGTTCGTCGTGGGCCTTCACGACCCGGGTGCGGTGTTGCTCATCGATGGACCTTCACGCGAGCCCATCGTACAGATTGCCGTGGACGGCCCCCCGCATCGGATCTCTGCCTCGGCCTCGGGTCGTTATCTTCAGGTGGTGACCCGCAACGGCATGGTGGCGCTGATCGATCTCTATGCCTCGCCGCCGCAGCGGGTGGCCTCGGTACGGGTGGGGCTGGAGGCGCGGGCCCTGGGAGCCGCACGTGAGACCGGGCGCCCCGTCTTGCTTGCTGGTGCTGACTGGCCCCCCCAGTTCGTGTTGCTCGATGGCGAAACGCTTGAACCATTGCAACGGCTGGACAGCCGGTCTGCCGATCTGCCCGAGGGCATGGAAGCCAGCATCGGCGACATTCTGGGCTCACCGCGTCATCCGGAATTCGCAGCCCTGCTGCGAGGGACCGGCGAGGTCTGGATGCTGGGGCAATTGCCGCCGATGAGCGTGGCTACTCTCGAAACGGAGCCGACGCTTCGGGCCGGCAGTCTGACGTCGGATGGGCGCTACCTGCTGCTTCCTACAGATACCAAAGTACTGGTGGTTCTCGACCTCGAACAGCGGCGTGTGGTGTCGGAACAACCCTTGCCCTTCGCTGGTGGCGGCAGCGGCGTGGTCTACGAAAACGGGAAGCATGGTCCGGTTTGGGTGACGGGTTCGATGATCAGCGATGCACTGGCTGTGGTGGGAGCCGATCCGGCTGCGGCCTCCGCGTGGACGGTTATCGAGGAGATCGATGGTCCTGCGCCGGGATCTCTGTTCCTCGCGACGCACCCTAAGTCACCGCATCTATGGGTGGACAGTCCGCTGGCGGAAGCGGGCCATGCCAGCCGGGAAGTGGCGGTGTATCAGCGTGATGCGCTCGATCAAGGCTATCGCAGCCTGCCCATTGCGGGATGGGCTGATGTCGAGGATGGGCCGCAGCGGGTACTTCAGCCTACCTACTCGGCAGACGGCAGCGAAGTCTGGCTGCTGGTGTGGAACACCCAGGATGCCGAGTCCGCCATTGTCATTGTCGATGACGCCAGGCTCGAGCCTGTGGACGTGCTGCGCTGGCCGGAACTGATCACGCCCATGCGCCTTTACAGCGTGGCGGCGCTGGTTGACGCGGCGGCACCAGCGGCAAGGCAGATTGAAGCGGAGGTACAGCCGGGTGCCGAATGGATCGCCGGCAGCACCCTTTATGGTCATCACTGTGCCGCTTGTCATGGTCTGTACGGTGAGGGCGACGGCCCGATGTCGCCGGACCTCCCCGTGGTCCTGCAGGACCTGCGCTATCTCAGTGAGCGCAATGACGGCGAATTTCCGCGCGATTTCGTCCGCGAAATCATCGATGGGCGGGCCATGCGCGCAGCCCATGGACGATCCGGCATGCCGATCTGGGGTGAGTTCTTCGGGCTTGGCGTGGAGGGTGCTGAACGCGCGGCAGAGCAGGCAGAAACCAGCACCGAGGTGCTGCTTCGCTTTCTCGAGAGCCTGCAGCGCTGACTCGACGCCAGGCTCAGGGTCTGGCTGTGACGATCCAGCAGGCTGCCGCGAGCTGGAGCCCGGCCTCGGTCATGTGGCCGGAAAGCGCTTCCCGGGCGGCGTCCAGGGCGGCTTGGCGCTGCTCGCCTTCGAGTTCAGCCAGGGCCCTGGCGACCGGTCCCACCCGGCCCTGGAACTCGATGGCTTCATCGAGGGTGTCAGCCACATGCAGGGTGGGACGGATGGACTGCACTTCGATGCTGCTGAAGCCTGCCTGGGTCAGGATGTCGCGAACGTAGTCCTGATCGGCGAAGGCGAAGGGCCCTGGGGCTCTGGGATCGGGTTCAACTTCCGGGACCGGCAGGAAGGGCTGCACGGCGCGGCCGGCTACCGCCATCCATGGATTCTCCCTGGGCGTCTGCCAGCATGCGAAACAGAGTCGACCGTCAGCGGCGAGTGCGCCGTGCAGGTTGCTGAAGGCGGCCACGGGATCGGCAAAGAACATGACGCCGAAGCGCGAGAACAGCAGCGTGTGCTCGGGCGCGAAATCGGCGCTGGCGGCATCGAGCTGCGAGAATGTGAGGCGCTGTGCATTCCCCGCGCGCTTGCGTGCATGCGCCAACATCGGGCTGGAGATATCGATGCCCCAGACCTCGGTACCCTGGCTTGCCAGCTCGATGCTGGTGTGGCCGCAGCCGCAGCCGATGTCGATCACGCGGTCTTCCTTGGTCACGGCTGCACGCTCGAGCAGTCGCTCCGAGATGGGCGCCAGCAGGCCATCAAGGCGCTCCTGGGCCTCGACCCAGGTCGTGCCC
>SLTB01000332.1 GCA_007130155.1 Pseudomonadales bacterium
ACCAAGTCCATTTACTTATTACCATCGCCATTCTGAACGCGCCGTTCGCAGCCTGGGCCGAGACCAGCGAAAGCATCGAACTCGACGACCTCCCCGGCGCTGGCCCCCATGTGCCAGTGGCTGGTCCCGAAGCGGTGCCGGAGGCCGATGCCTCCGGCCCGACTCCCTCCGCCCTGGACCTGTTCAGCCTCGATCACGTCGGTAGCAGGACCCTGGAAGGCCGCGACAGCATCACGGCCCTTTTTGCCCTGGCCCGGATCAAGCAGGAAACCGGTGAGTACAACGAGGCCCTCAAGACCTGGGAACAGGCTCTCGACCAGGTCCAAGAGCGTCACGGCCGTTGGGACAGGCGTAACGTGACGGCCCTGGCGGGGATGGGCGCTGCTCACCGAGGCCTCGGCCAGCACCAGAATGCCATCGACTACTTTGGTCAGGCCATTTACATCAATCGGATGAATGAAGGCCTGCATCACCCCAGCCAACTGATCTACCTCAATGAAATCGCTGAAATGCACGCCATGCGCAGTGAGTGGCAGGAGGCCGTTCAACTGCAGGAGTACGCCTACTACGTTCGGCAGCGCCAGCATGGCCAAGACAGCCCCGAAATCCTGCCAGCGCTTTTCGGCATGGCCGAATGGTACCAGCGCACGGGTGCGCTGCTCAGCGCCAGAAGTCTCTACGAGCAAGCTGTCAAGATCATCGAGCAGCACTATGGCCCAGACGACATCAGACTCGTGGATCCTTTGCACAAGCTGGCCATGACCTACCGTCTGGAACGCTTCCCGGTCGCGATGGCCCCGCGCAGCCAGGAGCCAAGCTTCCGGATCAGCGCCGCAGGGCCGCCCCCTGAGCGTGATCTTCACTCCGCACAGCGGCAGACATTGCAGCCCTACAGCGTCGGCGAGCGCGCGCTGGTCCGCAGCGTCAGGATCCAGCTCGAACATCCTGATCTGCCCGCCAAAGAGCGCGCTGAAGGCCTGATCGGCCTGGCGGATTGGTACCTCCTCTTCGACAAATGGAACCAGGCCATGGAAACCTACGAAGAGGTCCACGACCTGCTTCGCGAAGCGGGGTGGGACGAGGGTCAGGTAGCCGAAGCCTTCGCTCATCCGGTGGCACTGGAGTTTCCCATTCCTGCGGCTCCCAGCCCGCGAGCCTGGACCGATGGTGTCCGCAGCCGCGAGGGATATATCGATCTGGCCTATGAAGTTACCGATCGCGGCCGGCTCCGCAACCTGGACATCATTGACGCGAACCCCGAGGGCCTTCTGGACTTCCGTCTCCGACGCTCCGTACGTGCCGCCCGCTTCCGGCCCAGGTTCGTGGACGGTGCGCCAGTCCACACCGCGGGCGTCACCTACCGGCATCGTTACGTTTATTACACTCAGCCCAACGAGGCCTCCGAGGAGGAAAGATCCGAGGACGATCCGGGTGGCATGCTGCAGGAAGCCGCCCGTCACGACAGCGGCTGATGCGGATACCAGTCCAGTCGCGGCCCGACCATCATCAACACCGCAGCAGTTACCGAACGGTGGAACCCAGCAGCGCCGGCGTGGGTCCAAAAGCGGACGAGGCACATTCAGGGGCGATTCATGGCCATCTGCCAACCTCGGGTACACAGAGGAGAGAGCCTATGCCCATCATCAAGCCACCATTCGCTGCTGCAGCCCTGCTGCTAGGTGCCTTGACGCTGGCTGGGTGCCAGAGCCCGTCGAGCCCAAGCACACCCGCGCCGCCGACGCCCCCGTCGCCTTCGGGCGCGCCATCGGCGCCGACTTCGCCGGGGGCGCCACCGCCTTCGAGCCCCGGTTCGCCATCGCAACCGTCATCCCCTTCGAGCCCATCCCAGTCGAGCCCGGGATCTTCGTCTCCCGAGCAGGCCGGCGCGCCTTCTACGCCGGGGAGTACGCCGGGGAGTACGCCGGGAAGCCCTGCGCCCGGAGCCCCGTCACCAGGTTCCGGCGATGCGCCAGGCACTGAAACCACAGCTTCCGCTGGTGATCCCGCAAGTGGCGACACGGCCGCGGGAACTTCGGGAACCTCGTCGAGTGGCACTGGCGTGGATGCGGACGGCGTCCTTGCCGAGGCCGTGGAGGTATTCAGGCGTTCTGCAGCGCGCAGTCGGGGCACCGATGCCCCCGCTGACGGCGGCGGCATGGAAGGCGGGGCCGAAGGCGCCATGGACGGTGGAGGCTCCGGTCAGGCGGGCAATAGCGGCGACATGGATATCGACGACCTCACCCAAGGCGACCTCGAGGATCTCATTGCTGGTGGTGGCCGCCTGCCATCGGATGCTGCCGGTGACGCCGAGTCAGGCCGTGAAGCAGGCAGCGCCGGCGGCAGTGACGGAGGCAGTGGCGAGGGCGCACTGGAGGGGCCCTGGCATCGACCAGGAGCCGCCGGAACGGGCCGCGATCCCAGCTCGGAAGAGGTCTACGGTGATGCCGTTGGCGGCGGCGATCATGCCGCTTCGCAGGGGTCGCGTACTGGAACCGCCAGCGCCGCTCAGCGCCATGCCGAACTCGAACGCGTTCTCGCCGAGGCCATGGGTGATTTCGATGGCCGTATTCTCGACGAGCGAGCAGTGATCATCGCCCAGCGCGGCAACGAACCCGGCCGGGTCGATGGTCCAGACAGCGGCGCCCAGGGCGAAGGGGAAGGTACGGGCACAGCAGGGTCCGGAACAGGCCGCGATCAGGCCGGGCGTCGCCCTGCTCCCGCGCCACCGCCGCCAGGCAGCCCCCAAACCGGCACCGCCAGCAGTGGCGGCAGCGTCGGCGGCGGCGCCGCTCCGAGCCAGACCGCCCACGCGGACATCCCGATTCCCGATGACATCGGCGATGGCGCAAACGATGACGTCGTGGCGCGTCAGTTGCGTGAGGCGGCCATGAACGAAACCGATCCTGAGTTGCGAGAGAAGCTCTGGGATGAATATCGACGCTATGTCTCCGGTCGCCGCTGATGCGTGCCGCCGGTGCCTGTGAGAAGTCACCAGGAGTCATGAAGATGAACGACAACCAGCTCACAAGGTCTGCCGCAGGCACTTGGTCTGGGCGTCTGATGGGCCTCGCTCTGGCGGCCATTCTGGTGAGCGGCTGCGTATCCCAGACCGTGAAGCGCGTGGACACGACCCCGGCGCGACAGGCCACCGAGGCCATTCCGGAAGCCATGCTGCTTGATATCGGCATCGGGCTCTTTGATCCCAACGTTCCCGAAGAATGGCGGGACCGGGAGCGTGACGGCATCCTGCCAGAGGTCCGCCGGGCCGAAGCACGCTTCATGCCCTTCATCCTCAAGGATACGCTCGAGAGCACCGGCAACTGGGGCGCGGTGCGCGTGGTTCCGAGGGACACTCTGGCCGTCGATGTCACCGTGGACGGCAAGGTGCTGGAGTCCAATGGCGAGACCCTGCGGCTGGAAGTGGAAGTGGCCGACGCCAGCGGTCGGCGCTGGTTCAAGCGCGAGTATGGCTATCAGGCCAGCCGCTATGCCTACGACGAGGTTGCACCCGCCGGCCTCGATCCGTTCCAGATGGTCTACAACGAGATCGCGAACGACATGCTCGCCTACCGGGAACGCATGAGCATCACCGAGATCGCTCAGGTTCGCGAGATCGGTCGTATGCGCTTCGCCCGTGAATTCGCGCCAGAGGCCTTCGACGGCTATCTGCGGGAGAACCGCGGACGCTATGAGCTGCTGCGGCTGCCGGCGGAAGACGACCCCATGATGACGCGCATCGCCCGTGTCCGGGAGCGTGAGCATCTGTTC
Source organism: Pseudomonadales bacterium (assembly GCA_007130155.1). Classification (GTDB taxonomy): domain Bacteria; phylum Pseudomonadota; class Gammaproteobacteria; order Pseudomonadales; family Azotimanducaceae; genus SLTB01. The sequence continues at coordinate 3,769 of SLTB01000332.1, forward strand.
ATCGACACCCTCGATGCCCACTACGCTCACTTCAACGACCAGATGAACACGCCCTACACTGAATACCGACGCCACACCTATCGGGAAGCCGTGGCCCTGCGGGAGATGCGCGAGTCAGCCCGCAACCGGACCATTATGGGTGCATTGGCCGTTGCCGGCGGCCTCTATGCCGCGACTCAGAGCGACAGCCAATACGGCCGCGCCGCCGGCCACCTTGGCATCCTCGGCGGTGCCTACATGATTCGCGACGGTCTTGGGCGCCGCCAGGAGGCGGAACTTCACGCCCTGACGCTCAACGAGCTCGCCAACTCTCTTGAACAGGAGATCACGCCCAGCGTCATTCAACTCGATGATCGGACCATCACCCTAACCGGCACCGTGGACGGCCAGTACGACCAGTGGCGGGAGATCCTGCAGGAACTTTATCGGTCGGATGTGGGATTGCCAGTTATCAGCGACGGCTGAAACCCTTAAACCCATTGGCGCAAGAGCTGCACCATCGTTGTAAGCTGCCGACCCTGATCCGCCGCGTCTGGCGGCGCTGCCGCCGAACTGTGCCATGAACGATCGCAAGCCCACCATTGCCGATGACGATTTCGACAGCATCGCGCCTGCCGAAGTCGCGCTCACCCGCGACGTCCCCAGCGCCAGCGAGACGCCCGATCGGGCACGCAGACTCGGCATGGGCACTGCAGTAGGTATTGCTACAACGGTGCTGGTCGTCCTGGCTCTCGTGCTGCTGCTTCCGGGGCTGCTGCGACCAGACATCGAAAGCATCGCCACCGGGCCGGCCACCCCGGCTCCTGCCGTGATCCGTGAACGCGATGGTCGCAACGACAGAGCGGGGGCAGAGGCTGGCGAAGAGGCCGAAGCGGTGGCGCCCTACCAGCAGAGCCTGTTCGAACGCGAACGTCGCGCAGTCGAGGATCTCATCTCGCGCCTGCTCGACCTGCAGGACGAACTCGACAGCAAAGCCGTCGAGCGTTGGGGTGCTGACGCACTCGCCGCTGCCCGAAACCTCGCCACCCAGGGCGACGAGGCCTTCCTCGCCGAGTCCTTCGACACTGCCCGCGATCGCTACCAGGCTGCCATCACTGCACTGGAGGAACTGCTGGCTGCAGCAGGTCATGCCTTTGATGAAGCCATCGGCCGGGGCCAGGAAGCGTTGAAAGCCGGCCAGTCCGACGTGGCCAGAGACGCCTTCGAGTTGGCCGCAGCCATACGTCCGGATGCAGCGTCTGCCCGGCAGGGGCTTGCGCGCGCCGCCGTCCTCGATGACGTCCTGGCAGCCATCAGGGATGCCGAGCGCCTGAAGGCGAGAGACGAACTCGAAGCGGCGAAGGCTCGGCTCGAAGCGGCACTGGCACTCGATAGCGAAACCGGGGCTGCCAGGAGCGCACTGGCAGATGTCCATCGTCGCATCGCGGATCGTGACTTCAATGCTGCCCTCTCCCGGGGTTATGGCGCCCTGGCCGACGGCCGACTCGATAGCGCGGGTGTTGCCTTCCGCGAGGCTCAGCGACTGCGTCCCGGCGCTGCGGAAGTGGAGGAAGGCCTGCTGCTGGTATCCCAAGGTGACACCGACCGCCGCATCGCCGACCTGCGACAGGAGGCCGAAGCCCTACTCGAAGCCGAGCAGTGGGCCGATGCTGCAGAAAGCTATGCAGCAGCCCTCGAACTCGACGCCACCCTGAGCTTTGCCCGTCAGGGCCGCAGGCAGGCGCTGACACTGGCGAGTCTCGAGGAGCGCCTGCTCGCCACCCTCGCCGCGCCGGACCGTCTCAGCGAAGACCTCATGCTCGAGGAGGCCCGCAACCTGCTGACCGAGGCCCGTGCCATCGCCCAGCCTCGCCCGGGCTTCGCCAGTCGGGTGGCAGAGCTCGAGGCTCTGCTCGAAGTGGCCGCCCGGCCAGTGACAGTCGAGTTGCGCTCTGACGGCGCCACCGAGGTCACTATTTTGAGGGTTGCCCGACTTGGAGCCTTCGAACGCCGCAGCATCGATCTCAGACCCGGCCTCTACACGGCTACCGGCACACGCAACGGCTACCGGGATGTCCGTATCGAGTTTCGGGTCGCACCGAACCTCTCTGCCAACGAGGTGATGATCCGCACCGAGGAGCGCATCTGACATGCCAGCTCACCGAGACTCGGCCAAGTTGCGCTTTCGGCCCGGCCACTCAGGGCTCTCTCACGCAACAACCTCCGCTCTATGCTTCAAGGACGAGGTTCCGGGATACGCCACCGCGGAAGCTCGCCGTGCGGGCGATGGTTTGGTGCGGCGCCCATCAGCGCTGATCGCCCCCAATGGAGGATCCCACGGCGTCTTCCTGCGACGGCTCGGATCGCGGCTCCTTCCTCGACAGCGGGTACGAACGCCCTTGGCAAAAGCTCACGGAACAAGATCGAGCACGACGATTCGCAACACGAATTCGACCTGCTCGCGCAATGCCACCGCGTGTTCGGCCTGCTCCCGCGATGCCACCGCGGGAGCCCGCCCTGCGGGCGATGATTCCGTGCAGCGCCTGGAACAACTCAGGATGCCTACCGCCCTTCCCACGAAAGGCATGCTATGAGCGATCTGCCGAAGCGCCCAGAGGATGATCACGGCGAGATCATCGAGCCGGTCGAGTTTCGTCCCGCCATTCCGGAAGAATGGCGCGCGCCGTCGCGGATGCGTCCCGCCCTCTTCGCCACTATCGGGTTGCTTGCGGGCCTGGCCCTGATTGCGGTCTTTCTGGTCACGGCGCGCCCCGTACTCATCACTTTCAGCCCCGAGGCCGATAGATTCAGCGTGCGCGGTGGCTTCACACTGCCAGTGGGCGAACGCATTCTCATGCGGCCAGGCAGTTATCAAATCACGGCGGAACGCGAGGGCTATCACACCCTCGATGAAAACTTCGAATTGATCCGCGGCGAGGACAGCCTGTTCGTATTCGAATTCCGTCCCCTGCCGGGCCGGCTCGATGTGCTTTCCGAACCCGTGACCGGCGCCCGCGTCCTGGTGGACGGGGCAGACGTCGGCGTCACACCTCTAAAGGATCTGGCACTCGAGCCGGGCAGCTACGACATCGTCATGCAGGCTGACCGCTACCTGCCCAAGCAGCAGATCCTGGAGATTGAGGGCCGCGGTCGGACCCAGACACTCAGCGCGAGCTTGGAGCCAGCCTGGGCCAGCATCAGACTCGAGACAGATCCTGAGGGCGCCGAGATCAGCCTCGCCGACGGCACCGTGGTCGGCACCACGCCGGCCACGTTCGAACTGCTGCAGGGCGTCCATGAACTCACGGTCAAACTCGACGGCTACAAGGCCTGGCAGCAGGAACTGGAAGTGGTGGCAGGGCGGGATCAGGAACTCGATCCCGTTCGACTCGAACGCGCCGACGGCCTGCTCATGATCAGCTCGAGACCCGCAGGCGCCACGGTGACGGTGGACGGCAACTTCCAGGGCCGTACGCCGCTGGAGGTGCAACTCGCGCCTGGGCGTGGTTATCAGGTGGACCTCTTCCGTCCCGGCTATACGCGGGTCCGCCGCGAGGTGCGCATCATCTCTGGCTCCGAACAACGTCTGGCCATCGATCTACCGGCAGAACTCGGCGACATCCGCATCGACGTGGAGCCGGCCGACGCCACCGTATACGTGGACGGCCGCGAAAACGGCGAGGCCAGTCAGACCCTGTCGCTGCCGGCGGTGGCCCATGCCATCGAGATCCGCAAGGAAGGCTATGTCGCCTACCGCACCAGCGTCACGCCGCGCCCGGGTTTCCCCCAGGAGATCAGCCTGCGCCTGCAGACGGTCGAGGAGGCCCGGCGGGCATCCATCAGGCCTGTCATCGAAACCGCAGTCGGCCAGGAGATGCGTCTGCTGCGGCCGGGTTCGTTCACAATGGGAGCGTCACGTCGGGAGCCTGGCCGCCGGGCCAATGAAGTCCTGCGTGAAGTCACACTCACCCGGCCGTTCTATCTTTCGACCACCGAAGTCACCAACGCCGCCTTCCGGAAGTTTGCTGCCGGCCATGACTCGGGCAGCTGGGAATCCCATAGCCTTAACGGCGACAACCAGCCCGTGGCAAACATCAGCTGGCAGGAGGCCGCCCGCTTCTCCAATTGGCTGTCCGAGCAGGATGGCCTGCCACCGGCCTATCTTATCCGCGGCAATCGTGTGGTCGGTTTCGATCCGGATTCCACCGGTTATCGCCTTCCCACCGAGGCGGAATGGGAATGGGCCGCACGCGTAAAGGATGACGGCAGCCAGCTCCGCTTTCCCTGGGGCGATTCGATGCCGCCCCCAGAGCGCTTCGGCAATTACGCCGACCGTACCATTGCCAATCTGCTGGGTCGGACCATCATGGGCTACACGGACGGGGCCATGGTTTCTGCCCCGGTAGCCAACTACCGCCCCAATCACCACGGCATCTTCGATCTAGGCAGCAACGTGGCAGAATGGGTCAATGACTTCTACGCCGGCTCCAGTGAGGATCTGCCATCAGACGTGGTCGACCCACTCGGGCCGGATGGCGGCGAGTACCACGTCATTCGCGGCGCCAGCTGGATGCACGGCACCATCACCGAGCTTAGGCTGACGTTCCGCGACTTCGGCCGCGACGGCCGCAACGATGTAGGGTTCCGCATCGCCCGCTACCTGGAGTAATCGTGGCCACGTACGTCATCGAACTCAACGACGCCGGAGTCCGCCTGGCCACCGCCGAGGGATGCGTGGCCGAGAGTCCCGGCTATGCCCTGCTGCAAGGCGATCGGCTGTTGCTAGGGGAGCGCGCCCGCAGCGAAGCACGGTTGCATCCACGCCACGTGCAGACTCAGTTCTGGTCCCGACTGTCCACTGATGCCCTGCCCCAGCCGGTACCACGGGCGCGGACGGTGGCCGATCTGGCCTACGCCCATCTACTCGATCTCTTCGCCGACACCGACCCCACCAACGCCGAGGTGGTGTTCGCCGTGCCTGGGCAGTTCGACCGCAACCAGCTCGCCCTGCTGCTGGGCATAGCCCGGGAGTGCCCATTCAGGGCCGTTGGACTGGTGGACATGGGCGTCGCCGCCGTCGCCGCCTCCGGTGCGGGCAGGGGCACAGCGGTGCACGTGGACGGCCAGCTCCACCGCAGCGTGATCACCCGCATCGATGCCGATGGCGAACTGGTGCGAGACCGGGTCGACGACACCGCTGCCACCGGGCTGATTGGCCTGCAGGACGCCATGGTGGGGCTCATCGCCGATGCCTTTATTCGCGAGACCCGCTTCGATCCGCTGCATGAAGCAGGCACGGAACAGCGTCTGTACGATTCACTGGGCGCCTGGCTGCGCCAGCTGGCCCTGGCGGGCGAGGCACTGCTGGAGCTGGACACGGGACGCAACAGCTACCGGGTGAGTCTGCATCAGGACCGGCTGGTAGAGCGACTTCGGCCCCGCTACGAGCAGCTGGCGGAGCGGCTGCGGGCCCATGCGGGCAACGTCACCGAAATCCACCTCAGCTCCCGTCTCGCCGAACTTCCAGGGCTAAAGGCCACGCTTTCAGCCAAACTCGAAGGCTGCTCAGTGATCAGGGCAGCGGATGATGCGGTCCAGCATGGCACCTTCGCTCATATCGACCGCATCCGACGCGACGGTGAGCGTCTGGCTTTCGTGACGCGACTCCCCAATGTCATGCCCGCAGGCAAAGCTGCCAGAACCGCAGCACCTGCAAGAGTTCCAGTGGCTGAGGCCTCGCCCCAGCCGCCTCCCCTATCCAAGGCCTCAACGCCCCTGCGCCCAACCCATATTCTCGTGGGACACGAGGCCTGGGCACTGGGCTCGGAGCCCCTGACGATCGGCGGCCCTGGAGGATCCTTCCAGACCGAGCTGCCGGAACGACAGTGCACGATCAGGCTTCAGGATGACGGCATCCGGCTGGATCCGGAGAACGGCGCCAGCATTACCCGTAACGGCGAGTTGGCTGAGCACGCACTCTATCTCGCGGTGGGCGAGCAGATTCTGCTGGAAGAGAGGGTGCCGCTGGTGCCCATCGTCGTCCACACGGACGTCTGACAGACCGACCGGCACCCCGGCCTATACCCGTTGGGTACGGGCTTGGGAAGTGGTAGATTCAAGGACGGCCCGCATGTCTCAGCGATTCGCGGGCAGGCTGTCGTTGTTGCGGCGTGCCGAAAGAGGATCCAGCATGCGGTATCGGGTTCCGTCGAAAGCGCCCAGGATCAGCCGGCACCGGCTTTCCGGCCCCGTTCTCCTGGGTTCCGTTCTCCTCCTGCTGCTCGCAGGCTGCGGCACTACGACGGTCCAGGTAACCGGTGATGACTTCCCCACGCCCATCGTTCCCAGCATACCCCTGAGTCTCGGTGTTCACTATAGCGAGGAGTTCCGCCGCTACAGTCTGCAAGAATCGGTACCGCAACGAGGCGACTGGTCCATCGACATCGGCAGCGCCCAGGTGAATATGCTGCGCACCGTTCTTCCTGCCATGTTTGATCGTGTGGTGGAGGTCGACAGCCTCGAACCGGAAACCCTGCCCCAAGGCCTGAACGCCATCCTCATCCCCAGTGTGCAGGAGATGCAGTTCGCCATTCCCTTTCAGACCCGCAGTAACTTTTTCGAGGTCTGGATCCGCTACGAAATGAGCCTCATCGACACACGTGGCGATGTCATTGCACGCTGGCCGGTCACCGCCTACGGCAAGACCCGAAGCCTGATGCTCGAGACTGCCGAAGCCGCCATGCGGGATGCTGCGATCAATGCCCTGCGTGATGCAGGAGCATTCCTGGCCATCGGATTTCCCAACCAACAGGAACTCAGGCCCTGGCTCGAGAGCCAACTTACTGCCCTCGATTTCACGCCCTGATTGGAGAACGGAAATGATCAAGAACCTGCTCCTTAGCTTACCCTTCACACTACTCCTCGCTGGCTGCGTCAACTCCACCGTCCAGGAAGTCCGCTCGGGTGCCACGGGCATTCGCGACAGTGACCAGGTGGTGGTGTTGGGTCGCCGCCATAACAACGGCTATGAAACCGAGCCGGACTTCGTCTCCTGTGTCGGCAACAGTCTTGGCAGCGGACGCGACCGCATTGCCGTACTGCCCGAACGACAGTTTGTGGACACCCTGTTCCCCTTCTTCGAGCCCCGCACTGCACCGCTGGAGATTCGTGATCTGCCAAGTCTGATGGCGAACGAAATGGTTGCCGCGCGCCTGCAGCAGAAGAGGATCCGCTATCTTGTCTGGCTGGACGGGTCCACCAGCACCAATGACACAACGGGCTCCATGACCTGCGCCGTTTCACCTGCCGGTGGCGGTTGCTTTGGCTTCGTCTCCTGGGACCGGGAATCCGCCTACGAGGCGTCGATCTGGGATCTGGAAAGCATGACCAGGGTCGGCAAGATTTCCACCGACGCGACGGGAACTTCCTACATGCCAGCCGTGATCCTGCCTCTTCCGCTGATTGCACGCGTCCAGTCCTCCGCCTGTGGCGGGATGGCCGCTCAGCTCAAAGCCTTTCTGCAGGCGAAGGGCTGAGCAGACGCCGGACAAGTCAGCCTGGGTTAAGGCCGCTCGGGTCACCGTCACCGCATTCATCTCAACGTGGGGTGGCCTCCATGCGAGCACTCGTTATTTTGCTGATCCTTACCTTGTCGACTCTCGGCCTGCGAGCCGACGAATCCGGCGAGGGCGCCGACCAGGTCGAAGCCGTCGACAGCAGTGCTCAGGCAGTCAGGCCACCTGTCACACCGGTTGAAGCGAGAAGCGAAGATGACAGCTTCCTGCCCACGGATCGGCTCCGCCACGATCAGGAAGTCGATTATCCAACGGATATCTGAATCAACGTAGAGCCAGCTTCTAGGCCATCGTGGCGCCCCCTGTGACGTCGCAAACCGGAACAGAACCAATGCCTCACTCACTGCCAACTTCACTGCCGTATGGGCACCAAGGAATGTCATGAAGCAGAACTTCCCCACCGAATTCGTTTTTCAGGTGACATCCTTGATCCTGATTGTGATCGTGATCCAGATCCTCTATTCCGGTCATATTCGCCCGACTGCCTTCGAGATCCTGGAGGCCCAGGAAATTCGCCTGGGCCAGGACCCCTACTACGTTCCGGAGCGCTCGGTTTACGTGCTCGTGCGCGACTTCGAACAACAGGTCTGCTTCATCCTGATGTTATGGGCCTTCGGCATCATGGGCTTCAAGGCCATGCGCGCGATCCGCGAGCGGGCGCTGCACGAACAGGATCTGGTGAACGTACCCGAGGGCATGCGAATCCTGCCGGAGGACACTCGTGACTACGCACGCAATGTCCAGGCCCTGCCGGCCGACCAACGCAAGATGCTGCTGCCAAGGGTCCTCCTGGCCGCCCTAGAACGCTTCGGCTCCACCCGTAACGTCCAGGACGTGTCAGCGGCCAGCCGCGACCTCTGTCACGGTGAAGCGGATCTGCTCGAGTCCGAGCTGTCGATGATCCGCTACATCGCCTGGGCCATTCCCTCGGTGGGCTTCATCGGCACCGTCCGGGGGATCGGTGAGGCACTCGGTCAGGCCCACCGCGCGGTGGAGGGCGATATCACCGGCGTCACCACATCTCTCGGCGTGGCATTCAATTCCACCTTCATCGCTCTCCTCATCAGCATCGTCGTGATGTTTCTCGTGCATCAGTTGCAGCAGCTCCAGGAGCGCCTGGTGTTCGACACCGAAACCTACGTGGACCACAACCTGATCCGCCACATGAAGTCCGACTGATCCGGCTACCGACCTTCTGAGTCCCGCACATGGCCCGTCGCAAGCGCCAGTTCAACGTCTTCAGCCTGTCGTTCCTCGACATCATGAGCTGTGGCTTCGGCGCGGTGATCCTGTTCTTCATGATCATCAGCGCGCAGATCGCCGTGGAGACCGACGAAACAGTGCGGGAGGAGAGCGCTGAAATCGAACGCCTCGAAGCCCGAGTCTCCGCCAGCGGTCGGCAACTGAACCGCCTGCGCGATGCGTTGGCCGGGGCCATCGAGAATCGCGCCGGCACCCGCGCCGAGGCCGAGGAACTGAGCCGGGCGGTAAACGAGGCGAGGGAGCGGATCAGCGAGCGGGAACGCAGTGAGCTCGAGCGCCGGGCGGAACTGCAGCAGCTGCAGGCGGAACTGCGCGAATTGCAGCGGGAGACCGAGCGCCTCGCAGAAGAGGCCATGACCCGCGAAGAGGCCGGCCGTCAGATCCGCGCCCTGAGCGGCGACGGCGATCGCGCCTACCTGACGGGCATGCGCATGGGGGGCGACCGAATCCTGATTTTGCTCGATGTCTCCACCAGCATGCTCGACGAGACGCTGGTCAATGTCATCCGCCGTCGCAATATGCCATTCGAACGCAAGGTCAACTCACCCAAATGGCAGCGCGTCCTCGCCACTGTGGACTGGATCACCGCACAGATTCCGCCAGACAGCCAGTTTCAGGTCTATCTTTTCAACGATCAGGCTCGCCCCCTGATCGACGGCACGGAGGGCACTTGGCTTTCCGCCTCCGAGCAGGTCGGCAGACTGGACGAGGCGATGGAGAAGCTGCGCCAGCTGGAGCCAAGCGGCGGCAGCAGCTTGCACGCCGCCTTCAGCGTCATTCGCGATCTGGCACCTCGCGCCGACAATGTCTATCTGATCACCGACAGTTTGCCGACGGTCGGTGACAGCCCACCCACGCGTTCGGTGATCTCGGGGCGGGAGCGGGTCCGGCTGTACGAACTGGCCATCCGTATCCTTCCCACCAATGTCCCCGTGAACATCATCCTGTTTCCGCTGGAAGGCGACCCGCGGGCCGCACCAGCCTACTGGAACCTGACACTGACTACCGGTGGTACCTACATGAGCCCGACGGAGGATTGGCCATGAGACGCCGGCGTCGCGACACGGACACCTTCAGCCTGTCCTTCCTGGACGCCATCTCCTGCGGTTTCGGCGCCATTATCCTGCTGCTGGTGATCGTCAAGATCTACGAGCCCCAGCTGCGCGCCGACGTCCTCGACGACAGCGAGGCCCGACTGGCCTTTCTGCAGCAGCAGCTGGCCGATATCCAGGACGATACCCGCAGCACCTCGGAACGCATCAGCGACACCGAGGCCGAACTGGCCCGGGAGCAGGCACGGCTGGATCAGCTGCGACGCGAACTAGCCAGAATCGAGAGTGCCATGGGCGACTCACGCAGCGACGGCCAGGTCATGGCCGAACTCGAAGCCCGGCTGCAGCGGGCCAAGCAACAGCTCACCGAGGAGATGCAGCGCCTGCTGGCAGATTTCCGCCCGGCCCATATGGAGCAGCAGGTGGGCGGCATTCCCATCGACGCCGAGTGGGTGGTGTTTGTCATCGACACTTCACCAAGCATGACCAACTACACCTGGCCACGCATGATGCAGATCATGGAAGAGGTGCTGGATGTTTACCCCCAGGTCAAGGGCATGCAGGTCATGAACGACATGGGCACGCACCTCTTCCGCGGCCGTCAGGGCGAGTGGATTGACGACACCCCCGCATTTCGACGCTCGGTGATCCAACGCCTGCAAACTTGGCGACCATTCTCCAACTCCAGTCCCGTGGAAGGCCTGATGGAGGCCATAAGGCTCTATGGCCGCAACCACGACAATGTCAGCATCTACTTTCTCGGCGACGAGATGCATGGTCACGACCTTCACAACGCCGCCGAGCGGGTAAGGCTGGCAAACCGACGCCCCGACGGCGGTTCCTGGGCGCGCATCCACTCCATCGGATTTCCAGTCATCTACGACTACACCGGCTCAGTGCAGGAGACAGCGCTGCGTTTCGCCGTGCTGATGCGCATCATCTGCGAACAGAACAACGGCACCTTCGTCGCCCTCCACAGCGGCCGCGATCGGCGCCGATAATCGGGCCATCGGAGCCCGCTTCTGTTGCGGGCCACCAACGGAATGGGCGCGGGGAGGGAACTGTCGAGCTCGGCGCCACCGTTACACATCGCCCGCGCTGCGGGCTCCCACATCCTCCGATCGAGCGAACGGCCAGCTGCCGGCGCCACCTCTGTGGGAGCCCGCAGCCCGGGCGATTGACGCCGCCAAAATCCCTGCAAATTCAATTGTTGGAGTTTTTTCAGACTGGGAGCGAATTGGGTCCGCATCCGGTCAAGCCGCGACTTCACCTATTCCGGACACCGCCAGATCATCGCAGCGATCGTCGAAAGTGTGCTCCACCCAGCTCCCGTCTCCGTGCTAAAATGGCCGCGCTCCAGGGGAGTAACCGTCCCGGTTCGCAAGAATCGGGAGCCCTGTTCAACACGATTGGCCCGCATGGGCCATGGGCAGGGCAGCCGGCGCTTTCTGCGCCCCGGCTTGGTGAGACCTGTGGCATGACCCAGCGATCCGGGCCGGACGCTGTTTCGTGTCGCATGGCTTTCACCTGATCCGGCCCGACACCTGGACCCTGCATGAGTAGCTTCCTGCTGACCTTTCTGGCCATCGCGCTGGCTGAGCTGGGCGACAAATCCCAACTCATCACCTTGTACCTCAGCGCCCGGACCCGCAAACCCTGGGCCGTACTTGCTGGGATCAGCCTAGCGACGGTGGCGCTCGCCGTCATCGCCGTGACCCTCGGCGCCCTCATCGGGCAATGGATCGACCATGCGGCACTGGACTGGCTCGTGGCCCTGGGCTTTGTCGGCATGGGCCTGTGGGTCGGTCTCGAGCCGGGCGCAGATGATGCCAGCGAAACCCTGCCGGCGGTATCGCAGAAACGGGCTTTCTGGGGCACGGCGAGCCTGTTTTTTCTGATGGAGATGGGCGACAAGACGCAGTTGGCCACTGTTGGTCTCGCGGCCGGCCTCGAACAACCCGCGATGATTTTCTTCGGATCCGTGCTGGGAATGATGGCGATCAACGCCCCGGTGATCTGGCTGGGACACCGCTATGCAGCCAGCCTACCGCGCCGTCGCATCAATCAGGCTTCAGCCGCTTTGTTCGTCCTGATCGGGCTGGCCCTGATGGCCGGACTGCTGCTTCGCAGCCCGTGACCCTGCCCATCGTCCTAAGCGGGCGGATCATTCCTCGGGGCTTCGTCGTACTCCGAGAACGACCCTGCTTATGCCCGCGTGCTCGCCATGGTGTTGGTGAGGGGTCATGAATACTCGATGACAGTGCGAATCTCGTGCTTCACACCTGCTGGTCATCGGTTAGGATCGCCCCGCTTTTCCAGCAACCGAAAGAGGCAGGCATTGAGTCTTCAATCCGACAGCGACAGTTGCCCTAGCCAGCACTCACGGTAGTCTTCCCCCTGGTCGTCTGCCGCGAGTGCTCGCGAGATGACCGTTCAGCACAGTCAGCCTACCCGCTCACGTCGCCGACATGATGATGCGTCGCGATCCAATGCACGTGTGTCACCAAGCTTGGTTGATGACCGGCGCGCCGTCACGTTCAGACGGAGGTCGACATGCAGAAGTACAAGCTCACCGCAAGGACGACGGCGACAGCTTTCACCGCTTCGAACCCAGCGCCAAGTGGCACTTCAGCGCCGTTGATTCCGGTCAGGTCGGTGCCGCCGTATCGCTGACGGCGGAGCACGAGGACGGTCGATTCGCCGACTGGCTCCTCAACGTCCAGCTCACCTACCAGCTCAAGGCGGCGCCACTGACCCTGCTCGCCAATGCCGGCTGGCTGCGGGAGCGCGACCAGGACTGGAGTGACCGGCTCTTCATCGGCGGCGGCTTCGAGTGCGAGGCCGGCCCCCAGGCCACCGTAATCGTTCAGGTCTAACGCGAACGTTCTGCTTTGAAGCCGGAAGCCCAGCTCGGCCTGCGCTTCAGGGGTCCTGCGGCCGTCGAATTCATCGACATTGCCGTTGGCCGCGTCCTTGGCGACGACAATGACTGGTTCTTCACCTTCGGCCTGACCCTCGAACTCTGACCCCGGCCAACCCTACAAAGGGAGAAACGACATGGTCCTCGATGACATTCGCTACAGCGAGATCGGCGCCGAGCGCGCCGACAAGCGCACGATTCAGCCTGTTTTCCAGTGCATGAGCCAGGATTATCTCAACATGCCTGACTCTACCGCCGCCGCGCAGGCCGTCGAGCGCGTCCGCGACTCGCAGCTGCCCAATGGGGCTGCCGGTTCCATCTTCGTACACGGCGGGAACGGCCGGCACATCGGCTTCGTTCGCTTGTCAGCGCTGCTGCCCATCCTGGATGCGCATGCTCGCCTGGCCGGTGTGCTTCAGTTCGACACCGCCATGGACATCCTCGAGGAAGAGGCTTCGGAGGACGTCTACAAGAAGGCCGGCATCGGCGATCTCATCCATCAGCAAGAGCTGGTCCGCAGCGAGACGCTGACATCCGGCGGCATCGGCTATCCGGTCAAGGTCGGGCTGACCTTTCTGATGGTCACGCTTGCCGGCGGCCTCACGGTCGGCGGGCTGATCGACTTCTTCGAGGGCGCGCTCGAGGCCCTGGTGGCCCTAGCCATCTTCATTCCGATGGTCATGGACATGGGTGGCAACGTCGGCACCCAGTCCACCACCATCTTTGCACGCGGACTGGCCCTCGGGCACATCGACCTGGGCCAGTTCTTCTGCAAGCACGTCGGGCGGGAACTCCTGGTCGGATCGACAATGGGTGTGGTGCTGGCGACTCCCGGCGGTCTGATCGCCTACTTCTGGCAGGGTACACCCAACGACATGCCGCTGCTCGGTGTGGTCGTCGGTGTCGCGCTGATGTTCTCGGTGACGACGGCCTGCCTGCTTGGCTTTCTGCTGCCCTGGCTGCTGCTCAAGCTCGGCGTCGATCACGCGCCCGGCGCCGATCCCTTCATCACCACAATCAAGGACTTCACCGGCCTCGGCGTCTACTTCCTCACTGCGGTATGGCTCCTCGACTCGGCTGTGTGAGTACCTCGCCCGATGTACACGAGGCGGCCTGCATCCAGACCAACAGAGGTTCAGGTCGTTTCGCATACGCAAGCTCCGGGGCATCCGCTCCGGCATCAGGGCAACAGTGCCTCCGGCAGGTTAAGCTGGCGAGAACGCAATGCACGCACTGGACGATCGAGGAAGGGGCGATTAGAGCGATGGACGCATCACGCTGGAGCAGTGCCAGACCATCGCAGGGAGTTCGATGAATCCCATGGACAGCGAGTTGCCATCGCGCAGGGACCGCTACAAGGCCACCCGGCTGGCCACAGCGATCGGTGCGATCGTGAACACTCTGCTCGCCCTGACCCAGATCGTCAGCGGCTGGCTCTTCCAATCCCAGGCCCTGATCGCCGACGGCGCGCATACGCTGTCCGACCTCATCAGCGATGGTGTGGTGCTGTATGCCGCGAGCAAAGCCTCTGAATCCCCCGATCGGAATCATCCCTATGGCCACGGACGGATCGAGACCCTGGCCACCATTATCGTCGGCGTCCTGCTGGTCTTGGCAGCGCTCGGCATCGCCTTGGCGGCAGCCCAGCGTCTGTTGAGCTGGGAGACCTTGACCGGACCGGCCCCAGCGGCATTGGCCTTCGCGATACTGACACTGGTGGCCAAGGAGGGGCTGTACCAGTACACCGTCCGGATCGCGCGACGGATCGAATCGTCGATGCTGCAGGCAAACGCCTGGCACCACCGTTCGGATGCCATCTCCTCCCTTGTGGTGCTCGTCGGTATCGGCGGCGCGGTGGCCGGCTGGCCGTGGCTGGATGCTGTCGCCGCAATCGTGGTGGCCCTGTTCATCCTGACCATGGCCTGGAGACTGATCTCGAACAGCGCAGCAGAGCTCATCGACACGGCGCTGGAGCCCGAGCAAGTGGCGAAGATCCACCATGCCGTGAAAGGTGTGCCGGGCGTGAAGAACGCGCACATGCTGCGCACCCGCAAGCTCGGCAATGAGGCGGCGGCCGACGTGCATGTGCAGGTGGCGCCGCGCATCTCAGTCTCGGAAGGCCACCAGATCGCCGATGAGGTCTATCGTGCAGCGCGGGGCTGCATGCCGACCCTGAGCGATGTGACCGTGCATGTCGACCCGGAAGATGACGAAGAGCAACCGCGCGCGGAGGGCCTGCCACTGCGGCCGGAAATGACCGAGCGCCTGAGCAAGGCATGGGCGGGGGAACCGGAGCTGGCGATGATTGATCAAATCAGGCTGGATTACCTGGGTGGCCAAGTCCACGTGACCATCACTCTGCGCCTGGATGACGACCGCAGCGGCACCGAGTTGAACCGGCGGGCGGTCGAACTCCATGCGAAACTCCGGCAGCGCATCGGGATGAAAGAAGCACTCGGTGAAGTGGCTATCTTGTATCGAGCCTGCACATGAAAGAGATCTCCCAATCGCGGGCGGTCATTCCCAAAGCGCGCCCAGCCGATTGATGCGGCAGACAAACCCCACTGCCCACGTGGGCTTCCGTCATCGATGCAGGGCGAAGGGCTCCTGTCCAGAGGGGCACAACCGTTCGAGGTGTCCTCACCCCAACCGCTTGAACCATCCTCCCCGGGAGGATAGCTTCGCCCTATAGCAAGACTCACTTTCATGCCAGCGACCCTGCCCTCGTCGCCTGACTGAGACGCGCGAACGAGCACCTCCGGGCATTGATCGGCATGATCGAAGCCGGGCAGCCCTGCCGCGAGGATGCACGGATGCCAGGGGGATCTGTCATGGAATGGAACGAATCCCTCCGATTGAGCAGCGCGTCTGCAGACAGCCACCAACCCGATGGGCGCTGTCGCGAACGGAACGGTTGGGCTCCGCGCGGCGTTGGCGCCAGGCCTGCAGGACCGATCGCGTACGGTTGATCCGCACACGGCGCCACGCCCGCCGACCGTAAACGGTCGGGCCCACAGAACCCCTGCCTCTAGCCCGCATATCTCACCGATACGCGAAGCGAGGGCGCGGAGATGCCGGTAAAGACAAGGCGCGCGACAGTTCGGGCGCGCAGGCGTACTCGACAGTACGTCGACCGATTCGCCGGGAGC
>SLTB01000045.1 GCA_007130155.1 Pseudomonadales bacterium
CCCATCGACCACGACACGCTGGTTTGCCATAGATCCCTGCTGGGTCAGCCACGTCGTCGGTGCCTGGGAGGATGGCGAACGCGTGGTGGTGGACCTGATTCGTCAACCCTCCCGCTTCCGCCATGATCTTCGGGGAGACGACGATGGTCCGGGACAATTGCTACGCTGCACACTGGATCCACGCTTCGATTTCGGCCTGGTCGAAGTGCTGGATCACGACGCCCAGGATCTCCCGACGGCGGACCCTCGCCTGTCCAGCCGCAAACGGCGCTGGCTATGGACCACCGCCCAGGAGCCCGATGGCGCGGGACACCTTCCCGCCGGTCGCCAGCTCTATCGCCATGATCTGAGCAGCGGTCAGCGCGACACCATCGAACTGCCTGACGGCTACTGCGGGGGAGCGATGACCTTCGTTCCGGCCCACCCCAGCGCCCCGGAGGGGAAGGGCTGGCTGCTGGGCTATTTGTCACATCAGGGAAATGAATGCGGGGAGATGATCATTCTCGACGCCACCCTTCCACAGGCGCCCCCCGTGGCACGAATAACGCTGCCTCAGCGTATGCCGCTGGGCAGCCACGGTTGCTGGTTGGCGAGGCTCTGAATCGGGTTCACCCCATCGAGGGTCTCCCGTGATCAGGCACGCTGATCGCGACGGACAAGTTCCAGGAACGGCGCCCAGACGTTGCGCAGGGGTTCCAGACTGCGCTGAGCGCTGCGCTGGACAAGATTCCGCGAGGTGGTCAGGCCCTCGCCCAGATGAGTCATCCGCCGCTGCAGATGGGTTCGCGGCAGATCAGCGAGATCTCCGAGGCTGCGGGCCCGAAAGCTGACTTCGAGCGTATGCAGATGATCTTCGAGAAGATAGCGCCACTGGCGCACACCGAGCGCCGCGAAGGCCTGGGAATCCTCCAGCACCCCGCCCATCCATTCGAGCAAACCCTCCGTGGCCAGAAACTCGGCAGTCACCACCTCGTCGCCGGCGAGCGCGAACTGTTCCCGAATGTCATGCAGGGTGCCTTGGGTCATCAGAACAGTGCCAGTCCTTCCTGTTCGAGCGCCAGCAACCGCTTGACCCAGTTATCCAGCAGTGCGAACTCCGCTGCCGACACTTCGAAGGCTTCCGCCAGTTCCCGCAGCAGGCATTCCTCCTCGATTTCCAGAGCCCCGTCCGCGTAACTCAGATGAATCAGGTTGATCAATGCGATGCGACGGGAACGGGGGGTGTCGAACACGGACTCGATACCCGCCATTTCGACATAGTCGGTCTCGGTTTCCGGCGCCAACTCCATCTCGCGCTTGAACTCCGCCAGCATCCGCTCCTCGTTCGGATCGAGCAGACCGTCGGACACCACCACATTATGGGCGAGTCCAAGCAACGCACGGCACTGCTTAGCTGTCAGGTTCGCCAACCACATGGGTAGCAACCGCCGCGCGCCCGGACCACCGGTGCTCAGAGAACACCCAAGCCGTTGGCCATGCCGGCAACCATGATCACCACCGACAGCCAGCCAAGCCCGATCAGCCCTTTGACGATCAAGGGTTGTTCGGACACATCCTCGAGCAGATACCAGAACCAACGAAACATCGGCGTGACAGCCTCCCAAGCTCGGCCGGAAGCCCGGCCAGTCGAAAAAGTGAATATACCAGATGAAGACAAGAAACACGGCGTTCCACTCGAGCCAGGGCGGACGTTTCCAGCACCGACCGAGGCCTCCATCGCTTGCAGTGCAGCTCGATCGGCCGAAACATGTGGGAGCCCGCCCTGCGGGCGATCGCGCGAAGCGCGCTCCCACGGCGCTAGCCCACGCCGGTAACGCGCTGCGATCATCCATGCCCCGCAGGAAGGGCTGTCACGGACCAGCCATGGCCCGGCCCTATGGGAGGGCTCAGATCAATTCCGCTTCCAGATCATGGGCATCAGATGCCGTCACCCGCACCCGGATGCGCTGGCCGGCCTGTACCCGGGCACCGGGCAGATGCACGCTGCCATCGATCTCGGGCGCATCCGCCATGGATCGGGCAATGGCCCCATCCTCCCCCACCGCATCCACCAGCACCTCGATGTCCCGACCCACGAAGCGCTCAAGGCGGCGGGCGCTGATGACTTCCTGGGTGAGCATGAGGCGCTCCATGCGCTCGTTGGCGACTTCCAATGGCACCGGGTCCGGCAGGGCATTGGCCGCTGCCCCCTCCACCGGGGAATAGACGAAGGCACCGACCCGATCCAGCTCCGCAGCCTCGAGGAACTCGAGCAGTTCCTCGAACTCCGCTTCCGTCTCACCCGGGAAACCGACGATGAACGTGCTGCGCAGGGTCAGGTCCGGGCACTGGCCACGCCAGGAGAGAATGCGCTCAAGGTTGCGCTCCGCAGCTGCCGGACGCTTCATGAGCTTAAGTATGCGCGTGGATGCATGCTGCAGCGGCACGTCCAGATAGGGCAGGATGCGTCCATCGGCCATCAGCGGAATCAGGGCATCCACATTGGGATAGGGATAGACGTAGTGAAGGCGCACCCAGACCCCGAAGTCGGCCAACGCCTCGCACAGCTCCACCAGCCGCGTCTTCACCGGGCGCCCACCCCAAAAGCTGGTGCGGTACTTCAAGTCGACGCCATAGGCTGAGGTATCCTGGGAGATCACCAGCAGTTCCTGCACGCCCGCCCGCACCAGACTCTCGGCCTCCGCCAGCACCTCGCCCGCAGGCCGGCTCACCAGATCGCCGCGCATGGAGGGAATGATGCAGAAGGTGCAGCGGTGGTTGCAGCCTTCGGCGATCTTCAGCCAGGCGTAGTGCCGCGGCGTGAGGCGGATGCCCTGCTCCGGGACCAGCGACAGAAAAGGATCGTGGGCTGGCTTCGGCAGATGGGTGTGGACCGCCTCCATTACTTCTTCGTAGGCATGGGGGCCGGTCACGGCGAGTACGCTTGGATGCACCGCGCGAATGGTCTCCTCCCTCGCGCCAAGACAGCCTGTGACGATGACCCGGCCGTTCTCGTCCAAGGCCTCACCAATGGCCTCCAGAGACTCCGCCACGGCCGCATCGATGAAACCACAGGTGTTCACCACCACCAGATCGGCATCGCTGTAGCTGCCCACCAGATCGTAACCATCACTGCGTAACTGGGTGAGGATGCGCTCGGTATCCACGGTGGCTTTCGGGCAGCCGAGGCTGACGAAGCCGATCTTACCGGGGCGTGTTGGGGTCGTTGCGGGCATGGGGGGACTCTGAGGACTCTACCGGGCGCGTAGAGTACTGTCAGACGCGACATTCGTCACCAGCCACTACACTTGCCGCAGCTGGTTTTCGGGCCAGATTGCTTTCGTTTCGGAGCGTGTAACATGAGCAGGCAGCATATCGAAGCCCTCGAGCGTGATGGCTTCACCATCCTTCCCAATGTGCTAACACCAGCCGAGGCCCTTGCCCTGCGCGCTGACCTGGAACGAATCGAACGACAGGAAGGCATCGTACCTGCCGGCAATCTCTTCGAAGGTCATCACACCCTGCGCATCTATAACCTGCTCGCACGCGGTGCCTGCTACGCCCGAATCCCTGTGGAGGCCAAAGTGCTGTCGCTGGTGGAGTCCGTCCTCGACCCGGGATGCCTGATCTCCTCCTTGTCATCCATCGCCATCGGTCCCGGCGAAACCGCGCAGATGCTGCACTCCGACGATCAGGTTATCAGCCTGCCCCGGCCACACCCGGCTCTGGTCTGCAACACCATGTGGGCCCTGACAGACTTCACGGCCGAAAACGGCGCGACGCGCGTGGTTCCCGGCTCCCACAAGTTCCATCGCTGCCCCGATCCTCGGGGCGACGAAGAAGCCGAAGCGGGCGCCATTCCGGCCGAAATGGCCCAGGGTAGCGTTCTGATCTGGCACGGCAGCCTCTGGCATGGTGGCGGCGCCAACCACACCAGAGAACGCCGCTACGGCATGGCCATGAATTACTGCGCCGGTTTCATCCGCCAGCAGGAGAATCAGCAACTCGGCATTCCGCGGGACGTAGCCCGCGGCTTCTCGCCACGCCTGAAAGAACTCGTAGGCTACGGCGTCTACCGGGGTTTGATCGGCCATATCGACAAGCGCAGCCCGTCGGGCCTGCTCGGCGATGACGATCGCCTGAAGACGATCTGGGACGCTTGACGCTCCGTCCACGGAGGCAAAGCCAGATCAGCGGGACTATTCAGCCCCGTCGAGCTTCAGCAACTGCTTGCCGCGATTCTGACCGGTGAACAGGCGGGTCAGCGTCGCCGGAATCTTCTCGAAGCCTTCCTGCACGTCTTCTTCATGGATGAGCTCGCCGGACTCGATCCAGCCTAAGATCTCCTTCACCGCTTCACCGAAACGGGGCAGGTAGTCGAGGACGATGAAACCCTCCATGCGCCCGCGCATGATGATGAGGTTGAGCAGATTGCGCGGCCCCGGCGGCGGCTCGGTGGCGTTGTAGGCCGAGATCCCGCCACAAAGCACCACCCGGGCGTGCATGGCTATGTGGTCGAGGGCGGCTTCGAGAATGTCACCGCCGACGTTGTCGAAGAAGATGTTCACGCGCTCCGGGCAGGTTTCCGCCAGCCGCGCCCTGACGTTGTCGTTGCGGTAGTCGATGGCAGCGTCGAAACGGGCCGGGCCCGTGAGCCAAGCGCATTTCTCGGCACCGCCGGCGATCCCCACCACCCGGCAACCCTTGATGCGCGCGATCTGACCGGCGATGGAACCGGTGGCCCCGGCAGCACCGGACACCAGCACCGTCTGCCCCGGTTTCGGTTCGCCGAGATCGAGCAGGCCGAAATAGGCCGTCAGGCCCGTCACGCCCAGCACCGACAGGACGTAGGTGGGCGGTACGCCCTCCGGTACCTTCGACAGCGGCACCGCACCCCGACCGTTGGTGACGAAGTAATCCTGCCAGCCGCCGGTGCCCTGAACCCAGTCCCCTTCCGCGAAGCCCGGATGATTCGAAGCCACGACCCGGCCCACGGACCCTGCGCGCATGGGTTCGCCGATCTTCACCGGCGGCATGTAGCTTTCCCTGTCTTCCATCCACCCACGCTGGGTCGGATCGAAGGACAGATAGTGGTTGCGCACCAGCACCTCGCCCGAACCCGGCTCCGGAACCGGAGTTTCTGCGTACTCGAAATTGTGCTCACCAACCATGCCCTCGGGTCGTTTGGCGAGCAGCCATTGCCGGTTCACCTTTACGCTCATGCGGAACTCTCCTCGATTTTTCCCATTGCCCGTCGCGACGCATTGAACACCTTTCCCTTGCCCATGGCCATGCCCGTCAACCACGCTGTGGCGAGCATTCATCGCCCCAGCTGCAGTTGCCTTGCAGGCATCATCGAGCTCTGGCCGTCACCGGAAACCCCGGCTAAGCTTTGCGCTACATTCTGATAACGGACCGATTGATGACCTCACGCTATTGCTCTCCGTATCGCCGGACCCGACATGCCCTAGCGCTCGCAACGCTGTCAGTGCTCGTGGCATCGAGCCTGGCTCAGGCTCCCATCATTCAGCCCGGCGCGCCCGGTCTGCCCAGCAGACAGATCAGCGCCGAAGAGGCCATCGCGCTGGCCATCACAAGATATTCCGCCCACGATGTGCAGTTCATGCAGGACATGATCCCGCATCACCAGCAGGCGCTTGAAATGTCCGCCCTGGTCGCCGAACGAACGGCGCGCAGCGAAATGGTCGATCTGGCTCGGCGCATCGAGTCTTCCCAACGGGACGAGATCG
>SLTB01000327.1 GCA_007130155.1 Pseudomonadales bacterium
CGATCGGTACGCAGGGCATTGTTGACCTGGGTGTGCAGCTTGCTGGTGTAACTGTAGGCCGCCTCCATGGAGATGTAGCCATGGCGTCCGAGCTCCCAGTCGTAGACCAGGCGGGTGGACAGGTCCCACTTAGGTGCGCGGGTGAGGTCCAGATCGCTGAAGTCGTCATCGATGAGCGCCAGGCCGGTGGCCGGGTTCAGTAGCTCTGCCGAGCCGCCACAGGGGGACGTTGGCGTCTCGCCCACCGGAATGAATACCGGGCCGTTGAGTGCCGTGCAGAAATCATCGTAGCTGGCGTTGAGCCAACCGATGTTGGCGAACAGCGTCAGGCCTTCGGTGAGGATGGCCTGGGTCTCGATCTCGACACCGTAGATGTCTGCGCCGGCGGCATTGGAGGTGAACGTTTCCTGCTGGGTCGGCGTCTGCGGTGCGAAGCGGATCACGGTGCGCTGCAGGTCCTTGTACTTGGAGTAGAAGGCGTTGACGTTGAACAGCAGTCGGTTGTCGAAGAAGTTACCCTTCATGCCGATTTCGAAGTTGTCCACCTGCTCCTCGTCCACCGGATCCTCGAGGAAGGGTCCACAGGTGGCGGAGTTGTTGAGCAGGCCGCCGGACTTGTAGGCCCGCTGCCAGAAACCGAACAGCAGAATGTTTTCCTGGGGCCGGTAGTCGAGACCGATGCGCGGTGCGATGTTGAACCAGCTCTCGCTGTTCTGGCCACAATCGAGGTTGAACTCGAGCAGGTTGGCTTCACCCTTGCCGATGTCGACGATCAGGCCGCCCGGGCCCGCGGCGTTCTGGTTGGGGATGTTGTAGCCCTGCTTCTCCTCCCAGGTGGCCCGGACCGCCAGGTTCAGCGACAAGTCGTCGGTCAGGTCGTAGGTGTAGTCCACATAGGGAGCGACGCTGATGCGTTTCTGACCATTCTGGCCGAAAGACAGCGAACGCACGTCCGTGGGGAACTGATAGGGCGGAACGGCCGGAATCGGTGGGTTGGCCGTCGGGTCGCCGGCAGCCGCCTGGCCGAGGCCAAGGAGCAGGGCCTGGGTGAGGTCGTACTTGTCACGCATCACGAACAGACCGGTGAGCAGGTTGCTGCGGTCGGACGGCTGCATCATGAAGCGCGTTTCGAACTGGATGGACTCGTAGTCTTCCTGTCGCTCGGATGAGAACAGGTCCACGAGCTCGCCGTCGGTGTCGGTGGTGATGAAGCTGTCCACCGTCTGATAGCTGAGCATGGTGGTCCACTCGCCGTACTGGGTATCCCAGACTTTCTCGAGCACCACGTTCAGGAGGTCCTGGTCGTTGATGTCGCGATGGTTGGCGCCAATGTGGAAGGGATTGGAGCCGTCGCCTTCGACACCTCGATGGGTGTCGCCGAAGGGGTCGCGGCCCGGGAAGCCGAGGGCGGCGAAGACGCTTCCGCCGGGCGGGTCGATGAAACCATTGATCCCCGGTGAGCCGTCACCGCGGTTCCACTCGCGGGTGGTGATCAGCGTCACTTCCATGTCGTCGCGGGGCAGCCACTGCAGGGTGCCGCGGGCGACGGTCTTGGTTTCGCCCTGGGCCGAGCGGCCGATGTTCTCGCTTACGGGACGGCCTGCGAGGGCGTCGAGTTCGGCTTCGCTGAAGTCGCTTAAGTTGCGCACCGTGAAATAGCCGTCGAAGTCGCGATGGATCAGCGACAGCTTGGCGTTGAGCACGTCGTCGATCAGCGGTGCTTCCACGGAGCCCTTGAAGATTCGGCTGTCGTAGTTGCCCAGAGTGGCTTCGAAGCGGGCCTCCCGCTCACCGGTGGGACGGCGGCTGCGGACGGATACGGCGCCGGCGAAGGCGTTCTGGCCGTAGAGCGTACCCTGGGGGCCACGCATCACTTCCACGGCTTCGAGGTCGAAGACGTCGAGCAGGGCGTTGGCGTTCCTCGGGTAGTACTGGCCGTCGACGAAGACCGCGACCACGGGGTCGTTGAGGGATTCGATACCAGCGGTGCCGATGCCTCGGGCGGAAAACGCAGCGGCGGACTGGAACAGGCCGACCTGTTCAAGCTGGAAGTTCGGCACGGCGGCGCTGAAGTCACGGAGATCGACGGCGAACTGCTTATAGAGCCGATCCTCGGAGAACGCCGTGACGGCCATGGGGACGTCCTGCAGCGATTCTTCGCGGCGACGGGAGGTGACCA
Organism: Pseudomonadales bacterium; assembly: GCA_007130155.1. Lineage (GTDB taxonomy): Bacteria > Pseudomonadota > Gammaproteobacteria > Pseudomonadales > Azotimanducaceae > SLTB01. The sequence continues at coordinate 2,180 of SLTB01000327.1, forward strand.
CGATCTCTTCGATGGTCGATGCCCGGCGTACGCTCTCGCCTGTGGTCGGTTGCTGGGCCAGTGCAAAGGGGGCTGCGGCCAGGGTGCTGCCGGACAGCAGCAGTCCGAGCCAGCGGCCGTATGGGGTTGAATACTTCATGATGTCTCTCTCTATCTGAGCGTTGCTTTGACGACATGTCATGACGCCGGTCGGATCGCGGTCCTGCGCGGCGCCTACTGCTGAAATCGCACGGACAGGCACCCGAAGTTGCTGTCGGCGATGTTGGTTCCGGGTTTGAGCCGGGTGTATGGCTGCACCCCGGGTCGCTGCGGCGAGCGCGCAGAAGCGCAGCTCGCCGAAGGCGATCCGTACTACGGTTGCAAGCGTTACGAGCTCAGGTTGGACCTGGCGCGAATGCTGTGGACATCAGGTCGCGGCTTTGTTGCCAGCGACCTCCATGGCATCGGCTTCCTCCATGCTGCGGGCGTAGTGACGGCGGCACAGCCAGAGTGACAGGCACCCCAGGCCGCCGAAAATAATGGTCAAGGCGATCAGTGAATAACGCACCCCATCGGACTGGGTGAAGATCTGTTCGTTGAACACACCGGCCAGCGGCGGGCCGAGCATCATGCCCACCGACACCACGAACATATAGATGGCGGCGATCATGGCGCGCATCTGCGGTGGCGTGATCACCGGCAGGGCGCCGTAAGCCAGCCCGAAGGGGGAGTTCACGAAAAACACCGCCGGTGCGTAAAGGATGAAGGCCAGCGTCGGCGTCGGCATGATCTGGATCAGCAGGACCAGGGGGATACCCAGGGCGCCGCCGAGCAGGCCGGCCATGATGTTCCCGTCCTTGTAGCCGCGGCGATTGAACCAGCCCGCCTGCAGCCCTGCCCAGACGGCGCCGAAGGGTGCGCAGAGGATGAAGATCCAGCCGAAGATCTGAGCCGCCTGGGCTGGTGGCACGTCATGGACGCGAGAGAAGAAGGGCACGGTCCAGAACACGAAGGCGAAACCCATCATCGCGAAGGACAGGAAGCCGAAGTGATGGAGCATGAACGTCCAAAGATTGCGTTTGTAGAACGCCTTGATCTCGGCAAAGGTGGCGTTGGCGTTGCCGGTGGCCGGGTTGATCATGACCCGGCGGATCGGTTCGCGAATGATCAGCATCACCAGTGCGATGAGAATGCCGGGCGCCCCAACGATGATGAAGGTCTGCTGCCAGGGCGCGAGGGGGCCGAAGATGGGGACCACCGGCTGTGGGCGCTGTTCGACGATGCTGAGCACGAAGCCGACGATGACGAAGGCGAGCCCTGTGCCCAGGATGGCGCCGGTCTGGAACACGCTGAGCGCCAGCGGAATGCGGTCGCGCGGGAAGTAGTCACTGACCAGCGAGTTGGTGGCGGGCAGCAGCGTGGCTTCGCCGACACCGACGCCGATGCGGGCCAGAAGGACCTGCCAGAAGTTCCGCGACAGGCCGCAGGCGATGGTCATCATGCTCCAGAAGAAGACGCCTGCGGCAATGATGTGCTTGCGGCTCTTACGATCGGCCAGGTAGGCCAGCGGCAGCCCGGCGATGGCATAGAACACGGCAAAGATGCCGTAGAGCAGGCCGATCTGGGCATCGCCCAGACCGAGGTCTGCCTTCATTTCATCGGCGACGATGGCCACGACCTGGCGGTCGATGTAGGAAACGATTGAGGCCAGGACGAGAATGGATACCACGAACCAGGCATAGGCCGGATGAGGGTAGGCCCCATGCTTGGGTTGGGTGACCGGTTGTGCCGCCGTGTCAGCGGCTTCGCCTGCGGGTGAGCTCATGCCGGATGGGCCCCGCTGATGGTGTAAGCCTGGGACCCATGCGGGTGCGCGCCTGCGGTCAGCTTCGCTTTCAATACGAGCTTCATCGGCCTCCCCGGGTACGACAGTAACCGGGCCGCAAACCATGGGTCCGCACCGGTCATCTGGATTTTGTGCAGGCAGTTGCAAATGTTTCTGCCGTTGAAACAAGCTAGACTGCATGTTTTGGGGTGTCAACTGAAATCGCGCGCTAGGCCAGAAAAACAGGGGCTTTCAGTCAATTCCCGCGGATTCGAGAGTGACTCCCTGGCGGTAAACGTGAAACAGTGCGCAGTTGTTTCGGCAATGCGGACTGGAGGTATAGCGATGTCGGAGATCGAAGGGAGTCTGCTCGACCCGGACGTGCTCGAGTGCCCGTTTCCCCTCTTCCGGCAACTTCGTGAGGAGGCGCCGGTGCGCTTCATGCCGGAACTGAAAATGTTCTACGTGACACGCTACAAGGACATCCGCACGGTCAAGCGCAATCCGCAGATCTTCTCCAACGACATTTATGCGCTCGGTGGCTCCCGAACCGGACCGCAGGCCGCGGCCGAAGCCTATCGGCGGGAACACGGCTGGGGCCGCGTTTCGACGTTGCAGCGTACCGACCCCCCTGTGCATACCCTCTACCGTCAGCTGGTGGACAAGGCCTTCACGCCGCGTCGGGTGCGAACGATGGTGCCCTACATCGAAGGTGTCGTGAATGATCTCATTGATGCCTTCATCGATCGTGGTGAGTGTGACTTCGTACGTGACTTTGCCGTTCCCCTGCCTTGCACCGTGATCGCCGATCAGCTCGGCGTGCCGCGCTCGGACGTCATCAAGATCAAGATCTGGTCGGATGCGATGCTTGGACCTGGCGGTCATCACATGGATGAAGCGCAGGCGCTTGAGTGTGCACGGCTGGTGGTCGAAGCCCAGCACTACTTTGCCGAGGTGATCGAGGATCGGCGCAGGAACCCTCAGGACGACATCATTTCCGATCTGGTGCATGCCGAGGTCGACGGCCGGCGCTTGGACATGTACGAACTGCAGGACCTGCTCGATCAGTTGATCACCGGTGGCAACGAAACCACGACCAATGCCATCGGCTCCGGGATGATGCTGCTGCTCAAGCACCCCGAGCAGATGCAGTACCTGCGCGAGCATCCGGAAGGCATCAAGAATTTCGTCGAAGAAGTGCTGCGGGTGGAGACGCCGGTCTTGCACCTGTTCCGCATCGTCCTCGAAGACACGGAGCTCGGTGGTGTAGCCCTACCGAAAGGGTCGATGGTGGCGCTCGGTTATGCCGCTGCCAACCGCGACGAGGATGTGTTTCCGGACGGTGAGACCTTCGATGTCTGCCGGCACAAGGCCGGCGCGCATCTCTCTTTCGGCTCCGGCCCGCATTTCTGTCCCGGTGCCTCCCTGGGCCGTCAGGAACTGCTCAGCGGATTCAGCATTCTGCTGCAGCGGCTCGACGACATCCGGCCTGCGAATCCGAACGAGACTTACGCCCACGTTCCGCACAGTTTTCTGCGCGGCCTGAAGTCACTCGACATCCGCTTCAGCAAGGCAGCCAGCGGCTGACGAGGGGCTTATCGCCAGCGCCGTGGGAGCGGACTTGGAGGGTGTCGCAAAAGGTTGGCAAGACTCCGTGGGAGCGGCTTCAGCCGCGAATGGACTGCCAGAAATCAATGACTTGCGGGGTCATTCGCGGATCAATCCGCTCCCACAGGGGCGCCACG
>SLTB01000100.1 GCA_007130155.1 Pseudomonadales bacterium
CTTGCGGGGTCATTCGCGGATAAATCCGCTCCCACAGGGGCGCCACGCTGAGTTTTGCGACACCCTCTTCAGCCGCGAATAGACGGCTCGACATCTATGGCCTGCAAACCATTCGCGGATAAATCCGCTCCCACGGAGACGCATCGCTGAGTTCTGCGACACCCTCTGAAGCCGCTCCCACGGAGTGCAGCGGCGGAGCATGTCACGCAATCGTCACCACATGTTCATCTGCCGTCGATCAAGGCGTCATGCCTGCTTCATGGCCCGGCTTCAGGCTGGGTCAAACCAGCGGAGCAGGAAGGGAGTATGGCCCCTATCACCGGAAACCCCCGTCATTACCGCGCGATCTGGCTGTCCGACATTCACCTCGGCACCCGCGGCTGCCAGGCCGACGTCCTCCTCGACTTTCTCAAGCACCACACCTGCGACCGGCTCTATCTGGTCGGCGACATCATCGACGGCTGGCGGCTGTCGAGCACCCTGTACTGGCCTCAGAGCCATTCCAACGTGCTGCGGCGGTTTCTCACCCTGGCCAAGCGCGGCACGGAGATCACCTACGTCACCGGCAACCACGACGAGTTCCTGCGGCGCTTCTCGGACCACAGCTTCGGCAACATCCGGCTGGTGGACCGTGCGGTGCACCAGACCGCTGACGGCAAGTCACTGCTGGTGGTTCACGGCGACGAGTACGACGTCATCACCCGCTACCACCGCTGGATTGCCTGGCTGGGTGACGTTGGCTATCAGTTCTTGCTCGAAGTGAACCGCGTCAACAATGCGATCAGAGGGCGTCTCGGTTTCGGCCGCTGGTCGCTGTCAGCCTGGATCAAGTACCGGGTCAAGCGTGCGGTGAACTTCATCAGTGAGTTCGAGCTGGCGGTGGCCCGTGAATGCGAGCGGGAGGGTTTCGATGGAGTCGTCTGCGGCCACATTCATCATGCTGAGATTCGTGATATCGGATCCATCCGATATCTGAATTGCGGCGACTGGGTAGAATCCTGTACGGCCCTGGTGGAGGACGCTGGTGGCGAGATCCGGGTGCTGAACTGGCATGAGCGTGGAGATGGCGCGGAGGTGATTGTTCTGCCTACTCCGAAGGAGCGTGCGGCATGACCATTCTCATCGTCACCGACGCCTGGCATCCCCAGACCAACGGGGTCGTCACCACGCTGGAGCAGGTGATCGCCGGTGCCCGCGACGTCGGGCACCGGGTGGAGGTGCTGGAGCCCAGTAGCTTCCGAACCATGGGGCTGCCGGGCTATCGAGAAATCCGCTTGGCCATCAATCCGTTCTCGGTGGGCAGGCGCATCCGCGAACTGGCACCGAGCGCGGTGCATATCGCCACCGAGGGTACCCTGGGCCTGGCTGCGCGACGTTTCCTGGTCAAGAGCTGTCTGCCTTTCACCACCTCTCTCCACACCAAGTTTCCCGAGTACATGCGCGCCCGGATCGGGCTGCCGCTGCGGTGGGGCTATCGTTTCTTGCGCTGGTTCCATCGTCCAGCGGGCAGCACGCTGGTCACCACGGCTCGGCAGCAGGAGGAACTCGAAGCCTGGGGGCTTGGGCATCTGCAGGTCTGGGGCCGCGGCGTGGACACCCGGCGCTTCCGGCCGCGGCCTCGCCTGCGCGACTTCGACGGGCCGCTGTTGCTCTATGTGGGGCGCCTGGCCGTAGAGAAGAATCTGCAGGCCTTCTTCGAACTCGACTGCCCCGGACGGAAGGTGGTGGTGGGTGACGGGCCTCAGCGAGCGGCGCTGCAGCGACGCTATCCCGACGTGACGTTCACCGGCTACTGCTACGGGGATGAGCTGGCGGAGTGGTACGCGCGGGCCGATGTCTTCGTGTTTCCCTCCCGCACCGATACCTTCGGTCTGGTGATGCTGGAGGCCATGGCCTGCGGTACCCCGGTGGCGGCTTATCCGGTGACCGGCCCGGTGGATCTGGTCATCGAGGGTGTCAACGGCGCCCTCGACGAGGATCTCGGCTCTGCCGTCGAGCGGGCCCTGAACTGTGACCGGGTGGCCTGCCGCAGGTTTGCGGAGCAGCAGAGCTGGGACAGCGTGGTGCAGCGCTTCCTCGACGACCTGCTGCCCATCGTCTGGCCGGAGCCCGAGTCCACCGACGTTGTCCTGGCAGCAGACCGCATCGACGCGCTGCCGTCAGAGACGCATCGCTGACAGGTACCGCATTCATCGCTATGGTGACCGGCTGCTGAGCGATGGATCCACCATGATCGATGCCTCCACCGAGCAGGAGCGGGCCCGTCTGCTCGCCCGGCTCCATGCAGCCCCCACCTTCGGTGACGCCGAGCAGGCGACGTTGATGTTCCTCTGTCAGGGGGAGCGGGTGCTGCTCATCCGCAAGCGGCGCGGCCACGGCGCCGGTCTGATCAATGCCCCGGGCGGCAAGCTCGAATCAGGCGAAAGTCCTCTGGACTGCGCCGTGCGGGAAACCCGGGAGGAGGTGGGTATCCGTGTGGATCCCGCTGCGGTCCGCGAACTCGGTGAACTGCGCTTCCTGGACTTGGACGGCTCGCGGATCCGCGGCTGGGTCTTCCGCGCCGATGGCATCGATGCCGAAGCCGTCACCACGGCCGAGGCCATTCCCTTCTGGGCACCCATGACCGCCATGCCCTACGCCTGGATGTGGCCTGGCGATCGCTTCTGGCTGCCCTGGGTGCTGGCAGGCCGGCCCTTTCGGGCCAGCCTGCTGTGCGACGGCGCCACGGTTCTCGAAGCGCGAATCACCTGATTTTTGCGGATGGTTGGGTTTCGTGGTCCCGCAGCCGTTCGCGAATACCAAAGGCAAGAAAGGCATTGCCGGGCATGTGTTCGTGCAGGCCGTAGCCGGAACTGACGAACATCCTGCCGTCGATCAGCAGCGCTCCTGCAGCGCCACTCATGGATCCGCCGCGGGTCGTCTCTCCACTCACCGTGGTGACGGGCTCGGTGGTGTCGAAGCGCCACAGTACGGCTCCCGTGCCTAGATCGTGGATACGGACGATACCGTCGAGGGCGCCAGCCACCACGAAGTCGTCGGTGGCGGTGATGGCCTGGGAGGTTCCGGGATTGCAGAACTCTCGGCCCTGACAGACATCCTGAGGTGCAGGGGCGGACCAGAGCGACTCGCCGGACCCCAGGTCCAGGGCATACAGTCCCGGTCGTTTCTCCCCCTCGAATACCGTGCGGCCATAGGGCATGTCGTTGATCGGCACCAGCAGCGCGTCGCCCACCCTGGCCATGCCGAGATGGACGCCGCCCTGAATGCCGCCGCGCCCCACCTGCCGCTTCCAGATCAGTTCTCCGGTGGCAGGGTCCAGGGCGTGAACGGCTCCGGACTTCTGCCCGCCGATGACCAGATCACGGCCGTCCCGGGTCTGGGCGAGGATGATGGCGGCACCGAAATCCAGATCGGGTCCGCGTTCTTCGGGGCAGTTGCTGTCGTCCTCGAGTTCACAGGCGATGTTCCAGGCATCGCCTTCTGTGGCCTGATAGACCCAGCGAACGTCGCCGGTTTTCAGATCCAGGGCGAAGATGGCGTCGCTGCTGCCCGAGGCCGGTGAGGAATAGTTCTGTCCGGTACCGAAGTAAAGCTGCCCGCGGGCGGCATCGATGGCGGGACTGTTCCACACCGGCGCACCGGAGGGTGCCAGGATCGGCGTGCCAACGGCCGTCGTGCCCACTTGGATGGCGGGCTCCGGCAGGGTGTAGCTCTGCCAGAGGACCTCGCCCTGGCCCGCGTCAATGGCCATCACCGAGCCGCGGAAAGTGCAGCAGGCGTAGTCCGGCTCTCCCGCCACGCCCACTTCCAGCGACGAGACGGGAACGTAGAGGGTGCCATCGTGCAGGGAGGGGGTACCGGTGATGGTGGCATTCGGATGGGGATCGGCCCGCAACCGCCAGAGCAGTTCGCCCCGTCGGGCGGAGACGGCGTAGACGTTGCCGAGGAAGTCTCCGAAGTACAGGCGCGGATCGGCGTCAGGATCACCGGCCTCCCAGGGCTCGATGACAATGCCCGTGCGCACCTCCGTGCCGGCCATGAAACGCCAGTGCACGCAGCCCGTGGCCTGATCCAGCGAGAACAGCGTCCCGTCGTGGGAGCCCAGCCACAGCCGGCCCGCGGCCGCTGCTGGCGCCGAGCGAACCCGCAGCGCATCGGGCAGGGCCAAGGCCCAGATCAGCTCCAGATCGGCAAGGTCGTCGCCATCGAGCCCGGCCACATCTCTTGGGATGTGACGGCTGTTACCGGGGTCGAATCCCCAGCCGCTGGCAAAGGAGGGGCGGTGAACGTCGAAGGCGCCCTCGAGTTCGTCTTCACAGGTGGGCAGCTCGGCGGAGGCACTCTGGCCGAATTCTCGACCCGACAGATACACCGCAAGACTGCGCTGCCCGGCTTCGCTCAGCCCTGTGGCCTCCTGCTGCATGGCCCCGTTGGTCATGGCGCGAAGGATCGATTCCGGCGACATGATCTGGATCATGCTGCGATGGGGTGCGCGGGAGACCTGGCCTTCGTGGCAGTGGGCGCAGGACTGAGCATACAGCAGCTCCGCGCTGTACTGGGCTTGATACTCCATGCCAACGACTGCCTGCACCTGGCCCTCACCTGCTGCTGGCGGAACAGACTCGTCGGGACTGCAACCGAGCGCTGCGAACGCGAGTGTGCTGAGTAGCGCCGAGCGCCATGGGCCGACTTGCTGGCAGAGCAACTGCAGGGTTCGGCGCAGGACGATCATGGTTTCGGAACCATCCACTGCTCGCTCGGGCCGTGATGAGGCTCTGGCGGTACTGGTAGCGTTGTCCTGCGGCACGAAAAGTATCTCCCCGGTTGGTCTGGCTGATCCGCTGTCCTGCGACGCAGGGTACCGCAGCGCTGAGTTGCGTTCCTGGCTGATCACGACCCGGCCTGCAGGGTTCATCTTTTGGCCAGCTTGTTGCATATGACCTGGGAAAGAATCACCACCGGTGGCAGGGTCCGCCTTCGATCCCAGGGTGGCGCCAGTCCAGGTGACGCCTTGGTGCCAGCTCAGCGCAGTCGTCCCGATAGGGTGCATTTTCGGAGAGCCAAGCATGAGAGGTAGGTTGCTTGTGAGCATTCCATTGCTCACTGCATTCGCTTCCGTAGCGGCCGGTGAGAACATCGAGGGTGCTGCGGTTGTCCATCCTCTGCTGTCCGAGATTGTCGTCACCGGTACCCGCCTGCCCGAGAGTGGTCAACAGGGGCCGGTGCCGGTGGGCGTCATCACCCGCGCCGAGATGGATCAGCGCATGACCCGGAACCTCGCCGATCTGCTGCGGGACATGCCCGGTGTGACCACCGCCGGCGGTCCGCGTCAGGCTGCCGCGAAACCCAACGTGCGCGGTCTTGGTGAGGGCAGGGTGGTGATGCGCATCGATGGTGCGCGGCAGAACTTCCAGACCCGCCATCGGGGACAGTCCTTCGTCGACCCCCTGCTGCTCGAACAGGTGGAGGTGCTGCGTGGGCCCGCCTCCACCCTGCACGGCAGCGGCGCCATCGGTGGCGTCGTCAACGTCCGGACCATGGATGCGGACAGCTTTCTCGAGGAAGACGAGCGCTTCGGCGGGCGTCTGACCTCGGCCTACGAGGACAACGAGCGCGGCCGCTTCGGTGCCCTGACCTTAGCCGGCCGCAACGAGCGGACGGGCCTTCTGGCCAGTGTCAGCCGGCAGAAGGCCGACGACTTCAAGGACGGCAGTGGCCATC
>SLTB01000311.1 GCA_007130155.1 Pseudomonadales bacterium
CGATCGTTCCCTGACCGGGTCTGGCAACGGCCTCCCAGAGGGAGATCCAGAGCTGCAGCGCGCAGACCTGGTGTCCAGGGTTCTGCGCGGCCGGCAGATCTGGCTGCAGGTCGGCTATCGCATCTGAGGGCCGGGATTCCACCGCAGCGGGGACGGCGGCGTGCTGTTGCAGGCGAGCCTAGTCGATCAGCATCAGGCGACTGGCTCGCCGCGGGCACGCCGTCGTGCCCGCGGACGTATCGCGTAATCAAACGAAGCAGCAGGCTTCGCGCGCAATTTCCGATCAGGTCAAACCGTCCTGGCTCTGTTAGCGTCGCGCCAAACCGAAACGGGGAGCGATGGCATGACCGATGAGTATGAGCTCGACTACTCCGACCACTGTGGCCGTATCGAACGGGATGGCCGCTCGATCGAGATACAGATCTATCGCGGCAGGGAGCGGGAAGATGCGAGCTGGATCCTCGAGATCGTCGATGATCTTTCAGGTAGTTCGATCGTCTGGGATGAACTTTTCGAAACGGACCAGGAAGCCTACGACTGCCTCATGAAGGAAATCGAGGCGCAAGGCTTGAACAAGGTCATTGATGAGGCTCCGGACGCGCCGATGCCCGATTGAGACGACCAAGGGCCGTTGCAGGCGCTGATGCAGAGCTGGAACGTCTACAACCGCGGTCGTCCTCAGAACGTCCAGACGACAGTGTCCTCGGCCAGCATCGCCTCTGCCATCTCCGGCGGTTGGGCGACGCCCACACCGTCGACGAGCATTTCGGCTCCGATGCCTTTTCCAGGCAGATAGATCGCGCAAACCTCCACTTGGCCGCCAGCCGCCATGATGTTCTGCATCAGACCTTGCGGGCTCATGTCCCGGGGTGGCTGCGGCGCTGTAGCGCTTTCAGGCGCCTCCTCGAGCGCGATGTCGCCGCCTGGACCACAGAGCAGCACGCGTACTCGTGCGCCCTGCGCAGTCGCCTGCATGGTGAGCACCATCGCCATGAGTTGGGTCTGCGGCTCCGGGGAGGTGAGGACGGTGATGAGGCGTTTTCCGTCGGCCTGCGCCGCCGATGTCAGACTCGCGACCAAGGTCGCGGCAAGAAGGATCTTTTTCATGTTGAACCCCATTGAACAGGTCAGTGAAGGCGCCTGAACAGGAAGTTACGGGCTGCCGGGCCGGTTGTCAGTGACAAAGTCACCCCGGCTTGCAACTCGGGTAGGCAAGCTGCATTCTCGGCGAGCACTTCGGAACACTGCATGCCCCCCGAACCCTCGGGTCACGCCATATTGACATATCGCCTGACCGTTCAGCCCCAACCGGCTACTGCCCGCCGGTAGATTCCACCCTGGAGCCGGCATGAATATGACCAGCTGGCCGGACCGTTTTATCGGTCTGTCACGACTTTCACCACCGCTGAAGCGTAAGCTTGAAACGGCCGCCCGGATTCGCCGAATCACGGCGGGAACGCGCATCTTCGGTCCCGGCGAGACGCCTGCCGGCATGCTCTTCCTGATCGAGGGGACGGTGCGGGTGCATCAGCAATCCGACAACGGCCGCGACATCGTCCTCTATCGTGTCACCGGTGGCGAAAGCTGCGTCATGACGACGGCCTGCCTGTTCACCCATCACAGCTACATGGCCGAGGGCGTCGCCGAGACCGATGTGATCGCGGCCGAGGTGCCGCGCCGTACCTTCGAGGATCTGGTATCGGATTCGCCGGAGTTTCGCGACTTCGTTCTGGCAGCCTATTCGCACCGCATCGTCGATCTGTTCGAAGTGATCGATAACGTCGTCTTCGGCCGAGTCGACCTGCGTATTGCCGAACGCCTTCTCCAACTTGCTGATGAGAACGGTGTGGTCAGCATGACCCATCAGGACATGGCAGACGAGCTAGGCACCGCACGCGAGGTCGTCTCGCGTCTGCTCAACGAGTTCAGGAAGCAGGGCTGGATCGAACCCGGACGCGGGCAGGTGAAGCTGCTGGACCTCGACGCCTTGGCCCGCTTCGCCGCCTCCAGATGAGCCTCTCTCTGGAATTCTATGCTCCGTGTGACTTTGTCACTGAAGCAGCGTCGGTTCCTCCCCATAGTTCAGGTCAAAGCTACCCGTAGAACTTCGGAGCTTGCCGAGCCCGCAGGGAGACCTCGACATGAACGACCAGCAGAAAATCGAATTCCTGAACCACAGCACGGTCGAGGCCCTCGACCGTTCCATGTCGGACTATGCGGTCGACATGGCCACCCGGCCCGGGGTGCAGGGCTTCTACGACGAGGACACGGCGACGATCAGTTACATCGTCAAGGATCCCACCTCGAAGTCCTGCGCGATCATCGACAGCGTCATGGACATCGATTACGCCTCCGGGCGAATCAGCTTCGAACATGCCGACATGCTGATCGAGCAGGTGCGCGAGCAGGAGCTGACACTCGAGTGGATCATCGAGACCCACGCCCACGCCGATCATCTGTCGGCCGCGCCCTACATCCAGCAAAAACTGGGCGGCAGAATAGGTATCGGCGAACATATCCGAACCGTGCAGGAGGTCTTCGGCAAGATCTTCAACAATGGCACCGAATTCCAGCGCGATGGCAGTCAGTTTGATGCGCTGTTCAGCGAAGGGGATACCTACACCATCGGCAACATGAAGGCGTTTGCCGTGCATACGCCGGGGCACACGCCGGCCTGCATGGCTCATGTGATCGGTGATGCGGCCTTTGTGGGCGATACGCTGTTCATGCCTGACGGCGGCTCGGCTCGGGCGGATTTTCCCGGTGGCGATGCTGGCGTGCTGTACGACAGCATCCAGAAGGTGCTGAGCCTGCCCGACGACATGCGCCTGTTCATGTGCCACGACTATCGTCCCGACGGGCGCGAGGTGAGTTGGGAAACCACCGTGGCCGAGGAGAGGACGCACAACATCCACATCGGCGGCGGCAGGACCCGCGAGGCCTTCGTCAGGATGCGCAACGAGCGGGACAGGACGTTGTCCATGCCGAGACTCATCATCCCATCCATTCAGGTGAACATCTGTGCGGGCCATCTCCCGAAGGACAGGGACGGCAACCCGATGTTGAAGGTGCCCGTGAACGCGCTGTGACCTGATGACAAAGTAGGGGAAACATGGACATCCGCAAGATCACTGAGGATCTCTCGGTCAGCGCCCAGATCAGGGCGGTCGATCTGGGCGCCATCCGCGAGGCAGGGTTCCGCGCCGTCATCTGCAACCGGCCCGACGGCGAGGCTGTGGACCAGCCGAATTTCGAGGAGATCGAGGCGGCGGCGAAGGCCGAGGGGCTGCCGGCGCGCTATCTTCCGATCCGTACAGGCTTGGTTCGCGACGAGGATGCGACGGACTTCAGCCAGGCACTACGGGACCTCCCCGGTCCGGTGCTGGCCTACTGCCGCTCCGGCACGCGCTCGGCCACACTGTGGTCGCTGAGTGAGGCCAAAGCCCGGCCGCTAGCAGAGATTCTCGCTGCCACCCAGGCGGCGGGCTATGACATGGCGGGCGTGGCTCGGCGTATCGTGAATGGTGGCAAGACCCCGACTGACACGGGCGATGCCCGCTACGACGTGGTGATCGTCGGCGGAGGCGCCGCCGGCATCTCGGTCGCGGCAAGCATGAAAAAGCGCAGACCCAGTCTCGATATCGCCGTGGTCGACCCGGCGGATATCCACTACTACCAGCCTGGCTGGACGATGGTGGGTGGCGGCATTTTCGAGGCCGCCGAGACGGCCAAGACCATGGGTAGTCTGATACCGCGCGGTGTCCACTGGATCAAGTCTGCCATCGCAGCTTTTGAGCCGAAGGACGATGCCGTCATTCTCGAGGGTTGCCGGGTGGTGAAATACGGCCGCCTGGTGGTTTGTCCGGGACTGAAGCTCGATTGGGCGAAGGTGGATGGACTGGAAGAGACGCTGGGTCGCAACGGCGTGACCTCAAACTACCGCTACGACTTGGCGCCCTACACCTGGGAACTGGTGCAGGGACTGCAGCGGGGCAGGGCGATCTTCACCCAGCCGCCGATGCCCATCAAATGTGCGGGCGCGCCGCAAAAGGCCCTTTATCTCTCCGCCGATTACTGGAGCCGCCAGGGCGCACTGCGTGACATCGAGATTCGTTTCTGCAATGCCGGCGGCGTGCTCTTCGGTGTGAAGGACTACGTACCGGCGCTGCAATCCTATATGGACCGCTACGGCGCGCATCTCGACTTCTTCCACAATCTGGTGGCCATCGACGGCCCGGCCCACCAGGCCACCTTCGAGGTGAAGCCGCCCGATGCCGAGGCCACGCGCATGACCCTGGACTTCGACATGATCCATGTCTGCCCACCTCAGACGGCACCCGACTTCATTCGGGTCTCGCCACTGGCCGATGCTTCGGGGTGGATCGATGTCGACCAGGCCACGCTGCGCCACAAGACCTTCAGCAACATCTGGTCGCTGGGGGATGTGATGAACGCGCCCAACGCCAAGACGGCCGCAGCGGCTCGCAAGCAGGCGCCGGTGGTGGCCGAGAACATCGTGGCCGACATCGCCGGCCGCGAGTCGGTGGCGCAGTACGACGGCTACGGCTCCTGTCCGCTGACGGTCGAGCGCGGCAGGATCGTGCTCGCAGAGTTCGGCTATGGCGGCGTCTTGAAGCCCAGCTTCCCGAGCTTCCTCATCGACGGCACGAAGCCAAGCCGCCTCGCCTGGCTTTTGAAGGAAAGGATACTGCCGCCGATCTACTGGAAGGGGATGCTGCGCGGGCATGAGTGGCTTGCCCGGCCCGAAAAGATCAGCGCCAGCGTGGACTGAGACCCGGCAGTCGGCTGGCCCGAGGCCACGCTGGTCTTGCCGAGAATGCGCCTGGCGAAGCGATTCGGAAGTATCCGCCGGCCAGCGCATCGACGCCCCATGCGCGGATTCGGCCATCACCGTTTGGCCCGGGAGGCTTCCCCCCGGTCGGGCTTTCCGTAACGATCGCTGAGCTTGCAGGGATCCCGGGCGCGATGAACACCCGCATGGCCCACCTGATGGGATTCCTTGTGATGATCGCGGCGCCTCTGCGGCCGCTCTACGCTACTGGAGAAGCCAAGCTCATGCGCTCAGACCATCCGCAGGTCTATCACCTGGTTCAGGCTCAGCTCTGGGAGCCTGTGGTCGAGGCCAGTGGAATCTACTATCCGCCGACTTACAGCATTGACGGCTTTACGCACGGTACCTCGAACCCCGACAAACTTCTGAGCGTCGGCAACCATTTTTATCGTGACGTTCCGGGCAAGTGGTACTGTCTGCGCATGACGGTGGAGAGCCTTGCCAGCACAGGGGCGGAAACGATTTTCGAGGGCACGGCCCCTGTCGGCGATATCCAAGCGGACTTTGACGGCGCCGAAGACGAGCTCTTCCCGCACATTCTCGGTGGCATCAGCCCAGCAGCGGTGCAGCATGTGTACACCGTCATCCGCGCGGCCGACGGGACCTTCCTCGCCATCGAAGGTGTCACCGACCGATGAGGTCAGGGCTGGCGGAGCTCTGACCCCGCCAGCATCTCCACCTTAACCCAACGCGACGATGGTCTTGCCGAAATTTCTCCCGGCGAAGAGATCGCAGAACGCCGTCGGCACCGACTCGATACCGTAGAGCATGTGCTCCCTGTTCACGAGCTTGCCCTCCTCGATCCAGTCGAGCAATTGCTGGCGGGCTTCCGGGTAGCGCTCGTGCATCAGGTGGGTCATGAAGCCGGTCATGGTAGCCTGGTTGGTCACGAGCTGGAACAGGTTGGACGGTCCAGGGAGAGGAGTGCCGGCATTGTAGGTGGCGACGGCTCCACACAAAGCGATGCGCGCACCGGGGTTGATCTGGCCCAGCACCACTTCGAGTAGAGGCCCCGACACCGAATCCAGATAGACATCAATGCCATCTGGGCATGCTGCTCGCAGTGCTCCAGCCACATCGTCAGCCCGGCGGTCGACGGCGGCATCGTAGCCAAGTTCTTCGATCAGGCGCTTGCACTTGTCGGCACCGCTGGCGATGCCCACGGCCCGGGCACCGTAGATGCGGGCCATTTGGCCAGCGATGGAGCCTACTGCTCCGCCGGCTGCGCTGATGACCGCGGTTTCGCCGGGCTTGGGACGCGCCACGTCGGTGAGCCCGAAGTAGGCCGACATGCCGGTGTCACCGAGAATGCCGAGATGCCAGTTCAGCGGGCAGTCGTACTGCTCGGGCACCACCACCAGAAAGTCGGTGGCGTCGGTGATCGAGTAGCGCTCCCAGGCCAGGCGGGCCATCAGATGCTGGCCGGGGACGAAGTCGGGATGACGTGAGCTGACGACGCGGCCGAGGGTCAGGCCCATGACCGGCTCACCGATGGCCATGGCGGGCAGGATGTGGTCCCCGCTGCCTTCGTCCATCCACTTACGGAAACCTGCATCGAGGGAGATGAAGAGGTTCTCGATCAGGACTTCACCGGCGTTCAGCGCTGGCAGGTGGGATTCGATGACGGTGAAGTCATCGACGCGGGGCGCGCCGACGGGGCGGCGGGCCAGGACTACTTGGTGATTGGACTGCGGGGTGGTCACTGCGGTTGCTCCCTCTTTTATGTATCGGTCCAGCAACGCATAGGCGCTGTCGCAAAAGCAGCGGTGAAGCTTAGCAGCCAGCGTTGTGTGTCGCCCGCAGGGCGGGCTCCCACAAGGGCAGCGCAAGCGCCTGGCACTGCCTCCGGTCGAAGCTTGTAGGGGGGGCATTCCACCGGGAGCGGAATGCGTGGCCCACCCGCGCCCGCAACAGCCCCAGCGGGCGTTGGTCGGCACCATCTGGCGCCGTGTAACTTCAGTGAATGATCGCCTGTTCCAGAGCAGACAGGATCAAAACGATTGCCCGTGGGTTGACTTTGCGCACGCAGTCCGCCCCCAGGGGGTGGCTCGGGGCGGCGTTGTAGCCATCAGGGATTGCGGACTTCGTCGAGAACGGCCAGGGGTCGGCGGGCTTCGAGGACGATGCCGTAGGCTACACGCTCGAAAACCCGGAACACCATCATCAGCCCGGCTTCCTCGCTGGGCAGGCGGATCTGTTCGTTGCGCTCGCGATCACGCACCACAGCGCCCTGCTGGTGAATGCTCAAGACATTGCCGACCTCGATGCCCTCGCGATCACCGACGTTGAGGACCACTACGGAAAGGCTGCCTACCTGACTAACCCCTCCCAGGACCTTGAGGATGCGGCCGCGGATAGAATTTTGTGGAGCGCTGGGGAAAAAGGTAGGGTCCAGCGCCCGGGTCTCCATCGGCAGGATGCGATCGCCGATGCGGATGTCCTCGCGGGAACTGGTCACGGACATGGTAGCAATGTCCCCGGAAAGACTGATGATGCGTGCGGTGCCAATCTCTTCCGCTTCGAGACCGAGCAGCTCGCCGGTATCTGGGTCGATCAGGTTGATCGCCCGACGCACCACCGAATAGGAGTCACCGACAGCACCGAGCTCCCGACCTCGGACGTACATGCGATCGCCAGCGCCAGTGAGCAGCCGGCCGGAGTCGCCCTGGACGACATAGGGAGCGTTTTCGAGCTCACGCGGTCGCACCACGCGGTTGGAGGACAGGAAGGGGCCCACGGCTTCCAGATCGATGCTGGGAATGGCGCTGACCAGGGGCTCATAACGAATCCGCGGCTGCAGCCGCGTGGTGTCGTCCGGCACCGCACGGACGGTGCGCGACGGCTCGCCGCGTTCGAGTACCAGGCCGGGTTGGCCGTCTGTCCAGCGCAGGCGCACCACGTCGCCTGGGTAGATCAGATGGGGATTCTCGATTTCAGGATTGACCTCCCAGAGATCCGGCCAGCGCCAGGGCTCATCGAGGAAAACCTGGGCAATGTCCCACAAGGTATCCCCTCGCTGAACCACATAGATCCCGGGCTGATTGTCCCGGACCTGTGCCTCGGAAACGCCGGGCAACAGGGTTGCCAAGACCATGAACAGTGCCATCGCCATGGGCAGACAGCGACCGGAGCTGGCCGGTGGCGACGCCATCCAGCAGCAGAGCATTTTCCTCATGTCCCCGTTCCCCGTATCATGGGTGCGGCTTAAGGGACCCGCACCGCCCAAGGCAATTTGGTCCCTGGCGACCACTTGGTGACCACTTGGTGACCACTTGGTCCGGGCTTTCTTGGGTCATCAAGCTGGGTTGTAAAATCCTTTGACGACACCATCTTAGCAGCAGCATCTCCACCAGAACCAGAGGTAGTTCACGTTCCCATGGCTCGTCTCGAGATCCTCGAATTTCCAGATCCGCGACTGCGCACCAAGGCGCAGCCCGTGGCCGTGGTGGATGCCGCCATCCAACAGCTGGTCGACGACATGCTCGAGACCATGTACGACGCCGATGGTATCGGTCTCGCCGCCACCCAGGTGAACGTGCACAAACGAGTGGTGGTGATGGATCTTTCCTCAGCGCGCGAGGAGCCGCGCGTGCTCATCAATCCTGAGATCGAACTGCTCGGCGCTACCGTGGAAAGCCAGGAAGGCTGCTTATCGGTCCCGGAGTTCTACGAGCCGGTCACCCGCCATGAACGCATCCGCCTCGAGGCCTTAGACCGAGATGGCCAACCCTACGAACTCGAAGCTGAGGGTCTTCTGGCCGTGTGCATTCAACACGAATGCGATCACCTGCTCGGCAAACTGTTCGTCGACTATCTCTCCGGCCTGAAGCGACAGCGCATTCGCAAGAAGCTGGAAAAACGGCATCGCCAGAGCGCGTGAGCAAGCAGCCAAGCAGGATCGCCTTCGCCGGAACCCCGACTTTCGCTGCCAGAATCCTGGTGCGCATGCTCTCGGCCGAACTGCCCGTAACGGTGGTGCTCACACAGCCCGACCGCCCAGCCGGCCGCGGCCGGAAACTGACAGCATCTGCCGTGAAACAATGCGCACAGGCGGCCGGGATACCGGTTCTACAGCCCGAATCACTGCGCCGAGCTGATGCCTTGGCCGATCTGGCCGTCTATGCGCCTGATCTCATGGTCGTGGCGGCCTACGGCCTGATTCTGCCGCAGGCTGTTCTCGATCTGCCCGCATCCGGCTGCCTGAATGTACATGCCTCGCTGCTGCCGCGCTGGCGAGGTGCCGCACCTGTGGAGCGCGCCATCATGGCTGGCGATACCGAAACCGGGGTGTGCATCATGCAAATGGAAGCCGGACTCGATACGGGTCCAGTCCGACTTGCCCGGCACCTGCCCGTAACAGCCGGAATGACCGGCGGCGAGCTCGAAGCGCAACTGGCCGAGCTCGGCGCCAGCGCACTCATCGAGGTGCTCGCGGCACCGGACGACCATCCGCCCAGGCCGCAGCCGGAGGAGGGCATCTGTTACGCCAAAAAGATCACGCGAGAGGACGCCCGCATCGACTTCACGAATCCGGCGTCCCACATTGCCCGGCGCATTTGCGCCATGAATCCCAGCAAGCCCGTGGCGGTGCTCGCCAACGGCGTTCGCATCCAACTGCTTCGGGCCGTCCACAGTAAGGACTCGGGGTCAGGCGCCCCCGGTACGATTGAGTCCTGCGCCGAGGACGGCATCCGGATCGCCTGCGGCAGTGGCACCCTCAACCTGCTCGAGGCTCGCGTCGTCCGCGGCAAGGGCACGCTGATGGATGCGGCCACGCTGGTCCGGACCCAGAGCGACGTTCTCTTTCCGGGAGGCTGCCTTGAACCCGCCTGACGCTGCCCCGACTGGAGAAGCTGCGGGCGTCGCCGCCCGGGTGCGCGCCGCCCGGGTCATCGCGGATGTCTTGGCAGGCCGTTCGACCCTGCCCGAGGCGCTGGCCCGGCACGGTGGCGCCGACGCTGATGATGGTTTCGTCAGGGAACTGTGTTTCGGCACGGCACGCCATGCCTTTCGGCTCGATCACGAAGTCCGGCGCCATCTGCGGCAGGCGCCGCGGGAGCGGGATCTCGATGTGCATGCGCTGATGCTGCTCGGCGGCTATCAGCTGGCCCACATGGATGTGCCCGATCATGCCGCCGTCCATGCCACTGTCGCCGCGGCCCGCAGCCTGAAGAAGCCCTGGGCCAGCGGCCTGGTGAATGCCGTCCTGCGCAAGCTGGCACGGGCTGACCTGCGCGCGGATGATCCCGAACTGCCCGACGATGTAAGGCTGAATCATCCGCACTGGTGGCTGGAACGGTTGCGAGCCCACTGGCCTGATGATTGGCAGGCATTGGTGGCAGCCGGCAATGCCAGGCCACCCATGACCCTGCGCAGTCACCGCAAACGCTCCCTGGCGCTGGCCGCGCTGGCTGAAGCCGGTATCGAGGCTCATGGGGGCAGCGTCACCGAGAGCGCCATCTATCTGGCCCGCCCACTGCCCGTGGGCTCTCTACCGGGTTTCGCAAGCGGGGATCTCAGCGTCCAGGACGAAGGTGCCCAGCTCGCCGCGCCATTGCTGGGCGCCAGTCCCGGAGAACGCATCCTCGACGCCTGCGCTGCACCGGGCGGCAAGGCCTTGCACATAGCCCAGATGGAGCCTGCTGCCAAGGTGCTGGCGCTGGATGTGGATCCCAAGCGCTGTGGGCGGATCCGGGAAAACGTGACCCGGGCGCAAGTGACCATGGAAGTGAAGGCTGGCGACGGACGGCAGCCTGAAAGCTGGTGGGATGGCGTGCCCTTCGATCGAATTCTGGTGGATGCTCCCTGCAGCGCCACCGGTATCCTGCGCCGCCAGCCGGATGTGCGACTGCTGCGCAATGCCGAGGACCTGCAGGTCTTAGCCCGCCTGCAGCAGGATCTCCTCGAAGCCCTCTGGCCGCTGCTGCGCAATGGTGGCAGGCTGCTGTACTGTACCTGCTCGGTGCTCGCTGAGGAGAACGACGACGTGATTGGCGCCTTTCTGGCGGCCCGTGGCGATGCCGAGGGCATCGGGATTGCAGCGGACTGGGGTAGCCCAACCCTTTGGGGACGACAGTTGCTGCCCACCGTCGACGCCCACGACGGCTTCTACTTCGCCCTCCTCGAACGAAGGCGCAAAAGCCGATGAAGATCATCATTCTCGGCGGCGGCAAGGTAGGAGGGACGCTGGCTGAGGAGCTTTCCAGCGAAAAATTCGACATCACCCTGGTGGACTCGGACGCGGATCGCCTCCACGGACTGCGAGAGCGTCTCGATATTCAGACCGTGGAAGGTCATGCCTCCCATCCGGACGTACTGAGACGCGCCGGCGCCGAAGATGCCGACATCCTGGTGGCGGTGACCAGTTCCGACGAAGTCAACATGGTGGCCTGCCAAGTCAGCTTCTCCATGTTCCGGACCCCGACCAAGATCGCCCGCATCCGCGCCAACGCCTACTCCACCCGGGCCGGCTTCTTCTCCCGGGAACACATGCCCATCGACGTGCTGATCCACCCGGAGCAGGTGGTAACCGATCACATCGAGCGGCTGCTGCAGCATCCCGGCGCGCTGCAGGTGCTGGATTTCGCCCAGGGCCGCATGCAGCTGGTGGCTGTCAAGGTTTATCCCAATGGTCCCCTGGCGGGGCAGGCCATCAGCGCCCTGCGCGAACAGCTGCCCAAGGTGGATACCCGGGTGGCGGCGATTTTCCGTCGGGACCGGCCGATCATGCCCCAGGGTGATACGGTCCTCGAGGTGGACGACGAAGTGTTCTTTCTAGCCGGGCGCCGGGACATCGGTGCGGTGATGAGCGAGCTGCGCGGTCACGAGAAGCCCTACAAACGCATCATGATCGCCGGTGGTGGCAACATCGGGGAGCGTCTGGCTCGGACTCTGGAGCGACGGCTGAACGTGAAGCTGATCGAGTTCGATGCGGCGCGTTGTCAGGTGTTGTCTGGAGCGTTGGATCGCACGGTCGTGCTGCACGGCGATGCCACCGACAGCGATCTGCTGCTCGAAGAGAACATCGAGAACACTGATATCTTCTGCGCGCTGACCAACGACGACGAAGCCAACATCATGTCGTCGATGCTGGCCAAGCGCCTGGGAGCACGCAAGGTGCTGACCCTGATCGGCAAACCCGCCTACGTGGACCTGGTCCAGGGTGGGCTAATCGACGTCGCCATCTCACCCCAGCAGGCGACCATCTCCGAGCTTCTGGTGCACGTGCGCAAGGCGGACATCGCTCGCATCCATTCCCTACGCAGGGGTGCGGCCGAGGCCATCGAGGCCGTGGCCCACGGCGATGCCCGGTCTTCACAAATGGTGGGCCGTACCCTGGATGAGATCGTGTTACCCACAGGCACCACCATCGGTGGCATCGTTCGTGGAGAGGAGGTGCTGATT
Source organism: Pseudomonadales bacterium (assembly GCA_007130155.1). Lineage (GTDB taxonomy): Bacteria > Pseudomonadota > Gammaproteobacteria > Pseudomonadales > Azotimanducaceae > SLTB01. Next base: position 12,257 of record SLTB01000311.1, read on the forward strand.
GCCCATGACCACTTGGTGGTGCAGTCCAACGACCATCTCATCATGTTCGTGACCGACAAGCGCCGCATCCCCGAGGTGGAACGCCTGTTTCAGGTCAGCGTGCACTTCTTTTAGGATCCTGTCGGACTGGGGCGATCGTAGCGAGGGGATGGCAAGTCCAGGTTCAGTCGATTTTGGGACGCTCGGTACCGAGGAGCATCGTGGTGCTATGTAACGAAAAATCGACCCGATATGGGTCGCAATGTACCCAGCGCAACAGCTCAGCTCCCGGTTCGAAAGGCTTCTGAATGCATTTCAGCGCCGTACTGCGCATTTCCGGGCTGTTGCTGATGCTGTTCAGCATGACCATGCTGACGCCGCTACCCTTCGCCTGGTACTACGGCGAGGACAGCCTCGTCGCCTTCATCCTGGCCTTCGGCTTGACCTTGTCTGCCGGTCTTCTGGCCTGGCTGCCGGTGGCACGTAGCGGCCAGGAGCTGCGCATCCGGGAGGGCTTCCTGGTGACCGCGGTGTTCTACATCTCTCTGGGTTTGTTCGGGGCGCTGCCACTCTGGCTGGAGACCGGCGCCTGGTTAAGCTTCACCGATGCGGCCTTCGAATCCTTCTCTGGCCTCACCACAACCGGCGCTACCGTGGCAACCGGCCTCGACGACCTGCCCCGTTCCGTATTGATCTATCGTCAGCAACTGCAGTGGCTAGGCGGCATGGGCATCATCATCCTGGCGGTGGCCATCCTGCCCATGCTCGGTGTGGGCGGGATGCAGCTGTATCGGACCGAGATGCCCGGTCCTGTCAAGGACACCAAGCTGACCCCCCGCATCGCCGAGACGGCGAAGGCGCTCTGGTACATCTATCTGACGCTCACCATTGCCTGTGCGCTGGCCTATTGGCTGGCCGGCATGGGCCCTTTCGATGCCCTGGCCCACAGTTTCTCCACGGTCAGCATTGGCGGTTACTCCACCTACGATGCCTCCATGGGTCACTTCGACTCGGTCGGCGTCGAGGCGGTGGCCGTGGTGTTCATGATCCTCTGCGGGATCAATTTCGGGCTCCATTTCGCCGTGTGGAATCGGCGCGCCCCCTGGCTCTATCTGCGGGACATGGAAGTGAAGGGCTATCTGGCCATGTTGCTGGGTGTGGGCGGCCTGACGGTCATGATGCTGGGTATGAACGGCGTCCTTGCATGGCCCGAAGCGATTCGTGATGGCGTCTTCCAGACGGTGTCTATTGCCACCACCAGTGGCTTCACCACCACCGAGTTCAGCGCCTGGCCGGGCGTGCTGCCCTTCCTGGTGTTCTTTGCGGCCTTCACCGGCGCCTGTGCCGGCTCCACAGGTGGTGGATTGAAGGTCGTCCGCGTACTCTTGATCATCCTGCAAGGGCTTCGGGAAGTGCGGCGCCTGATTCACCCTCACTCCGTGATTCCGGTGAAGCTCGGTTCAGCGGTAGTGCCGGATAGGGTGGTGGACGCCATCTGGGGCTTCTTCTCAGCCTGGGTGGTCGCCTTCATGCTCATGCTGGTGGCCCTGCTCGCCACCGGACTGGACTTCCTCACCGCCTTTTCCGCCATCGGAGCCTGCCTCACCAACCTGGGCCCCGGTCTGGGCGAAGTGTCCGCTCACTACGGCGATATCCCCGACGTGGCAAAGTGGATCCTATGTCTCGCCATGCTGCTCGGACGCCTGGAAATCTTCACCCTCCTGGTCCTCATCACGCCGACGTTCTGGCGAGGCTAAGCCCTCGATGAAGCCAAAGCGTCATGAGGCTCGTGGCGCGCAAGCGCGGACCCGTCACAGCCGCAGATCTGGAGGAGTCGCCACGGTCAGGTATCGGCCAATGCGGCACATTCAGCGTGACGGGGACAGCGGACCAGGTGGTCATTGACCAACCCCGCAGCCTGCATCCAGGCATAGCAGATGGTAGGTCCGACGAACCTGAAGCCCGCCTTTCGCAAGCGCTTGGACAATAGCGTGGAGGCGGGCGTGAATGCCGGTACGTCAACGAGGCTTTGCCAGTTGTTCTGTATCGGCCGGCCATCCACCGCTTCCCATATCCAGTCTACGAAGCGGACACCCTGGTCCTGCAATGCGAGCAAGGCGCGAGCATTACTGATGGCGGCTTCGATCTTGGCGCGATTGCGGATGATCCCGGCGTCAGCCAACAAGCGGCGCCGGTCTTCGGTATCGAAGCGAGCGATCACTTCTGGTTCAAAGCCACGGAATGCAAGGCGAAATGCTTCGCGTTTACGCAGAACGGTGAGCCAGGACAAACCCGCTTGCATACCTTCGAGAAGCATCAACTCGAACAAAGCTCGATCGTACCGACAGGGAACACCCCACTCCTGATCGTGATAGGCCACATACAGTGGATCGTCACCGCACCAGTCACAGCGTTCAATCATGGTGACACCCCGTTCGCGGTGAGCATCCGTGAGTTCGAAAGGCTCGTGCAAGCATACTCTGCAAAGGCAGCAGCCTGGGCAGCGCGCATGGCTTTCCCGTCGGCCATGAATGCCGCAGAATGCCCCCGCGCCGGCGTCCAGGTCGCGCAGACTGCTAGTTGCCGGCTCAGGGAGAGCGAAACTGTGATGAAATGGGTGGCGATGGTCCGCAGCCTGCTATTCCTGGCAGGGTATGTTGTGGCGACCGTAGTCTGGGGAACCCTTGGTGTTCTGACGGGGTGGCTGCTGCCGTACCGGGCGCGCTTCGTCTACATCATCGTGATCTGGACCGGGATGGTTCTGGGCTGGCTTCGGCTGACCTGCGGCATCCGTCATAAAATCCAGGGCCGCGAGCACCTGCCCAAGGTTCCTTGCGTGGTTCTGGCGCGCCATGAGAGCACCTGGGAAACCCTATTCCTGCAATCGCTACTTGTGCCCCAGGCGACGGTCATCAAGCGGGAGCTGCTGCGTATTCCCTTTTTCGGCTGGGCCTACAGAACCCTGCGCCCCATAGCCATCGACCGCAGTGATGCGCGAGGAGCGCTGCGCAGCTTGATCCGGATTGGTAAAGAGCGGCTGGACGATGGCGCCTGGGTGATCCTGTTTCCCGAAGGCACTCGCATGGCACCCGGCAAAGCGGGGCGCTTTCAACGCGGTGGCGCAGCCTTGGCCAGCGCTGCTGGGTGTCCGATCGTGGTGATTGCCCATGACGCAGGCCGATACTGGCCAGCACGGCAGTGGATCAAGACACCCGGAACGATTCAGGTAGAGATTTCACCCCCCATTCCGACCGCGGGCCGAAGCACCGCCGAGGTCAACCGGGAAGCCGAAGCCTGGCTGGCTGACGCCATGGCCCGGCTCTATGCACAACCGGCCTGATAGCGCTTGTGGACGCCTCAGGCCTGACGCTGGGCCTCAGGGGAACCGGTTTGTCCGGACCACCGAGAGCTCAACGCTGGATTGAACGGCCTATCCGCGGCCACAGCCGTGAATCGGTGAGATTCGCGGGCTAGACATCAAGGTTGGCCACCGACAGGGCATTGGCCTCGATGAACTGCCGCCGCGGCTCCACCGCATCTCCCATCAGCGTGGTGAAAACCCGGTCCGCTGCCATACCATCCTCTACCGCCACTCGCAGCAGTCGTCGAGTTTCCGGGTTCATGGTGGTTTCCCAGAGCTGATCTGGGTTCATTTCCCCAAGCCCCTTGTAACGCTGGATGTCCTGACCGCGTCGGGATTCCTTCATCAACCATTCCAGCGCCGCCTCGAAACTTGTGACCGGCTGATTCTTCTCGCCGCGGCGAATGTAGGCTCCGGGTTCAATGAGCTGGTGCAGGCGCTCACCGAGACCACAGATCTCCCGGTACTCCGAAGACATAAAGAAGTCCTGGCTGAATCGCAGACGAGTGCGGACACCATGCTCCAGGGTCTCCACCACGGGCAGGTAGACCCCATGCTCAGTATCATGTTCAACGAGGAGGTTGTGCTGGGCAGTGCCCGTATCCGTATCGCCCACCTGTTCCCGCAGAAGCTCCGTCCAGGCCTCAACCGAGGCCTCGTCGGCCAGGGATTCAGCGGTCAGGGTGGGCAGGTAGATCATCGGCCGAGTCAGTCGCTCAGGGTAGACTCGCCTGAGTTTCTGCAGCCGCTTTTCCACCTGCTGATAGCGTCTGACGAGATCCTCAAGGGCTTCGCCCGCAACGGGCGGAGCATCCGGATTGACATAAAGCTCCGCTCCATCGAGAGCTTGGGATGTGAGGTAGGCGATGAGCTCATCGTCGTCCTTGACATAATGTTCCTGCTTGCCCTTGCGGACCTTGTAAAGCGGAGGCTGAGCGATGAAAACGTGACCACGATCAATGAGTTCATGCATCTGCCGGAAGAAGAACGTCAGCAGCAGCGTACGGATATGGGAGCCGTCGACGTCAGCATCGGTCATGATGATGATACTGTGGTAGCGGAGCTTGTCAGGGTTGAACTCGTCACGACCAATGCCGCAGCCGAGGGCCGTGATCAGCGTGCCGACCTCGGCCGAAGAGAGCATCTTGTCGAAACGCGCCTTCTCTACGTTCAGGATCTTGCCCTTCAACGGCAAGATGGCCTGATGGCGCCGGTCACGACCCTGTTTAGCTGAACCACCGGCCGAATCACCCTCGACCAGGAAAATCTCCGACAGTGCCGGATCTTTCTCCTGGCAATCCGCCAGCTTTCCGGGGAGACCAGCGATATCCAGAGCCCCCTTGCGCCGGGTCATGTCCCGAGCCTTGCGCGCCGCTTCCCGGGCCCGGGCCGCGTCGATGATCTTGCCAGCAATAGACTTGGCTTCAGAGGGGTTCTCGAGCAGATAATCGGCGAATTGCCGGCCAAGCTCCTGCTCGACTGCGGTCTTCACCTCGCTGGAAACCAGCTTATCTTTGGTTTGGGAGGAGAATTTAGGGTCAGGGACCTTCACGGAAATGACTGCGGTGAGGCCCTCGCGGGCGTCATCGCCGGTCATATTGACCTGGGCCTTCTTCGCCAGGCCTTCGGTCTCGATGTAGTTGTTCAAGGTTCGAGTGAGCGCGGCACGAAAGCCCGCCATATGGGTGCCGCCATCCCGCTGAGGAATGTTATTGGTGTAGGGATAGATGGACTCCTGAAAACCATCATTCCACTGCATGGCGACTTCGACGCCGATGCCATCGTCACGCTGAACGTTGAAGTGGAACATCTTGTTCAACGTGGTTTTGGCGTCGTTCAGGTAGGTCACGAACTCGATCAACCCACCTTCATAGTGGAAGGTTTGTTCCTTGCCTACGCGTTCGTCTAGCAGGTGAATGCGCACACCGGAATTCAGGAATGCCAGCTCACGCAGGCGCTTGGCCAGAAGATCATAGTGAAACTCGATGTTCACGAACGTTGCCGGGGAAGGACGGAACCACATCTCGGTTCCACGACGATCCGTGGTGCCGACTTCCTTCAGGGGCGTTTCAGGAACACCATGGCGATAAATCTGCTGATAGACCTTACCCTCTCGACGGATGGTCAACCGAAGCTCTTCAGACAGCGCATTGACCACCGAGACACCGACGCCATGCAGGCCGCCTGAAACCTTGTAGCTGTTGTCATCGAACTTACCGCCGGCATGGAGCATGGTCATAATGACCTCAGCCGCCGAAACCTGTTCCTCCGGGTGCATATCCACGGGAATGCCACGACCATTGTCGCGGACACTCACCGCCTCGCCAGGATGAATGATGACATCGATCAGGGTGCAGTGGCCGGCCAGGGCCTCGTCGATGGAGTTGTCCACCAGCTCCTGCACCATGTGGTGCAGCCCGGTACCATCCTCAGTATCGCCGATATACATGCCAGGACGCTTGCGGACAGCATCGAGCCCCTTGAGGACCTTGATACTGCCGGAATCGTAAGCCCGCTCTTCAGTCATTCTGTTCTCCTGATCGATCTCTCTTCAGCCTGCGCTGACCCGACCGTGTTCCACGTGGAACATTGCCAATGCCGTGGCGGATTGAAGTCCCGCCATGACGAGATCCCGCTGCACAGCCGTTACCAGAACCTGGGCCGGAAGCTTAGCGAGGACATTTCCCAGCCGTTCGCGATGATCGCGATCCAGCTCAGCAGGCAGGTCGTCCACCAGGTAGACACCCTGCTTTGACGTCACGGCTGCCAACCATCGACCTTGGGCGACGAGCAGTGCACAGGCCAGCATCTTCTGCTGGCCGCGAGACAAAGCTTCAGCCGCACCGCGCCCTCCTGCCGTCAACTTCAAATCCGCACGATGGGGTCCTGAGCGGGTAAACCCTTGAATGCCATCCGACTCCCTCTGGGTCGCCAGAACCGAAGCCAGGGAAGGAGCTTCAGTATCCCATCCCCGCAGATAGCGAAGCCGGACCGAACCCGGGCCTCCGAGCTCATCCAAGGCTTGCTCTACCAGAGGCTCCAAGGCAGACACCGAATCTCGTCGCTGAGCGTCAATCAGGTGGGCATCCTTGCTGAGGCGGGCCTCCCAGGCATCCAGCTCAGCCGCGCTAGCCGCAGATGGCCGCCGGAGCAAGGCATTTCTTTGCTCCAGTCCACGACGATAGGACTTCCAGGTCGCCAGAAAAGAACGTTCCACGTGGAACGTTCCCCAATCGAGAAACCTGCGTCGCCGTAACGGTGAACCTGTTACGAGCTCAACAGAATCCGGATTGATAAGTTGGACCGGAAGCACTTCCGCCAACGCGGAAGTCGTTCTCACGACTTCCCCGCTCACCTTGATCTGAACGCCACCGGAGCGCTCTCGCATCACTCCAAGCGTCGTTCTGTAACCATCACCGTAGACCACCTCACCATGCACGGTGGCGGCATCTTCGCCGTATCTTATCACCGGGACCATACGATTGCTTCGGAACGAGCTGCCGGTTCCCAGCAACCATACCGCTTCCAAAACACTGGTCTTCCCACTGCCATTGTCGCCGGTAATCAACGTCGTACCCGGGGGCATATCCAGCCGGGCAGAGGCAATATTGCGCAGCGCATGGATGTCAAGGCGGGCCAGATGCATCAAGCGCGGCCAGATCGACCCCTGGCCTTAGAGTCGCATGGGCATGACCACATAGAGGGCATCGCCACCCGTTGGCTCCTCGATAACCGCAGAACTGTTGGCGTCGGATACGGTAATACGGACCTGATCGGATCCTAACACCGCTAAA
>SLTB01000143.1 GCA_007130155.1 Pseudomonadales bacterium
GGCGAATGATTCGGGTGCACCTTGGCGGGATCGTCAGAACCAATACCGACGAAGAAAAACATGCCTGGAACTTCCTTCTGGTAGAAGGAAAAGTCCTCCGCGCCGGTGGCCCGCGGTGTCTCGATGAGGCCAGAGCCGACCACTCGGGCAAGCGTCGGCAGCATGCGCCGGGTGAGCTCCGGATCGTTGTAGGTCACCGGATAGCCCAGAAAGATCTCCACTTCGGCGCTGGCTCCGGCGCTGGCAGCAATGCTCTCGGCCGTCCGCGTCACCCGCTGGTGAATCTGCCGCTGGGTGTCGGGATCGAAGGTGCGCAGGGTGCCGGTCATGTCCACCTCCTCGGGGATGATGTTGTGGCGAACACCACCGCGGATAGCACCCACTGTGACGATGGAAGGCGTCAGCGTCGCATCGAGTTGCCGCGAAGGGATGGTCTGCAGACCGAGGATGATCTGCGCTGCCACAACGATGGGATCCACCCCACCCCAGGGCACCGCGCCATGGGTCTGCTTGCCGCGAACCTTGATGGTAAAGCGATCGCTGGAAGCCATGATGCCGCCCGAGCGCCAGCCGATGGTGCCCACCGGAGAGGGCACCACGTGCAGGCCGAAGATGGCATCCGGTCGCAGCTCGTCGAACAGTCCCTCCTCGATCATCAGCTCCGCACCGCCCTCTTCACCAGGAGGCGCGCCCTCCTCCGCCGGCTGGAACACGAACATGATGGTGCCCGGCAGCTCCGAGCGCATGTCGCTCAGCACCTCGGCGACGCCCATGAGGATAGCCACGTGGAGGTCGTGCCCACAAGCGTGCATGACCCCCACCTCCTGGCCCATGTACTCGCTGCGGACGCGACTGGCAAAGGGCACATCCGTCTGCTCCACCACTGGCAGGGCATCCATGTCCGCACGCAGCGCCACCACGGGTCCGGCCTGCCCGCCGCGAAGGATGCCCACCACACCGGTATGAGCGATTTCGGTGCGCACTTCCATGCCGAGTTCCTGCAGGTGATCGGCCACCAGGGCGGCCGTGCGGAATTCACGGTTCGCCAGCTCGGGATGCTGGTGAATGTCCCGGCGCCAGGCTACGACCTTGGGCATGACCGTCTCGATCCGCTCCGCCACGGCTGCCGGGACAGGACTCTCCGCCCAGGCGTTCATCATTCCGGTCATCGCCAGCAGACCCGCTGCCAGCAGACGTTGCACGCGCTGATTCATGGCTTCCCCTCCGTCGCTGCGGCGTCCGCACCGTCCTGTTTGCGCTGTGCCGCGTAGGTGGCCATCTCCCGCCGCAAACGCGGTGCCAGCAGGTACAGCCCCAGAATATTCGGAATGCAGATGACAAACACCATGGCGTCGGAGAAGTCGAGAATGGAGGTCAGCTGCAGCATGGCCCCGAGCACCACGAAGGCGCAGAACACCACCTTGAAGCCCAGGGCCAGCGTGTCGCGCTCGCCTACCAGATAAGTGAAGCCCTTCAGTCCGTAGTAGGACCACGCCAGCATGGTGGAGAAGGCGAACAGGATGGCCGCTACTGCCAGAAGGTTCGGGAAGAACGCAAACGTCCGACCAAAGGCGGCGCTGGTCATGGCAATGCCGTCACGTCCGGTGGCGAATTCGGGTTCGAAGTAACCCGTGGTGATGATGACCAGGGCCGTCACCATGCAGATTACCAGGGTATCGAGGAAGGGTTCGAGCAGGGCCACGTGGCCTTCCGTGGTTGGCCGGTCGGTGCGCACCGCACTGTGGGCGATGGCCGCGGAGCCGATGCCCGCCTCGTTGGAGAAGACAGCCCGCTGGAAGCCGATGATGAGCGCGCCGAGGGCACCCCCCGCCGCTGCCTCGCCCGTGAAAGCCTGGGTGACGATCTCGCGCAGGGCCCAGGGCAGCGCTTCGGCGTTGAAGGCAATGACGATGAGCCCCGTGCCGAGATAGAGCACCGCCATGATGGGCACCAGGAACTGCGTGACCCGGGCGATGCTGCGAATCCCGCCGACGATTACCGACGCCACCAGCACCGCCATGATGAATCCGAACAGCCAACCCTTGTCGGCAAACCAACTTTCCGCACCGCCGGTGACGCCGACGAACTGGGAGTAGGCCTGATTGACCTGGAACATGTTGCCGATGCCCATGCACCCGATGACGATGCCGAGGGCGTAGAAGATGCCAAGGAAGCGTCCGAGCCGCGCCTTGCCGGTCTCGGCCAGGCCCCGTTCGAGGTAGTACATGGGGCCGCCCGAAACGCTGCCGTCCGGGTTCTGGCGCCGGTAGAGCACGCCCAGGGTGCACTCGGCGAACTTGGTGGACATGCCGAGAAAGCCGGCCACGGCCAGCCAGAATGCAGCCCCCGGACCTCCAAGCCCGATGGCCACGGCCACACCTGCGATGTTGCCGATCCCCACTGTCCCCGACAGGGCTGTGGAAAGCGCCTGGAAGTGTGATACCTCACCAGGGCTCCCGGGTCGGACATGCCGCCCCATGACCACACCGACGGCATGCCTGAAGCCGAAAACGCTGATACCTCGCAGGTAAACGGTGAAGAAAACTCCAGCGGCCGCGAGCCACAGCACAACGAGCGGAAAACCAACACCGAACAGGCGGATCTCGGCGAAAATGAGGGCAGATACCCCCGCCGCCAGTGGTGCCACCATGGCATCCACGAAAGCGTCGATTTCTCCCAAGGACACCCATCACCCCCTGTTTTTCTGGCCAAGGTTTCGGCCAACGCGGTCGCCAAGGCGTCGGCCAAAGCCTCTGAAGGCAACGAGCTTAACCCGCTGATCCTCACAGCGACACGGAAGAGTGCGAGCAAGGGGCCCTATGCAGCCCGATGTCGGGTAATCTGCAGCGGTACCACAGGGATTCACTCCTTTGATGAAGCCGCCTTCAGCCACGGCTTTGGAGCAGCCATGGACACTGCAGCCAAAAAATTGCAGGCGCGCCTGCAGATAACTTTGCCGGAAGCGAGGCTGACTCCGAGCCGTCTGCCGCTGGCTCCGATAGTCCGGTTGTGGCTGCTGTCCGCGGACTATCCGCGCGGGCCGCTTACAGAGGATGTCGCCGCCCAAGTGGTGGCCGCCCCCGCGTACTGGGCGTTCTGTTGGGGCAGCGGCCATGCCATGGCCCAATGGCTCCTGGAACATCCCGAGATTGTCGCAGGGCGACGCATCCTGGATTTCGGCAGCGGCTCCGGCGTCGCCGGCATTGCCGCAGCCCTGGCCGGCGCGGCGGAGGTTCATGCCTGCGACATCGATCTCGATGCCCAGCTCGCCACCACCGCCAACGCCGAACTCAACCAGGTCGCCGTAACCTGCTGGACCAACTTGGCCGACGTACCCGAAGTCGATCTTGTGCTGCTCGCAGACGTGCTGTACGACCGCGCCAATCTGCCGCTTCTGGAACAGATCAAGTCACGTTTTCCAGAGCTGCTGCTGGCCGACTCACGACTCGCACCTGAACTACTTCCGGACTGGGAGACCTGTGCCATGGTCGAAGCCGACACGATTCCCGATCTCGACGAGAGTCCGATCCACCGCTGGATCCGCTTCTATCGTCCCCGGGGCCAGGCCACGGGTTCAGCGCCCGCGGCACTGCTGGCATGAAACGGGTCACTAGTGAGCCTGCGCGGCAGGACTGGAGCATGTGAGACGTTGTCCATTCGGGGCTGATTCGACGCCCAATCGAGAAGCGCAGTGAGGCGACGTGCGGAGACCGGTCGATGGGAGCGGGCCGAAGTGGCGTGTTGCAGCGCTTTCACCTTCTACCGCGCAGACTCCCAGCGACGGCAGCGAAGAGCTTGCAGGGGCCCGCCGACCCGACATCAATCGCTTACCGTATAGGAGCAACCGCCACATGCAGATCCTGATGTACCGTCCGAGCTTTGACCGGGTACAGGCTGAACTGACCAGCCGCAAAATCGATGCCATCATTCTAGAACATGATGGCAGTCTGGTGGATTCAGCCGGCCACCCTTGCCCCGAAGCCGAACCCACTGCGGCGTGGTTCTCCCGAGAACTGATCGTCACGCCCGGGGCTCCTGTTCGTGACTTCATCAAGCGCGTCCACGGCGGCAGCGTCCAGTGGGTGCAGTCGGCGGCCGCCGGCTACGAGCACCCAGTGTTTCAGGGCATGCTGGATGCCGGAATCCGCCTCACCAGCAGTGACGGCAACAGCGTCGGGATCGCCGAGTACGTCATCGCGGAAGTACTGGCCTGCTTTCAGCGTATCGAGGAGCGACGCGACGCCCAGGACGCCCGGCGTTGGGAGCGCATCGATTTCCGCGAGGTCGCCGGCAGCCGATGGCTGATCCTCGGCTATGGCAGCATCGGCCGCGAAGTGGCACGACGGGCCAACGCCTTCGGCGCCGAGGTAGTAGGGGTGCGCCGACGGCCAGAGCCGGACGCCCACGCCATGCGAGTGGTGACAACCGCGGACCTGCTCGAGGAAACCTCCGCCGCCGATGTCATCGTAATCAGCGCGGCCGCCAATGCCGACAGCACGCAACTGGTGGGCGCGGAAATGCTCGGCCGCATGCGCGAGCAATCCGTGCTGGTCAACGTGGCCCGTGGCAGCCTGCTCGACAGCGCCGCGCTGCTGCAATCCTTGGATCGCGGCCGGCCCGGATGGGCCATCCTGGATGTCTTCGAGACCGAACCTTTACCCGAAGATGACCCTCTTTGGGCTCACCCACGGGTTCGCATCAGCGCGCATTGCTCCGGGGCCGGCGACGGCGTGAACGCCCGCGGCGCAAGTGTGTTCCTGGAGCACCTTGATGCATGGCTTGCGGGCCGCGCCCTGCGCCTGGAGGTGACGAAGACCTGAACCTGACCCGACACCCACTGACTGCATTTATTGGATGCATTTACTGGACATCCAGAAAAATTCCTGGATGTCCAGAAGTTCGGAGATTCCCTGGACCGCCAACTCACGGTAGAGTCGTAATATGAGTGACTACTCGCTGAACATCACTTGGCGGTCCGAGCTCCGCTCCGCCTGCTTTTTCTTCCTTCTCCTGCTGGCCGCTGCGCTGTCGCTGCCCGGTCACGCTCTTGCCGAAGGCCGACAAGTCTGGTTGCTGGAACTCGACGGTGGCATCGGACCGGCCAGCAGCGATTACATCACCCGCAACTTGGCTGCCGCAGAGGCAGCAAAAGTCGAGTTGTTCATCATCCAAATGGACACACCGGGGGGACTGGACAAGTCCATGCGGGACATCATCCGCGCCATTCTCGACGCTGACGTTCCAGTGGCGACCTGGGTGTCGCCTGGTGGCTCCCGCGCAGCGAGCGCCGGCACCTACATTCTCTACGCCAGCCACATCGCCGCCATGGCGCCAGCGACCAACCTCGGTGCCGCCACGCCCGTGGCCATAGGTGGCGGCGGCCCATTGCCGAGACCCGGCGGCAGCGATGATGATGAAGGCGAGCAGGAAGGAAGTTCCGGAACGCCGACCACGGCATCAGAACGCAAGGCTGTCAACGATGCGGTGGCCTACATTCGCGGTCTGGCAGAACTGCGGGGGCGGAATGCCGATTGGGCCGAAGCAGCGGTACGGGATGCTGTGAGCCTATCCGCCAGCGATGCCCTCGAAAAAGGCGTGATTGATCTCATTGCCAAGGACGTTGAGACATTGCTGGCCGGCCTCGACGGCCGCAGCATCACGTTGGAGCGCAGGGAAGTCACTCTCGAACTCGCGGGGGCTGAAGTCATCCGCATCGAACCCGACTGGCGCAGCGAATTCCTGGCCTTGATTACCGATCCTAACATCGCCTACATCCTGCTGATGATCGGGATCTACGGCCTGATCCTGGAATTCTACAATCCCGGGCTTGGCATTCCGGGCGTGACCGGCATCATCTGCCTGCTGCTGGCGTTCTACGCCCTGCAGATGCTGCCCATAAGCTACGTAGGCGTGGCGCTGCTGGTCATTGGTATTGCACTCATGGTCACTGAAGCCTTCGCTCCGAGCTTCGGCGTGTTCGGAATCGGCGGCGCGGTGGCCTTCGTTATCGGCTCGGTGATGCTGATGGATTCCGATCTGCCGGGTTACCAGATCTCGCTACCCTTGATCGCTGCGTTCGCCGCCGGCTCTCTCGTCATTTTCGTATTCTCTATTGGCGCAGCCCTCCGCGCCCGTCGCCATGAGGTGGTCAGCGGCCGAGAGGGCATGATGGGTGCACCGGCTGTGGCCCTAGCCGACTTCGAGACACGGGATGGTATGGAGCATGGCCGGGTACGCGTGCATGGTGAAATCTGGCAGGCTGAGAGCTCGGCACCCATCACCAAGGGACAGCACCTGCGGGTTACGGGCATGAATGGTTTGGTGGTCGAAGTTGGAACGGAAGCGAGTCCAGCGCCTGTATCGGACTGATCACCACGCCACCAAGCAGATCGGGCTGATGGCGTGACGTCTTTGAAGACGGCTCAGATTCAGGAAGAATAAAGGAAACGGGCCAACAGAGTCCTCCGGGCAATCCGCCCAACGGACTCGAGGCAAGGAGAGGCAATGATGGGTATGTTCGCCGCCATTCTATTGGCGCTGGTCGTCACACTGCTTGCCAGCGCCTTCCGCATCCTCCGCGAGTACGAACGCGGCGTCGTGTTCATGCTTGGCCGCTTCTACAAGGTCAAGGGTCCCGGCCTCGTGATCATCATCCCGGTCCTGCAGCAAATGGAACGGGTGGACCTGCGCACCATGGTGCTCGACGTGCCCTCCCAGGATCTGATCACCCGCGATAACGTCACCGTCAAGGTGAACGCAGTGATCTACTTTCGCGTGGTAGATCCGCAGCACGCCATCATCAACGTCGAGAATTACATGGAGGCCACCGGGCAACTGGCTCAGACCACACTTCGATCAGTGCTTGGCCAGCATGAACTCGATGAGCTGCTCTCCGAACGCGACAAGCTCAACGACGACATCCAGGAGATTCTCGACTCCCAGACCGACGCCTGGGGCATCAAGGTCGCCAACGTAGAGATCAAGCATGTGGATCTCGACGAGAGCATGATCCGCGCCATTGCGCGCCAGGCGGAAGCCGAGCGGACCCGACGCGCTAAAGTGATCCACGCCGAGGGTGAGGAGCAAGCCGCCCACCGCCTGCTCGACGCCGCCCGGACCCTGTCCGAGCAGCCGGAAGCGCTGCAACTGCGTTACTTGCAAACCTTGATCGACATCGCCGGCGATCGCAGCAACACCATTGTCTTCCCGGTACCGATGAACCTGCTGGACATGTTTACCAACGGCGTCAGGCAGGGACCAGACAAGGACCCTTCATGAGCTGCTGACCACCGCTTCGTCTACCTGGTCGAAAAACAGCACCTCATCCACCGACTTGCGCGGCGGTCGGCCAAAGCGTCCTGAGGGCCAGCCAATGGGCAGCAGGGCGCAACTCGGCGTATTCGTGGAAAGCCCGAGCATGGCATCTATTTCATCGCCATGGGCGCGGTGAACCGTGGTCAAACTGGCGCCGAGCCCCACCGCCCGACAGGCGAGAAGAATGTTCTGAATAGCTGGATAAAGGGCCTGGTACTGGGGTTGACCGCGACGCGTCCAGCCCGCTACGAAGAGGTGGACCGGAGCCTCGTGAAGATGATCTGCGAGGTGGATAGCAGCCTGCATGTTGCGGCGCTTGCGCTCCGGGTAATCCGGATCCCTGGCAGCCTCGATGGCAGGCGCAATATAGCTGTGGAATGCCTCCCGATAGCGCTGGGCGATGAAAGCCCGGCGCTCGGCATCCATGACCGCGACGAAAAACCAAGGCTGACGATTACCACCGCTTGGCGCAAAGGTACCGGCTTCACAAACCTTACGAATCAGCGCTCGTGGCACTGGGTCTGGTTTGAGGCGGCGGATCGCACGGCAGGTGCGCATGCCCTCCAGCAAGGGAATATCTTCTCCCAGGGCATCGATTTCGGCTTCGGACAGCATAACGGACTCCATGGATACAGGAGCCCGCATTGTGCGCAGTCCACCACTCTGCTGCCATGGGCCCCGCGCAGTTTACTCCGCGAGCCAGGGCGTGGCCGTCAGCTCAGCTGACAACCACCACCGGCCGGTGGGCGGTACGCAGCACGGCGTCGGAAACGCTGCCAAGCAGCAATTCCTTGACCTTGCCGAGACCGCGTCGGCCAATGACGATCAAAGCATCGGCAGCATCGGCGGCAGCCACGATCTCTTCCCGGGGCTCGCCCCAGACCGTGACTTCCTCGATCTTCACGCCCTTCTGCGTCATGGCCTCACGCGCCTTGCTGAACGCAGCCGCACCAGACTGTTGGCTGATTTCCTGAATCCGCTCCTTGGACAACTGCGCCATACCCACGATCTCATTACCGCTGGGGGCGAACACATAGAGAAGCTGCACCGCACTGTCCGTGGCAGCGGCGAGATCGGCGGCGAAAGCTGCAGCACGACCGCTGCCCTCAGAACCATCCACGGGGACGATGATCAGTTTGTAGTGTGAGATCATGAAGCAAGAGCTCCTTTACGGGGACAGGTTGGCGGTCATTGTAGACCTGAATCAGCTCGATCCGCATACATTTGTATCAGTGCGGATCGAGCCCAAGGGCCATTTCGTCATGGAACAGCTGCTGGCCATTTTCGCATCACTCGCCATCCTGGCACTCGCTGTGACCACGGCCGGGCACGCCCTGCTTTTCAAGCGCGATGGGCGTTCGGTGATTCTCTGGGTCGGTTTCATCATTCTCCTGCCCTTACTCGGTGCCGGGCTTTACTGGCTGGTGGCCGTCAACCGCATCCGGCGACGCGCCAGTGCCCTTAGGCCCCAACCCGCGGGTCACGGCGACAGCGTGGTGGGCAAACCAGCCAAACCACCGTATGCGCTGCGCCTGCTGGCGACTCTGTGTGACCGCGTGAGTCCGTTCCCCCTCAGCGGCGGCAACACCATCACTCCTCTGGAGAACGGCGAAGTCGCTTTTCCCGCCATGCTCGATGCCATCGAACATGCCCGGCACAGCGTCGCCCTGGCAACCTATATCTTTGACGACGATCCGCTTGGCCAACGTTTTCTCGGTGCTCTGGCTGCAGCCGCCGGACGAGGCGTGGCCGTACGAGTTCTCATCGATGCCGTTGGGCAACGCTACAGCAGACGCCGCATGGTTCCGGTCTTGCGTAGCGCGGGCATTCGCGCCGCTGCCTTCATGCCGGTCCGAGTTCCCAGGGATCTGGCGTCGTTCAATCTTCGAAATCACCGCAAGCTGCTGGTGATCGACGGCCATACCGCTTTTACCGGGGGCATGAACATTCGAGTCGGTCACCTCACGGCAACCGCGGGAGTATCGCCCATCCGGGACCTCCAGTGCCGCGTTCACGGTCCGGTAGTCGCCCAACTGATGCGGGTATTTGCCGACGACTGGACCTTCACTACCGGCGAAGACCTGTCGGGCGAAGCTTGGTTTCCCGAACTTAGCACCTTCGGTGATGGCGTACCTGCGCGCGCGATACCAGATGGGCCAGACGAGCACTTCGAGGCACTTAAGCTGGTTCTGCAAGGGGCGCTGGCCGAAGCCCGTCGTTCCGTGGTTATCGTCACACCCTACTTCCTCCCCGATGCAGCACTGATCAGCGCCCTGAACACTGCAGCACTGCGTGGCGTGGATGTGGACATCCTGCTGCCGGAGCACAACAACCTGCGTCTCGTGCAATGGGCCTCCCACGCCCAATACGGGCAGCTGCTGGATCGCGGCTGTCGGATCTGGCACTCACCTCCGCCTTTCGATCATTCCAAACTGATGCTGGTGGACGACGAATGGGTGCTGGTGGGCTCGACCAATTGGGATCCGCGCAGCCTGCGGCTGAATTTCGAGCTCAACATGGAATGTTACAGCCCGGCACTGGGCAACACCCTGCGAAACTGGTTCGAACGGCGCCGCATTGAGGCGAGGCAGGTTACGCTAAAGGATATTCAGGAGCAGCCATTCGCTTTCCGCCTGCGGGACAGCACCGCGCGCCTGCTGATCCCCATGCTGTGAGCTGTAGAATCCCGCATTCGCAAGCAGAGGAAGCCTGCCTTGAGTGAGAGCATGCGGACACCAGCAAGCCAGCGCATCCCAAAGCCGGACGCGGCCCAACGCCTGCTTTGGGGCGCCCAATGCAGCGTGATCCTGGCCGTGATCTGGTTGGCCTTAACGGGCCTCGGCAACCTGCTTCTCGGCGCCCTGACCGCCATCATCGGGGGCGCCGTCGGGGCCTGGGTGGTCCCTGGCCGGCCCCACCCCTGGCGACCACTACGACTGTTCCGCTTCACTCGCTACTTTCTGTGGACGTCCATCGCCGGCGGCCTCGACGTGGCTTGGCGGGCCCTGCAACCGCGCATGACCATCCACCCCACATGGCTGCGCTATCGCCTCAGCTTACCGCCAGGACAACCGCGAACGCTGATGGTCAGCATCCTGAGCCTGATGCCCGGCACCCTGAGCGCCGAACTTCAGGACGACGACATACTCCTCATCCATGCGCTGGATGGCAGCGATGAGCAGGCAACACGCAGCAGCGTGACCAGCCTGGAGCAGGAGCTGGCCTGGTTCTTCTCGCTGCCCGAACCCCAGGGGGATGGCCGATGATGGGCTGGTTCCTGCCAGCGACAGCACTGGTCCTGCTGCTCAACCTGGCCGTCGGCATGATTCGCGTCTACCGCGGCCCCACGCCTGCCGATCGCATGCTGGCAGCACTGCTGTTCGGCACCACCACGGTAGCGGTTCTGCTGGTGCTCGCCGAATGGATGGCATTGCCTGCGCTACGTGATGTGGCCCTGCTGTTCGTGATGCTGGCTGCCATCATCAGCGTCGCCTTTGCCGGCCTGCCCACGACGGACGAGGAACGACGGTGAGCCTCTCGGAAGTGATGGCCAGCCTGCTGCTGCTGTCAGGCTGCCTGTTCTACGTCGCCGGGACCGTCGGTCTGCTGCGCTTTCCCGACGTCTTCTCACGCCTGCATGCCCTCACCAAGGCCGACAATCTCGGCCTTTTCCTGATCTGCACAGGCCTCGCCCTACACAGCGGGTCGCTGCGAATCGCCGGGCTGCTGCTGATCGTCTGGATCCTCGGTCTGCTCGCAGCAACAGTGTCCTGCCATCTCATTGCCCGCCGGGCCGTGCGCAGCGGCCAGATGGAGCCCCCGGCATGATCGGACTGGCCATGGATTGTGTGCTGGCACTGGGCATCGTCTTTCTTGCAGTTCAGACCGTGCGAAGCAGGAGCCTGTTCCAGGCCATGCTCATGTTCATCGTCTTCGGGCTGCTGATGTCCCTGTCATGGGCCCGGCTGCATGCCCCGGATCTGGCCCTGGCGGAAGCTGCCATCGGCGCCGGCATCACCGGCGCGCTGCTGCTGGTCACCTGGCGGCGCTTGCAGGCCGAAGGCCATGACCCCGTTGAAAGTGAACAGTCAGCACCGTCCATGTGGCTGACGCTCCCCACCGCCGGGGCCGCATCGCTGCTCGTCGTCATCATCGGTTGGGTAGCCCTGCAGTTGCCTGCCGTCCCCGGCACCGCAGGCGAACTCGCCTGGCAACGACTTGAAGAGGTCGGAGTCAGCAACCCGGTGACCGGGGTCCTGCTGGGATTTCGCGCCTACGACACGTTGCTGGAGATGGCGGTGCTGTTGGCAGCCTGGCTCGGAGCCCGCGCCGTCGCCACAGAATTCCGGCCTGGCGCGCTGCCAGGCCCTGCTCATGCCGAGGTCCCGCTGGTGGGCGCCCTTCTGAGTCTGGTGGTACCCATCAGCATCCTCGTCGCCGTGTATCTGCTGCAGGCCGGAGGCAGCGCTCCCGGCGGAGCGTTCCAGGGCGGCGCCGTTCTCGCAGCAGGCGGTGTGCTGCTGTGCCTGACCGGGCGTCTCGAGGCCGCAGCTGACACAAGCGGGCTGGAGCGGCTGGGACTGATCCTGGGTCTGAGCGTGTTCTCGCTGGTCGGCCTGCTGGTGATGGCTGGCGGCGGACCCATGCTGGCGCTGCCCGGGGCCTGGGCGATCTATCTGGTCGAAACCGCTCTGCTGGTGTCGATTGCCCTCACGCTAGTGCTGCTGTTCGCAGCAGCGCCCGGCCTGCGGCGGGCGTCATGAATCCCAGCGCCTTGATCTACCTGCTGACTGCCGCAATCGTATTCGGTATCGGCCTTCATGGTCTGTTGCAATCACGGCAGATCCTGCGACAACTGCTCTGCATCAACCTCATGGGCGGGGGCATCTTCCTGCTGCTCATCACCTTGGGTGGCGGCGCCGATGGGCCGCCGGATCCGGTGCCCCAGGCCATGGTGCTCACCGGCATCGTCATCGCCGTGTCTGCCACCGCCTTCGCCCTCGCACTTCTGCTGCGCTGGCATGAACTCGGCGACAGCACGGAACTAGACGCAGTCGCAAACGCCGACGCCAACACCCATGACGAATGAGGCTCTGATCGGACTGATATTCCTGCCCCTGCTCGGCGCCTGTGCGACCGTCCTGCCGGGCCGTTTCGCCACCTATCTCGGCATCCTTTCAGGGCTGGCGCCGCTACCGCTTCTGCTGGTCGCGGTGACCCTTTCCGTAGCGCAGAACGGGCCGGGGTTCCTCGAACTCGGTGGCTGGGCAGCGCCGCTGGGTATCCGCCTGTTCGTCGATCCCCTGGCAGTCCTCATGCTTTGGATGGTCGCCATCATCGGTGGCCTTGCCGCCATCCATGCCTGGTGCGACTTCCCCCCCGCCAGCCCTTCCGGTCAGCGTTTCTGGCCGCTGTGGCTGTTGCTGACAAGCGCCATGAACGCGCTGTTTCTGAGCGCAGATCTGTTCAACCTCTACGTCTGCCTGGAACTGATCACGCTGACGGCCATCCCGCTGATTGCCCTGACAGGTTCGAAGACGGCAGTCCGTGCTGCCATGCGCTACCTGTTGCTGGCGCTGCTGGCTTCACTGCTCTATCTGCTGGGCGTAGCCCTGCTCTACAACGCCACCGGCACGCTGGACCTCTACCTGATGCGTGATGCCCTCGCGGCAGCCCCCCCTGCCGCTGTCGTCGCCACGCTGGCCCTCATCAGTCTCGGGCTACTGCTGAAAGGTGCGGTGTTCCCGCTGCACGTCTGGCTGCCCAAAGCCCATGCCAGTGCCCCAGGCCCGGTGAGTGCGGTGCTGTCCGCGCTGGTGGTCAAGACCGCCATCTACCTGCTCTACCGGGTCTGGTTGTGGAGCGTCCCGGCGACCGTCGCCGCCGAGCAAGCCCTAACCCTGCTCGCGATTCTGGGCGCGGGTGCCCTGCTGTACGGCGGCGTACTCGCCTTGCTGCAGCAGCGCCTTAAGCTGGTGATTGCCTATTCCACCGTAGCCCAACTCGGCTACCTGCTGCTGATCCTGCCCATGGCTTCGAGCGGCGCCTGGCCCGTCGCTTGGCAGGGAGGCACCTACCAGCTACTGAGCCACGGTCTGGCCAAGGCCGCCATGTTCCTGGCGGCCGCCAACATCCTGCATGCCCTGGGATCGGATCGGCTCAGCGATCTGCAACGCCTGGACCAGCGCCAGCCGCTTTCGCTGTTTGCACTGGCCGTGGCAGGGGTGAGCATTATGGGACTGCCCCCCAGCGGGGGCTTCTTGGCCAAATGGCTGCTCCTGGACGCAGCCTTTCGCAGCGGGCAGTGGTGGCTGCTCGCCGTGCTGGTGGCCGGCAGCCTGCTGGCGGCGGCCTATGTCTTCCGCATTCTGGCGGCGTCACTGCGCCGTGATGATCCGACCGAGGCAGATCCGGTCGCGGACACCAAGGCCATTCCCAACGTTCAGACCGCCTGCGCTGTGCTGCTGGCACTGCTGGCACTGGCGGCGGGGTTCGCAGCGGCACCCATGATCGAGTTCATCGGGCCCGGCGCTCCTGGCGCATGGAGCAGGCCGTGAGCTTCGGCTGGCAGGCGCTGCCCCTGTACATCATTCTGGTGTCCGTGGTCACCGGCATCCTGGTGTTCATGCTGGGTGAGCAGCGCCAGCACACCCGTACCGTACTCAACCTGGCCGGCGCCATCCTGAAGTTGGCGCTGATTCTCATCATGCTGCTGGCAATTCAGGCCGGCACCACATTCGAGTTCCGGCTACCGCTCCTGCCCGGACTCGATCTGCTGCTGCACGCCGATCGCTTGACCATGCTCTTCGCCACCCTGTCGGCCCTGCTGTGGCTGGTGACCACCGTCTATGCCATCGGCTATCTGGAGCAAAGCCCCAATCGGGCGCGTTTCTTCGGCTTCTTCAGCCTGTGTGTGGCAGCCACCATGGGCGTGGCCAGCGCCGGCAACCTCTTCACTTTCTTCATCTTCTATGAGCTGCTGACTCTGGCCACATGGCCTCTGGTGGTGCATCGCGGAACACCCGAGGCCTTTGCGGCAGGTCGCATCTACTTGGCCTATACCCTGGCCGGCGGCATCCTGCTGCTGGTCGGCCTGATTTGGCTGCACGCCCTCGCCGGTGCCGGCGACTTCATTCTCGATGGCAGTCTCGCTCCCATCGCCAGTGGCAACGAGAACGCGCTGCGGGCGATCTTCGTGCTGCTGATGCTCGGCTTCGGGGTCAAGGCAGCCCTGTTGCCGCTGCACAGCTGGCTGCCTCGAGCCATGGTGGCCCCGGCCCCCGTCAGCGCCCTGCTGCATGCGGTGGCGGTGGTCAAGGCTGGTGCCTTTGGTCTGGTACGCCTGATCCAGGACGTGTTCGGCTTTCAATTAGCCGCCAGTCTGGGGCTGACCGACCTGCTGGCCTGGGTCGCAGGGGTCACCATCATCTACGGCTCAGTGCTGGCGCTGAAGCAAAGCGACCTCAAACGCCGACTGGCCTACTCCACTGTAAGCCAGGTTTCCTACATCGCCCTGGGTGTGGCCACCGGCGGCGTGCTGGCCACCATCGGTGGGCTGGTGCATCTGGTGCACCAGGGCCTGACCAAGATCACCCTGTTCTTCTGTGCCGGCAACTATGCCGAGGCCTACGGCATACACAAGGTGGAGGATCTCGACGGCCTCGGTGAATGCATGCCAGTGACCAGCGTCTGCTTCACCATCGCTGCGCTCGGCATGATTGGTGTGCCCCCCATGGCAGGCTTCATCACCAAGTGGCACTTAGGTGCCGGCGCCATGGCCGCTGGTGCACCCTGGGTGATCCTCATCCTGGTGGCCAGCACACTGCTCAATGCAGCGTATTTCCTGCCGCTGCTTCAGCGGATCTGGTTTCGGCCGCTCACAGAAGAGATCGCGCGTCGCGACGACCGCCTCGGCCGTATCCGACAGGTCGCCCTCATCGCACCCACGGTCTTCGTGGCTGTCACAGCCCTCGCCGCAGGTCTGCTGGCAGGGATTCCAGGCAGCCCACTGTTCTGGGTCACCCGGATGGTTGGCGCGGAGGGCCCATGATCCTGCTGGCACTCAGTCTACCGCTGCTGCTTGCCCTGGCTTGCCTGCTCGGCCAGCAGCACCGGCTGCGCTGGCTTTTGCCTGCCGCGAGCCTGCCGATGATCGGGCTCGCCGTGCTGCCGGAATCCCGGCTCGAACTTGACTGGCTGTTATTTGGCCTTGAAGTCGGAGGCGACGCCGTAAGCCGCCCCTTCCTGCTACTGTTGGGAATAGCCTGGAGTCTGGCGGGATGGCATGCGCTGGACTACATCCGAGAACGGCAGCGCAGTTTCTGCTTGTTCTGGCTGCTGACCTTGAGCGGCATCAGTCTGGCATTTCTGGCTCAGGATGCTGCCGGCTTTTACTGCGGCTACGCCGTCATGGGCCTGGCGGCCTACGGGCTGATCCTGCATGACCGCAGCGCTGCCGCCCGCAGGGCCGGACGCGTCTACCTGATGCTTGCCCTGTTGGGCGAAGTACTGATCCTGGCCGGGTTGTTCCAGCTTGGGGCACGCTTCGGCAACTTCCCCCTGGCCGAACTCGGCACACTGCTTGGTGAGCCGGTCGGCTTTCAACTGGCAGGCTGGTGTCTGCTCGCCGGTTTTGCAGTCAAGATGGGCACCCTGCCCCTCCACATCTGGCTGCCCCTGGCGCATCCAGTGGCGCCAGCGCCCGCCAGCGCCATTTTGAGCGGCGTGATCGTCAAGGCGGGACTACTCGGCTGGCTGCGCTTCCTGCCACCGGACATGTATGGTGTCAGCCCTCCCGTTCTGGCCATGGTCATGCTCGGGCTGACCGCTGCCTTCTATGCCGCCCTCATGGGCCTGACCCGATCCGAGCCCAAGGCCATCCTGGCCTGGTCCACGGTGAGTCAGCTCGGGCTGATGCTGGTGCTGTTCGCTGCAGCTTCGGTGGGCGACGTCGAACGCGCTCTGCTGCTGCCGATTATCGGCATCTGGGTGCTCCACCACGGTCTGAACAAGGCCGCATTGTTCATCGCCACCGCCTGCGCCCCCACCCTTACCCGCTGGCGACTGCTGCTGCTTGCCGTTCCTGCGCTGTCCATAGCCGGCCTGCCGCTGAGCACCGGAGGACTCGCCAAGACCCTGGCTAAGGAGGGACTCACCATGGCGGCCCTGCCTGGCTGGGCCGTGACGGTTTTTGGTCTGAGTTCGCTGACCACTGCATGGTTGCTCTGGCACCTCTTCGACAGGCTCCGCCAGAGGCCAGGCGATGCAAGGGTCCATCCCGCCTGGCTGCTCCTGACGCTCTTCGCCATGGTCGTGCCATGGCTGTGGGCTACCCATGTGGGACTGGCGTCGTGGCCGACGCTGCCCCAATCGTGGGACGGCATCTGGCCACTGCTGTTCGCCAGCGCCATAGCCCTGTCATGGCAACGCCGCGGCTGGCAACTGCCGGATTGGGCCGGGATGCAGGCCATCAGACGGGAACGCTTCGTCAAGCTCGAATCCGCCCGGCCGCTTTCGCTTCCCCAGATCTCGATACTACGGCAGTACGAAGCAGGCCGCGCTCTGCTGCGCCTGGAGCGACAGCTCTCGC
This sequence comes from Pseudomonadales bacterium, assembly GCA_007130155.1. Classification (GTDB taxonomy): domain Bacteria; phylum Pseudomonadota; class Gammaproteobacteria; order Pseudomonadales; family Azotimanducaceae; genus SLTB01. Next base: position 16,904 of record SLTB01000143.1, read on the forward strand.
TGGTTCCCGTGGTCGGGCTGGGCTTGCTGGCGCTACTCCTTGGCCTTGGGCTGATTCTTATCATTGGAATGTGAAATCCTGCCCGCGCTACTGCCCGAACTTGCTGGAGCCCATTGATTGCTGGAGCCGATGGATTGCTCCGCTCGCCAGGAACTGCTGCAGAAAAAGCTGCACAAGGGAGACTCTGAATTGGATGCGCCGCGGGTCTGTGCCGGTATGATCGTAAGGCGCGTTGCGCTAAGGAAGGCTGGTTGCCTTTTCAAACGACGCAACGCCGCCAGCGCGCCGGCACAGGTCCGCTCCGATCGCCCCATTTCATCACCTGGCACAACTACGCTGCTCAATCGGGCGTCGAATCGGTTTCGAATGGGGAACGTCTCGCATGCGCCCAGTCCTACCGCGCAGACGCCTGGCCCGCAAATCTCAACGATTCACGGCTGCGGACCCGGAGCTACCGGCAAATCCTGCCGGTTCGCCGCTGCGGCTGCGTTGTTGCGCACTATCCATGGTGCGCGCCCTGCGGGCGCACTGCGTGCGACGCCATTCGCGCCCGGCGAATCGGTCGACCTACTGTCAAGTACGCCTGCGCGCCCAAACTGTCGCGCGCCTTGTCTTTAACGGCATCTCCACGCCCTCGCTTCGCGCATCGCTGAGACATGCGGGCTAGCACTCCTCAGACAGTTCGCTTCCGAACGTATTGCGAATACGAATGATTATCACTACGATAATCATTCAGCTCTCCTGCACGCGCCTGCCTGGAGTCAACGCGCATGAAACCGACCCACTGCTCTCCCACTTCGGTGTCACGTCTACGTCACCTGCCCCTGGCCATACTTACACTGCAGATCGGCGTGGCCAGCAAGGTCTCCGCTGAAGAACCATCGGCCACCCTTCGTCAGCTGCCCCTGCCGGTCATCGAGGTCATCGGCCGCAGCGAGGACGCTGTGTCCCGCCAGACCGGATCGGTGGTCATTCTCACGACCCAGGACTTCGAACGCATTCAGCCCCTGTCGACCGAAGACGTGCTGCGCCGCGTTCCAGGCATCAACACCAAATCCGAAGAGGAGACTTCCATCGTCTCCAACATCGGTCTTCGCGGCTTGAGCGCCAGTGAATCCAAGTCCCTCGTTCTCGAAGACGGGGTGCCCGTGGCGCCCGGCCTGTTCATCGGCAACGAACGCTATTTCAACCCGCGCATCCAGCGCATGGAGCGCATCGAGATCCTCAAGGGCTCGGCAGCCCTGCGCTACGGTCCGTCGACCATCGGTGGCGTGATCAACTACCAGACCAAGACGCCGGACGACGGCGTGATCATCTCCGGGCGGCTTGCTTCCTTCGATACCCGGGAGACCACCATCGAAGCCGGTGGCCGCACCCGGTCCGCTGATGCCTTCGGTGGCGTCGTGGCCACCCACGCCCGCAGCGACGGCTTCATGGACAAGGGCTACGAAATGACCGACGTCATGGTCAAGGCCGGCATGGCTGTGGGCGACAACCATCTGCTCGGCTTCAAGTTCTCCTACCACGAGAACGACGCCAACATCTCATACCGGGGACTGCTGCTCGACGACTACCGCGCTGGCGCCACCTACAACCCGGCACCAGACGATGCCTACCTGACCGACCGGAAGGCCTTCGACATCAATCACGAAGTCACCCTCGGTGACCGGGCCACCCTCACCACCCTGCTCTACTGGAGCGACGTCACCCGCGACTACTGGCGCTACGATGTGGATACCCCCGCCTCCAACGAAGCCGGCCGCTGGGTGTACCGGGACACCCTCACGGGCAACAACCGCGCCTTCGAACGCTTCGGCTTGGACAGCCGGCTGCACCTCGAACACGGACTGTTCGGACTCGGCAACGAGGCTGAGATCGGCGTGCGGGCACTGCGAGAGAAATCCGACGACACCCGGATCCGCGCCATTCGGAGCCAGGACCGTACCGGCATCAATGACCGGCACATCGTCGACTCCGCCGAGAGTCTGGCCCTGCACGCCCAGAATCGCTTCGCCCTCAGCGAACGTCTCGCGGTGACGCCGGGCCTGCGCATCGAACACTACGAGCAGAAGCGCAGGGTCCTCAGCAGCGACAATGCCAACGCCTCCACCACCAATACCGAGGTGCTGCCCGGTATCGGCGTCACCTACGACATTGCCGACGGCGTACAGGTCTACGTTGGCATCTACCGGGCCTTTGCACCGGCCACCAACGGCGTCGCCCTCGATGGCCTCACGGATCAGCGCCTGGATGCAGAACGATCAGACAACTACGAGCTGGGGATCCGCGGCATCTTCGGCGCCCTGACCTACGAAGCTGCGGTGTTCCGGATGGACTTCGAGAACCAGGTGGTCACCGGCAACTCCGATCCCAACCTGTCCCGGTCCAATGCCGGCAAGACCCTGCATCAAGGGGCTGAGCTGGCACTCGGTTATACCATCGGTGGCGGCTTCGCCCTGAACGGCAACC
>SLTB01000223.1 GCA_007130155.1 Pseudomonadales bacterium
GTCCCGGGAGCAGAAGGCAAGTCTACGCGTTCGTAATCAGAAGCTCTTGCTGACAGCAAACACGGCGGTAGCGCTGCAGGCCTTATCGCCACCAAAGCACTCGCTACGGCTGAGATCTGTGTCCACGTAGGACAGCGACCAGTTCAGGCCGTAAACCTCTTTGGAAAGCGTGATGCTCCAGTCGAGATAGGTGCTGCCTGCGCTCTCACCGGTGATTTCAAGGAAATCGTCCATGTTCGCCCGGTTCTTGAAGATGTTGGATCCAAGGTGAAAGCCGAGCGAGAACTCACCCGGAAGCTCCACTTCGTAGGCTCCATGGACGTAGAAATAACGACCGGTTTCCGCGAAGTAGTCAGGCGAGTAGGCGACACCGAATTCGAGGCCAGCCCAGGTGACGCTGCTGTAAATTTCCCAGAAATCCAGGCTCGGATCGGCGCCGTCCTTAGGGTAACCGTAGTAAAGAACGCCGATGTCGAAGTCGATTTCAGAGTTGAAGGACCCTGCGAAGCCGATGTAAGGGTCCAGCTCCAGGGCACCGCCGGAGAACGATACGTTGGAACCCCAGAGACCGGCGTAGAAGCCGCTTTCGTGGGCGTATTCAATACCACCCTGAACGGTGAAAGAACGATCGGTCTGAGAGATGCCGCGGAAGCGGTAATCCGTGCCGATGAGCACTTCGCCGGAAATCTCTCCCTCAGTGAGCTCCTGAGCCTGAACTGCCGTGAAGGCGGAGGACAGCAAAGCGGCGCCGGCGATGACTTGCTTGTACGGTACGTTCATTGAAACGTCCCCTTATCTGAAGTGTCGTGAATATTTCGGACCGTATCCCCCTGGATACAGAACTGTTCAACACCGGGATTTGCCCCCATGGCTTGAGACTTTCCCCGGAGCTGATCGCATGATGGACGATGCAGCCTTGCTTCGCTAATGCAGAAACCATGCCTGATGATAAAAATGTTATAAATTCAATGAGTTAATCAGAAAAAGAGAAAAAGGCACCCACCCTTCGCACTATTCTGGTTCGATTCAGGAGGGCGCGCACCCTGCTAGCGCACCGTTTAGGTGCATCATTCGCCCAGCCGTGAGGCATCACTGAGAATCAGCCATGGCGCACAACACGGCGGGACAAATGCCCTCGACCCAGGCATGCACGCACCCTAAGCTGACTCATCATGCCCCCGAGAGAGCTCAGTCCATGGCCACCAATGACCCCTTTCGCCAGCTCGCTGATCAGATCCGTGTCCTTCTGCCCAAAGGTGGGCCTGCCCTGCCGCCAGGGTTCCAGGACAATCTGAGCGCACTGGTGCAGGGCATGCTGGCCCGCTCGGATCTGGTGACCCGGGAGGAATTCGAAGTACAGCAGGCGGTGCTGCGCCGCACCCGGGAGAAGCTGGAGGCTCTGGAACGGGACATGTTGCGACTGGAGTCATCCCTCGCGCCCACGGACGACTGAAGAAGGCCTGGCGAGATGGATTTCGCCGCTACCTGGGGCCGCGCCAGCGTCGGGATGGAGGCTCCGCCCGTGCGGGTGGAGGCTCACATCACTGGCGGACTGCCTTCGTTCAACATCGTCGGGCTTGCCGAGACAGCCGTCCGGGAAAGCCGGGATCGAGTCCGCAGCGCCATCATCAACAGCGCCTTCGACTACCCGAAGGACTACCGGATCACTGTCAATCTGGCTCCCGCCGACCTGCCCAAGACCGGCGGCCGCTTCGATCTGGCCATCGCCATGGCCATTCTCGGAGCCAGCCGCCAGCTCGCAGCGGAACGCCTCGATGGCCTCGAGTTCCTGGCCGAACTGTCGCTCGAGGGACGCCTGCGTCCGGTACGCGGCGCGCTCATTGCGGCCGCCGCCGCAGGACAGGTGCCTCGACCCATCATCGTCGCTTCCGGCAACAGCCTCGAAGCAGCCCTGCCGGAGCAGGCCCGGGCCTTTCCGGCCGCCTGCCTGACCGACGTCGTCAAACACATCCATGATGGTCACGTCCTCGAGCAGGCACCTCGACTGGTCAAGACAGCAGCCAACCAAGGGGGCAGCCTGGCCGAAGTACGGGGCCACCATGCGCCGAAAAGAGCACTGATCATCGCCGCAGCCGGCGGTCACAATCTACTCATGCACGGCCCGCCCGGTACCGGTAAGACCCTCCTCGCCCGCTGCCTGCCAAGTCTGCTACCACCCCTGTCCAGCGATGAGGCTCTGGCGGTCGCTGCGGTCCATTCTCTGGCCGGTCGCCTCGATGACGGCATACTTCCAGGGCGTCCCTTTCGAGCGCCTCACCACAGCGCCACGGCAGCAGCACTGGTGGGGGGTGGCAGCGATCCGATGCCAGGAGAAGTGTCCCTGGCTCATCAGGGCGTGCTGTTCCTCGACGAACTGCCCGAGTTCGCTCGCAGCGTGCTGGAGAATCTGCGCGAACCCATGGAATCGGGCAATGTGGTGATTGCCCGGGCCAAGGCCCGGGTCGAGTTTCCAGCGGCCTTCCAGCTCGTGGCGGCCATGAATCCCTGCCCAGCAGGACGCGACTGCCGTGGAGGTGTGACCTGTGTTTGTCCAGCCGACGCCCTGCGCCGCTATCAGAGTCGCCTGTCGGCTCCGCTGCTCGATCGCATCGACCTGCAGGTGGAGGTCCCCGCCGTCCCCGTGGAGGTTCTCGCTGAAGCCAGCCGAAGGGAGATCGAACCGCACAATGAAGAGGACACCGAGGCCCGCGCCTTGATCGCCCGGGCCCGGCAGATCGCCTGCGAACGGCAAGGTACGGTGAACGCGCGCCTCGGCCCCAAGGCCACCGAGCAGATCTGCCGGCCCGATGCCGCAGGCCTGAATCTGCTCGAACGCGCTGCCGCCCGCATGGGGCTGTCCGCCAGGGGTTGGCATCGCACCTTGCGGGTGGCGCGGACCCTCGCCGACATGCGCGAGTCGCCCCGCATCGGCCGCGAAGACATCGGCGAGGCGTTGGCTTTCCGCGAACACTTCAGGGCCCCAGGCAGCCCACCACCCAGGTCAGACGGCTGATCGATACGCTGTCGACAGGTGTCGCGCTTGTCGCGCCGCCCCCCGCACGGCTAATCTTGCGCGCCTGTTTCCTGACCCCCAGGGCCCGGAGGGGCCTATCCATGCGTGCATTCTTGACGATCCTTGCAGCAGGCCTGCTCACCGGCTGCACCACCGCGACCTGGTACAAGTCTGGCGCTGACGAGACCCAGGTGCGCGGCGACCTCCGCGGCTGCGAAGCCGTCGCAGCCCGGCGCTACAGCGAGCAGCTACCGCAAACCGAAGTCGCCACAGCCGAGGCCGCCCCCGCGGAGCAGCCTGACGACGAGGCAGCCTCCTATTCCATGGCGCTGGACACCGGAGCTCTTAATACCGAACTGGCGCGGCAGACCGAGATGAGCCGTCTGGTACGTGAGTGCATGCTTGCCCTCGGTTATGAGCCCCTGACCGCCGACTGACAGCCGTGAAACAACAAGAGGAAAATGAAGTGCATCCGTGGACTTGAATCCGCAGCAAATGGCCGCCGTCCGGCATTTACAAGGCCCGCTGCTCGTGCTTGCCGGTGCCGGCAGCGGCAAGACCCGGGTGATCACCGCCAAGATCAGTCACCTGCTGCGTAGCGGCGGCCTCGAGCCAGAGCAGGTTTTCGCGGTGACCTTCACCAATCGTGCGGCCAGGGAGATGAGCGAGCGGGTCATCGCCGACGCCGGTCGGGCCGGACGCAAGGTGTCGGTGTCCACCTTCCACCGTCTGGGATTGCGCATCATCCGGGAGGACCCGGCCGCGGTGGGTCTCAAACCGGGATTCTCCATTTTCAACGCCGGCGATGCAGAGTCCCTGATGCGCGAGCTCTTGCGCATGCACTGGGGCGGCGAGGTGGACGCCACCGCGCTGCGCGATGCCAGTCGCGCAGCGGTCGGCATGATCTCGAACTGGAAAAATGCCCTGCTGACCCCCGAACAGGCAGCGGCTGCCGCGCGCAGCACCCTCGACCGGACCCATGCGGCCGTCTACCGCGACTATCAGAACCACCTCCTGATGAGCAACGCGGTGGATTTCGACGACCTGTTGCTGCACCCGGTGCGGCTCCTGCATCAGGCATCGGAGCGGCGGGCGGTCTGGCAGGCGCGGGTACGCTATCTGCTAGTGGACGAATATCAGGACACCAACGGTGCCCAGTACGAACTGATCCGGCTGCTCACCGGCGAACGCGGCGCGTTCACAGTAGTGGGCGACGACGACCAATCCATCTATGCCTGGCGAGGTGCGAGGCCAGACAACCTGGTGACCCTGTCCCAGGACTTTCCTGAACTTGCTGTCGTGAAGCTGGAGCAGAACTACCGCTCCAGAAGCAACATCTTGAAGAGCGCCAACGCCCTGATCAGCCACAACCCGCACTTGTTCGAGAAGCGTTTGTGGAGCGAGCGGGGCCCAGGCGATCTGGTGCGGATCGTGGAACTCGACGACGACGATGGGGAAGCGGACCGAGTGGCCAGCGAGATCGTCCAGCAGCATGCAAGACGCCGCTGCAGCTGGGGCGAGTTCGCGGTGGTCTATCGGTCCAATCATCAGGCCAGAGCGCTGGAGCTGCGGCTTCAGGCCATGAAGGTGCCTTACCGCATCAGCGGCGGTGGATCCTTCTTCGATCGCGGCGAGGTTCGCGACGCCCTGGCCTACTACCGCCTGCTGGTGAACCCGGACGATGACGGCGCGCTGCTGAGGGTGATCAACGTTCCCCGTCGGCAACTCGGTGCGGCCACGCTGGGCGCCCTGCAGCGGGTGGCCAACCGACGTCGCAGCTCGCTGCTGCCTGCCATCGACGCCAGCGATCTCGCCACTGAGGTGGGCGGCAGCGCCGCCCGCCGGCTGATCGGATTCCGCGATTGGCTGGGCCATTGGCGCGGACAATTGCAGCGCCCGGCAGTGGCCCTGCGGGACATGCTCACCGACGCCGGTTACGAAGGCTGGCTGGCCAGTCTGAGCAAGGACGACGCAGAACTGGCACGGATCCGCTGGAGCAACATCGAACTGCTGCTCGCTGCCATCGAACGCCGCAGCCTGGCCGGCGATGATCCAGCGGAGATCCTCCGCAGCCTGGCACTGGACGACTCCCTCGACCGGGACGATGACGATGAGGTGGACCCCGAGCAGGTACAGCTACTGACCTTGCATGCCGCCAAGGGACTGGAGTTCGCCCATGTCTGGCTGATGGGCTTCGAGGAGGGCTTGCTGCCCCATCGCAACTGCGTCACCGACGAACAGGTGGCCGAGGAGCGCCGGCTGGCCTACGTGGGCCTGACCCGAGCGATGGAGAGCCTCACCCTCACCCTGACCCGAAAACGCCGCGCCCGGGGTGAAAGCCGCCGTTCGGAGCCCAGCCGCTTTCTGGCCGAGTTGCCGAAGGAGCACTACGAATGGGAAGGCAGGGAGGACGAACCTGAAGAGCGCAAGGAGGCCCGGGCAAGGGCATCCCTCGACGCCCTGAGAAATCTGCTGGACTGATCGCGCCCGCCGCCCCAATAATCGGACATCCAGGACCTTTCTTGGATGTCCAATTTCTCGCCCCTTTCTGGACGCCCCTTTCTGGACATCCAGAAACTTTCCTGGGTGTCCGATCTTTTTCTGGGTGTCCAGGAAGGGGGTTGCTGACTGCCTGCCAGGAGCAGCCAACGAAGGTCGTCACTGCACCGATTCGACCATCCAGTCGA
>SLTB01000283.1 GCA_007130155.1 Pseudomonadales bacterium
CAGCAGCGCCCGCTGGCCGAGGTGAGCCGTGACTACACCACGATGGGCATCTCTCATATCCTCGAAGGCTGGGACCATCTGGCCTTCGTGCTATGCCTGTGCATGCTGGCCAGGGGGCGGGCGCTGCTGTGGCTGGTGACGGCCTTCACCCTGGGTTACTCCGTGTCTCTGGCCCTGGCTTATCTCGGGCATTTGGATCTGCCCATGCCCCCGGTAGAGGCGGTGATTGCCCTGTCCGTGGCCTTCATGGCCTCGGTTTCGCCAGCGAACTCTCCGGCCTCGGCGTCGGCGGTGGTGAGCGCCTGACGGGCCTGTTCGCCTTCAACCTCGGAGTCGAGATCGTCAGTTGCTCTTCGTCGCGCTGGTGCTGTTGCTGCTCTCTGCTGCCGACCAGTTGCGCTGGCGCGCCAGCGCCGAGCGCCTGGCGCTGATCGGCGCCGGCATTCTCGGCATGTACTGGTTCGCAGAGCGACTCGCAGGGTTGCTCATGAACTGGCAGTTGCATCAGACCGGTTCCTTGCCACTCTGAGGTGGCTCTGCGCTGCCTTAGACATCCTCGCCACACTTGATGCCGCACTTCATGCGACACTTGCCGTAACCATTGAGAACTGGACAGGTGCTTTGACGTGAGTGCCGCCACCGATACGCTGCCGCGGCTGGCCTCCGGAGTCATCCTCGCCATTGCCATCGGCTACATCCTGCACATTGGTCGTCCCATTGTGGTGCCGCTGCTGCTCGGCATCTTCGTCGCCTACATCTTTATCACCATCACTGACTGGTTGCGCAATGCGCCCCTGCTGGGTCGTTTGTTGCCGGGCTGGCTTGCCCATGTCGGAGCCATCGGCCTGATCGTCGCTGTGATCTGGGGTTTGGTGCTGATGGTGACCAGCAATATCGCCCAAGTGGAGCAGCAGATGCCCGTCTATCGGGAGAATCTGCAGGCCCTTATCGACCGCTTTTCCGGTCTGCTGGCACTGGAAGACGTGCCGACGCTACCCGAAGTGTTTCAGCGCGCCGTTGCCGCCATCGATCTCAGTAAGGCCGTAGGCAGTACAGTGAGTGTGGTGGCGGTCATGCTTGGCAACATTCTGGTGATAGGCATCTACACCGCCTTCGTGCTCATGGAGCGGCGGGCCCTGATGGACAAGCTCGAGCTACTGGCGGACACGCCCGCGGGGGCGCAGCGCATCGCTGCGGCCCTGGGCGAGATCAGTGAACGCATCGGCCGTTACCTGACCTTGAAGGCCTTCGTATCGGCAGTGGTGGGTCTGGCGAGCTGGGCGATCATGCGGCTGGTGGGTATCGACTATGCCGAGTTCTGGGCGGTGCTGATCTTCATCCTCAACTTCATTCCCTACGTGGGCAGCTTCATCGCCGTGCTGCTGCCGGTGGCGCTGAGCTTGGTGCAATTCGGCACTCTGGGACCGTTCCTGGTGGCCCTGATTGGGCTGGTGGGCGTTCAGGTCGTGGTGGGCAACGTGCTGGAGCCGAAACTGATGGGCCGTTCGCTGAACCTGAGCCCCATCGTCATCCTGTTGTCGCTGGCAGCCTGGAGTGCACTTTGGGGTGTGGTGGGCGCCTTTCTCTGTGTTCCCATCACCGTAATCATGATGATCATCTTTGCGGAGTTCGAGGTCACCCGACCCCTGGCCATTCTGCTGAGTCAGGACGGCCGCATTCATCCCGGGGAAGAAGCCGTTTCAGAGTCTCCCCAGGAGTCTGCGCAGTAGGACCTGAAAGCGCTGCGCGTTCAGACATAGTCGGGCGACAGTAGTTCCGAGCGTACGCTCGCCATGTCGATGCTGTCGGTGGGGGTGAAGGTACCATCAGCCATGGCGCTGCCAAGTCCGGTGATATTGACTGCCGGCTCGTCGGATTCCAGCGTGTAGATGGCCACATACTCCCTGCGGCCATCTCCGCTGTCACCCTGGACGGCGTAGCGCTGGCAGGCGACGAAGCCGTCCCGCTGCAGGACCTCGCCAATATGAATGCCGTCGTACCAGGCGTTGTAGTCGGCGTCGCGACCGGGCTGGGCCTTGGAGCGAACGACGAAGAGGTATGAGCGCATGGGAACTCCCGTGATGATCGGGCTGGGCAGGACCCCGCCCGGATCGCGTGGAGCTTAGCCAGTCCTTCCGCACTGGGGCAAGCCTGCGGGTGTGCATGGTCCGCCTGCACGCTTGCTGGTGGTTGTTTGACGCTACCGTTGCGTTACCATCGGGGCTGGGGACCCATCAGTCGAGGAGGGGGTGGCAGCCGTGCGGCAGTGTGTTGCTCATCGACCCTGGCTGCGGGCGCGCGGTTCGACGCTGGTGACGATCCTGATCGTCCTTCTGGCGCTGGCTGTGGCTGCCTTCATGGCCTGGTTCCTCGCCTGTCCCTGTGAACGGACCCCGGGCAGTCATCTGCGCGGGCAACTGGTTCAGGATCCGGTAAGCGACTGGCGCTTCGCCAACGCGGTGCGGTTGTGTCAGATTCAGGTGAGAACGAGGCCGCTGCCCCACGCCATCAACCTGAACTGCATGGCCACGGAGGAGGGTGACTTGTACCTGAGTTGTGCAAGTTGTGAAGGCAAGCGATGGTCGACTGCGGCGTTGAACGATCCCCGCGCTCGGCTGCGTCTGGATGCAGAGGTCTACCCGGTGCAGCTGACGCGGGTGACGGATGAATCGGAGTTGGATAAGGCCTGGCGCACTCGCGCCGCCAAAGTGCACCGTTTACGGGGCGGGGATGGCGCGCCTGCGGAGAATCCACGCCCGGATGATGGCGCTTGGTGGTCATTCCGAGTGGTATCGGCAGCGACGCTCGCCGATTCTTGATGCAAGTCATGGTGGCGCTTGCGACGCCGTCGCAACGTTGTCTTTCGTTTCCACACACAAGACATTAGGAAGGTGGGCCATGAGTACCCAAACCAGGACCGCGCAGCAGACGGCAGGGGTCCCCAGCAAGGAAGAGATGATTGCTCGCGCCGAAGCCCTGCTTCCGGCATTGCGTGAGCGCTCCGCGGAAGCGGAGAAGAATCGGCGCCTGTCCGACGAGACGGTGGCGGAGTTCCGGGAGGCAGGTTTCCACAAGATCATGCAGCCCAAGCGCTTCGGTGGCTTCGAGCTAGGCATCGATACTGCAGCTGAATGCATCCGAACCCTGGCCTCGGCCTGCGGTTCCAGCGGCTGGGTCGCCAACCTGTTCATGATTCACAACTGGCAGGCCAGCCTGTTCCCGCTTCAGGCCCAGGAAGAGTATTGGGGTGAAGGTGACGATGTGGTCTGCTCAACGGTGTCCTTCGCCCCGAAGAGCCATATGGAGGAGGTGGACGGCGGCTTCCGCCTCACCGGACGCTGGAAGTTCTCCAGTGGCTGTGACTTCGCCAGCTGGTTCATCATCATGAAGCCCAGCCCCACCTGTCTGGACTGGATGATGGTTCCGCGCAGCGATCTGACCATCGAGGACGACTGGTTCGTTGCCGGGCTCTGCGGTACCGGCAGCAAGGACCTGATTCTCGACGATGTCTTCGTACCGGAGCACCGTCGCCTGAAGATCACTGACATCGCTACCGGCAATACGCCGGGATCCAAGGTTCATGACGTCCCGCTGACCCGCCTGCCCTTCGGCTGGTCAGCGATCTGGGGTATCCCGTCGGCGCTGATCGGCATGGGCCAGGGCATGGCTGAGGCAGTGCGGCAGACCCTGATCGGTAAAAAGGCCCTGTTCACTGGCGAGCAGCAGGTAGAGCGAGTGGCCAACCACATCAAGGTCAGCGAGGCCCTCACCGACATCCACGCGGCCGAGCTGATCATGCGCCATCGCCTTGCAGAGCTGAACCGTTGGGCCGAGTCCGGTATCAAGCCTTCGGCGCTGGAGACCCTGGCCTCCCACCGGGATGCGGCCTATGTGGCGCGGTTGATGGGCAAAGTGGGTCAGAACCTTGCCCAGATGGCCGGCGCCACCTCGGTGTACTTAGGCAATCCCATCCAGCGCTTCCAGCGCGACATCAACGTCGGCGTCACCCACGTCTCCCTAGTCTGGGAAGAAGCGGCCGAAAACTATGGCCGGACCCTATGGGAGCTGCCGCCCAAGGGGCAGTGAAAGGGCCGTGAGGCGACTCGCCCGCTGCGTACATCGCCGGCGGACCGCGGCTGAACGGCCTGCTTGCAGTCATTTACACTCGGGTGTAATTTCGGCTGCAGAGAGACCGTTCGGCCCGTGGGGACTTGGTGAATACAGCGACGCGACGACTGCCGCGCTCGGCAGCTCAGATCGAGCAGGATGCGAACATCCTCACTTTGGCCAGGGAGGAGCTGACCCGCTCGGGCTATGACGGCGTGACGATGCAGGCTCTGGCCGATCGCGCCGGTGTGGTGAAGAAGACCCTTTACAACCGCTATGGCAGCAAGGATGGTCTGCTGCTCACGGCCATTGCTGAAGTCGTCGACAGCTATCGTGGGCAGGCCGCAGCGGCCGAGCCCGGCATTCCTGCCGTCATCGCCATGCGCGTCGGCGGCAACCGGCAGTTGGTGGCCACCCCCGAATACGCCCAGGCCATGACCCGAGCGCTGATGCAGGCCGATGCTGAACATCCGCTGGTGGCGCTGCTGCTCGGGGATGCTCTGGTCAGTCAGGTCCGGCATCTCGAGATCGCCGCTGGCCAGGGCGAACTCAAACCCGGCGTCGTACCGCGAGCCCTGGCCGAACAGCTCACCGGGCACAGCTGGGGTCTGATCCTGCTCTGGGTGAAGGGGCTCTTGCCTCTGTCTTTCTTCGAGCAGCAGTCCCTGGCCGGCATGCTCACCCTGCTTCTGGCCGCCACGAAAGGCCCGCGTCACGACGCCCTGGCCGCCATGCTGGCCGCAACCCAATCTCAGCGCTGCGGGGATGCCCCGCGTAAGACACCCGGGGAAGCCGATGCGGCTTCTCCGCGACCATCACTTGTCGGAGGGCAAGCATCATGAATCAGCAGGAAATCGCAGAGCTTCGTGCCCTGATGGAGTACGAGGCCAATCGCACCGAGCCGCCCAAGGCCTTTCCGGATCTGCCGGATCTGCCTGCCGGCCGCTATACGGATCAGCGCTTCTACGAGCTCGAGATGGAACACATCTGGCAGAAGTCCTGGCTGCTTGCTGCCCACATCGACGAATTGCCGGAGCCTGGCTGCTTCCGGCTCTGGGATAATCTCGGCCAGCCGGTGGTGTTGGTGCATGCCGAGAGCGGCAACATCAACGCCTTCTATAACACCTGCAGGCATCGTGGTGCGCCCATCGTCACCGAGACCGAGGGCCAGCGGCCGCGGCTGACCTGCAAGTACCACGGTTGGTCCTACAGCCACGAGGGTGAGCTGCTGGCCGTCCGCGACCCGGAGGATTTCCGCAACCTGGACTTCTCCTGCCGCAGCCTGATCAAGGTCCGTTGCGAGCGTTTCGGCAATCTCATCTTCGTCAACTTCGACGACGATGCGCCGACCCTGCTCGAGTGGCTCGGTCCCATCGCCGATGAGTGGAAAGAGTTCCAGTTCGACAAGTGCCGTCTCTCAGGCAAGCACATTTTCGATCTGGACTGCAATTTCAAGATCGCCATGGAAGCCAACACCGAGGTCTATCACGTCCCTAGCATCCATCCGAAGACGGTGGCGCCGGCGCTGGATGACCGCCGCAACGTCAATACCCTCTATCCCAACGGTCACGGGCGGATGATTGCCCCGGGCAAAAAGATGGACTCGGCGCCGGCCTACGAAACCAAGGACGACAAGATCCGTGTCATCGACACGGTGGGCGAGATCGCCCGTACCTGCACCCAGTCCTACGGCATCTTTCCGAATTGGGTGTCGCCGCTGACCCATACGCGGCTGCCGCCTCTGCTGTTCTGGCCCAATGGCATCGACAAGTGCCGGCTGGAGACCTGGACGCTGTTGCACGACTGGGGTGACGGCCCCAAGCCGGAGGTCGGTGATTTCTGGACCACGCCCGACGGCTCTGAACTCAACGTGGTGCTGCAGGAGGACACCCAGTTCGGTGCCTTTATCCAGAAATCCATGGAGTCCAAGGGTTTCAAGGGCGTTCCGCTGTCCTACCAGGAAGCTCGGATCTATCACTGGAACCAAAACGCGGACCGGATGATCGGTATCGACAATATTCCTCCGGAGCTTCGCGTCGAACAGGTCATCGGCGAGGAGTGGATCTATCCGAACGATCCTCGGGTCGAGGAGATGGCCGAAGCCGAAGCCGAGGCCGCAACGAAGCGCAACGCCGGTTGAAGCTTCGTTTTCGGTCCTGATCGCGAAGCTGCAGGGAGGCTGGGGAGAGGTGAGGGGTATGGCGGAAACACAACTGTCTGCCAAGCGGTCCGGCGCCGGAGGCCGTGACATCCGTGAGGAGCTCGTGGCGGTGGCCAGGGAGACGCTGCGCCACGCGGAGGCAGGCAGCCTGCGCCTCGAGGCAGACGTCATGGAGATGGATGCGGCGCTGTACACCGACCCGGAGCACTTCGATGCGGAGCGCCGCCTGCTGTTCCGGCGCATACCGCTGATGCTCGCGGCGAGCTGCGAGTTGCCGGAACCGGGCGACTACAAGGCCATGGAGGTCGCCGGGGTACCGGTGCTGTTGGCCCGGGCTGACGACGGCGTGGCCCGCGCCTTCCTCAACCAGTGCACCCACCGTGGTGCCCAGCTCGCTGACGGTTGTGGCAAGGCGCGTCGTTTCGTCTGTCCCTACCATGGCTGGTCCTTCGATCGTAGCGGTGCGCTCCTGGCGGTGGCCGCAAGCGATACCTTCGGCGAGGTGGACAAGGCTGTCAGGGGACTGCGCGCCTTTCCGCTGCTGGAACAGGGCGGGTTGATCTGGGTGGTTCTCGATCCGGAATCGAAGCTCGACATCCGAGGCTTTCTGGCGCGATTCGGCGTCATGCTCGAGGGCTTCGATTTCTGCTCCTGGCACTACGTCGGCAGTCGCACGCTCAAAGGTGCTAACTGGAAACTGGCCTTCGATGCCCACCTCGAGTTCTACCATGTGCCGGTGTTGCACAAGAACACGTTCGGACCGTCGGCGCCGAGTAAGGCGCTCTACCATGCCTACGGGCCGCACCTGCGGCTGACCGCACCGATGAAGCCGACCCACCGCAGTTCCGGGGCACCGGGACATGCGGACCTGTTCGCCCAGGCCCACTGGCCGGAAGAGGCCTGGACCGAGGAAGCGATGATGCTCGGCGAGTGGATCGTGTTTCCGCACGTGTCCATCAACAGCTTCTACAACGGCGGCCGCGGCGTGTTGATCTCTCAGATCTTCCCCGGAGAACGCGTCGACGAGTCCTTCACGGTACAGACCTACCTGATGGCAGACCCTCCGGACGAGGCGGCGCGCGCGGCGGCAGCCGAACTCTGTGATTTTCTGGGTCACGTGGTGAATGACGAGGACCTCGTGACTTCGGTGAAACAGCAGCGGGCCCTTTCCACGGGCCTGTATCCCGTGGTTTGCTTCGGTCGCAACGAGGGTGGACTGCAGCACTTCCATCGCTGGGTGGAGCGCATCATGCAAACCCCGGATGAGGGGCTCGATGAGCTGCTCAGCGACGTTTGAGGCCGCAGCCCGCCACAGGATAACGACCGGTCTGGAGTACATCGATGGCAAGTGAACACCGGCTTTTGCGCAATGCCCGCCTGTTCACGGCGCTCGACGAGGCGGTGATCGAGCCCGGAGCGGTGTGGATCGAGGGCGACCGCATCCGTTTCGCGGGTGCTCAGGCCGATCTGCCCGAGCTGCCGGCAGACTGCGACGTCACGGATGTAGGCGGCAAGTTCGTCATGCCCGGCATGACCGAGACCCATGCCCATCTGTCCTTCGCCGACTCGAGTCCCTTCGCTATCGGTGCGACGACGGTGGAGACGGCCACCATCACGGCGGTGCGCAACGCCGATCTCATGCTGCGTTCGGGCTTCACCTCGGCCATCAGTTTCGGCTCCACCTACCGCATCGACGTGGCCCTGCGGGATGCCATCAACGGCGGCCGCATCAAGGGGCCGCGGCTGATGGCCGCCGGTCGTGATCTTGGCGCCACCGCCAGCAACGTGGATTCTCCCGGTGGTCTGAGCCAGATCGCCGACGGCCCCTGGGCCCTGCGTCAGGCGGTGCGGGAGCAGCGCAAGCAGCTGGTCGACGTGGTGAAGATCTTCATCGACGGTGAGGCTATCAATCCGGTCAATCCGCCCGGAGAGCTGTCCTTCTGCGACGAGGAAGTGGCGGCCATCGTCGACGAGGCCCATCGGCGGCGGCTGCGGGTGGCCTGTCATGCTCGATCGGCTGCGGCAGTGAAGCAGGCCGTGCGTGCCGGGGTGGATTTCATCGGCCACGCCAACTATGTCGATGACGAAGCCGTCGACCTGCTCGCCACCGCCGGCAAACGGATCTACGTCGGTCCGGCCATTGCCTGGGAAGTGCAGTACTACGCCCAGTGCGAATCCTTGGGCGTATCCAAGGAGACGGTCCGTGCCCAGGGTTACGTGGCGGAGATCGAAGCCACCAAGGTGGCCGTGGCCAAAATGCGTGCTGCCGGCATCAAGCTGGTGGTGGGCGGCGACTACGGCATCAGCATCGCTCCCCACGGCACCTACGCGAAAGATCTCGAATACTTCGTCGATCTGTTCGGCATGCCGCCGGCTGAGGCGCTGATCTGCGCCACCCGCAACGGTGGCGAGGCCTTCGACCCGAAAGGTCGGGCCGGCGTCCTGCGCGACGGCGCCTGGGCGGATCTGGTCATCGTCGACGGTGATCCCATGACGGACATCCGTGTCCTGCAGGATCACAGCCGACTATCGGTATACAAGGCCGGGCGCGCCGTCTGAGGCGCCGCGGTCAGGCGGAGGCTTCCTCCCAGTAGCGGTCCCGCAGCAGGCGCTTGTAGAGCTTGCCAGTCTGGGCCCGGGGCAGCTCCGCCATGAAGTCGATCTGCCGCGGAATCTTCACGCCTGAGAGGTGCTTGCGGCAGTAGGTCGAAAGCTCGGCGGCGAGATCCTCGCCTGCATCGGCCATGTCCACGGGCTGAATCACGGCGATGACGCGCTCCCCCATCTCCGGGTCGGGTCCGCCCACCACGGCTGCATCCATCACCTTCGGATGATCCACCAGCACGTTCTCGATCTCCTGGGGATAGATGTTCACGCCGCCGGAAATGATCATGAAGCTCTTGCGGTCGGTGAGGTAGAGGTAGCCGTCCTCGTCCATCCAGCCGATATCACCTAGGGTGGACCAGCCGTGTTTGTTGCGGACCTCGCGGGTCTTCTCGGGATCATTGTGGTAGCTGAAGTCGTTGCCGCCTTCGAAGTAGACCAGTCCCTCGCTGCGCGGTGGCAGCTCGTCGCCTTCCTCGCTGCAGATGTGCACGGTCCCGAACACCGCCTTGCCGACCGAGCCCTTGTGGCTGAGCCACTCCTGGGCACTGATGAAGGTCATGCCGTTACCCTCAGAGCCGGCGTAGTACTCCTGAACAATGGGGCCCCACCATTCGATCATGGCCTCCTTGACGGGAACCGGGCAGGGTGCGGCGGCATGGATCACCGCCTTCAGTGAGGAGATGTCCTTGGCCTGACGGACCTCGTCGGGCAGTTTCAGCATGCGCACGAAGTGGGTGGGCACGAACTGGCCGTGGGTGATGCGCTGCCCTGCGATGACGTCCAGCGCCAGTTCGGCATCGAACTTCTCCAGGATGACCGTGGTGGCGCCCAGGCGCTGGATGGCCATGGTCCAGCCCAGGGGTGCGGCGTGATACAGCGGCGCCGGGGTCAGGTAGATGCTCTCTGCGGTGGCGCCGAGCAGGTGGCCGACCAGTTGTGGCAGCAGCTCCGGAGTATCGGCGGGGTCGTCCGAGGGCGCGGCCGGCGCCACGCCCTTGGGACGACCGGTGGTCCCAGAGGAGTAGAACATCACCATACCGCGGCTCTCGTCGGCAATGGGTGTCTTCGGTTGAGCGGCCAGGGCCTCTGCCCAGGCCTGATAGCCATCGATAGCCTCGCCGGTGGTGAAGCGGGTGACGCCGGTGGTCAGCTTCGCGACTTCTGCGCGCGCGGCGGTGACCTGGCCGGAAGTGAGGAGCACCCGGGCGCCGCTGTCCTCGACGATATAGGCCAGCTCTGCCGGCGTCAGGCGGGAGGAGATCGGCACGAAGTAAAGCCCGGCCCGCTGGGCGCCCCAGCAGAACTCGAAGACTTCCGGACAGTTCTCCAGGCAGAACGCGACGGCCTCGCCACGCTTGACGCCCAGGGCGCGGAAGAGCTGTGCGGCCTGATTGGCCCGGGCCTCCAGTTCGCCGTAGGTCAGGGTGCTGCCGCTCGGCTCCATGATGACGGCCGGCTTCTCGGGGGTCGCTGTGGCGATATGGCGTGGATGCATGCGGGGGATCTCCTGTGAATGCGCGCAGGAAATCCTACGCAACCGCACCGGGCTGCGCAGGTTTTTTTCACCGTTGGTCCCTGGCCGGCGGCAGCCAGCGCAGGTAGGCCAGCATCCCCAGCAGTTCCGCCAGCGACTGGAACACGATCACCAGGGCAGCGCACTTCAGTGCTTCCGGCGGGGCCAGGCAACAGGATCAGCCCCAGAAAGGCCATGAGCAGCGCCTGCTGCGCCAAAGCTGTGACAAACTCCGTACTGAAGAATACTGTCAGGTAGAACGGCAAGGCGATGGCCTGCAACAGCAGACTGACCGGCGCGAAGGCGATGGCCCGGCGGCTGTCGCCCCCGCCCAGCTGAGGGCCGGGCGCAGTTCACCCAGCGGCACCTGCACGAAGGTGGCATAGAGCAGCAGACCCAGGGCCGGGCACAGCAGCTGCGTCAGAGAACCGCCGAGCTGCGGCAGCGTGACGCAGATCAGCAGACCGAGGCCAGTGGCCAGCAGATAGAGCAGGATCTGGTTTCTTTCGAGGGATGCCATAGCAGATGCGCAGGTCAGGGAACATCGTCGGGCTGCTGGTTGCCGTCGGCATCCTACTAGGGGTGTATCTGCAGCGAGGCGCTGAACCTGCATTCAGTTTGGGCGACTACGGTGCCGAGGCCAGCGCGGCGGCAGGGGCGGGGGGATTCGAGTGCCGCATCCCCTATGGTGTCCGCATCGGCGATATCGATGCCGCGTTCGGTATGAGTCGCGTGGATCTCGAGGGCGCTTTGCGCGAAGCCTTCGCGGTGTGGGAATCCTATGCGCAGAGGCCGCTGTTTCAGCTCAGGGACAGCGCTTCCGCCACGCCGGTACATCTGCGCTTCGACGAGCGCCAGGCTCAGAGCGACGAGATGGCCGAGGAGCGTCGCGCCCAGGAAGACATTGCGATCGAGATCGATCGCATGCGGGCTGAGCTCGAGAGCTACCGGCGGGAATTCGAGGGCAAGCGGGCGGCGCTTCATGACGAAGCCGATGCCTACGCGAGGGCGGTGCGCACTTACGAGGAGTGGGTCGCGGCCTTCAACCGTTCCCGTAGCCAAAGCCAGGCCGAGCAGCGCCTCCTGACCTCTGAGCGGGAAGCCCTGGATCGGGAGAATCGGCGCCTGCAGGGACTGCAGCAAGAGCAGCAACTTGACCAGGAGCAGTTCAACCGCCGAGTCGAGGCCTTCAACCAGGAAGTCGCGGGCCTGAACGATCGCTCCCGGGTGGCGGCCGCGGCTATGGCGGGGCATGGTCCGGTGGGTGCGGGGCGCTTCATGAGGATTGCCCGCAGCGAGAGTATCGAGGTTTATCTGGTGACGTCCTATCCGGATCTCGTGCTGACCCTGGCACACGAGCTGGGCCATGCCTTGGGCATCGACCATGTGGAGGGTGCAGGTTCGATCATGAGCGCGGTCAACAGCGGGCCCTCGTCCGGGCGGATCGGGACCCTGATGCTGAGCCGGGAGGATCGAATGGCGCTGGAAGCGGTCTGCGCAGGACGGATCTGACGGCGCCTGTCAGTGTCGGCGAAAGGGTGCGTCCTTGCGCATCCGCTCCATGTTCTCCCGCAGTGCGGCACCGTACCCGGTCTGCACATCCGCCGAATGCGTGTCCTGCGGCGGTACCTCCCTGCTGGTCCTTCGGCGTCGCCAACGAAGCATCCGCAGTATGACCGCGATGGTGATCAGGATCGCCAGCGCGGCGATCGAAGCCTGGGCTGAAGCGCCGATGGATGCGAGTCGGTCGAGCATCGTTGCTCAGCAGGTGGTTTCTGATCGGCCACAGGCTACACGGGTTCGAGATGATTCCAAAGTCCAATCATGGATGAATGTTGCAGGGCGGTTCTGGGGTGGCCGATCCGTCACGGCTGCTCTGTTGACAGGCTGCAGGCCCGCCTATAGCTTCCTGAGAGCATTCACGCATAAATGTCAATGAAAACGAAGGGGAAGGGATGGCTAGCCCGCAAACCTCACCGGTTCACGGCTGCGGACGCGGATATGCCGGCGAATCCTGCCGGTCCGCCGCGGCGGTTGCGCTGTTGCGCACCATCCCTGGCGCGCACCTTGTCTTTTCCGACATCTCCACGCCCTCGCTTCGCGCATCGGTGAGAGATTCGGGCCAGGGTTATGGGTCCCAAGGGCATGAGTTGTGCTGGTTTCGCGGGGCTGGCCATGGCCTCGATGCCCTATGCCGATGGCGCGTGCTGGCAATCTCAACATCGGCCTGTCGGCCGATGCGTTGTACAGTGACAGTTCCAACGGCGACACGACCCAGTCGCCGTTCACGGTGCAAGGCAGTTACTGGAAGCTCAATGCAGCCATGAACGTGTTCATGAGTGATGGCCACAAGACGGATTCGGCCACCGGCAGGAATCTCACCGACCAGTACACGTTCGTCAACTCTGGTTCGGTTCCCGTCGAGGGGTCCGGAACCGGGACGGCCGCGGGTGTTCCGGCGGATATTCTCGCGCTGCTGCAGCCTGTTCGCACAATCTCGTTGCAGATCATCTATTGCCCCTGACAGAAGGTAGACACATGCCAGAATCGATGCAGAACAAGATCGTCGTGCTTACCGGCGCGGCCTCCGGTATCGGTGCCGAGGTGGCGCGGCAGATTGCCGCTGCCGGCGGCCTGCCAGTGATCCTCGATGTGGACGCGGCACGGGGCGAACCGCTGGCGAAGGAACTTGGTGGCCGCTTCATCCGCTGTAACGTCGCCAACCGGGAGGAGTGGATGAGCGCCGTGCAGTCCCTGGTGGATGCTGGCGAGATACCCGATTACGCGCACCTTAACGCTGGCATCATGAGTCAGCGGGCCGATGAGCCCTTCATGGCCATCGAGGATTTGCCCGTCGAGAACTACCGGCGCATCCTCGGCGTCAATCTCGATGGCGTTGTGTTCGGCCTGCAGGCATTGCTGCCCCATATGCGCAGCCGTGGTGGCGCGATCTGCGTGACGGCCTCACTGGTGGGCCTGGTACCGCTGCCCATCGACCCCATGTACTCGACCACCAAGCATGCCCTGGTGGGGCTGGTGCGTAGCGTGGCGGCAGGAAACGAGGATCCTAAGCTGCGCATCAACGCCATCTGTCCAGGAGGGGTGGATACCCCCATCGTCCCCTCCGCGTTGCGCGCAGAGGGGATGGCCATGATGTCGACGACCAGCTTGGCGGGTGAGGTCGTGGATCTTCTGGTTCAGGGCGCCAACGGTGAAGTCAGGGTGCGACTGGGCGAGGACGCGCCGGCCTTCGGTGTCCAGGTTCCGCAGTTCGGCTAGGGCGACAGGGAGAGAGACCATGACCTGGCTGACCGCCGATCGTGAGGATGCTTCACTCGACGACCTGCTGGCTCATCGGCCGGAATTGCAGGTGAAATATCGCGCCTTCTACGGTTCCATCCGTGAAGCGGGGCTGGTTCCGCCGCGCCTGCTGGAGATCTGCCGCCTGCGTATGGCTGCCATTCACGACTGCGAAGCGGAGTGGTCGCAACGCGACGCCGAAGTCGAGCTGACCGAGGCGGAGCTGGCCGCCTTGAGGCGGGGCGAGCTGAAGGGCTTTGCACCGGCAGAGCAGGCAGCGCTGGTCGTCACGGAGCGGCTGCCCTATCAGCATCACGAGCTGACGGACGCCGAGGTGGCGAGCCTGAAATTTCGGCTCGGTGATGCCGGCTGTGTGTCGCTGATCAATGCGTTGGTGCTTTTCGATGTCAATTGCCGGTTGAAGCTGGCCTTCGATCTGAAACAGTGAGGCTGTGAACCGGCATCATTTGAAGATCAGAATCCAAGAGGGAGACCGACCATGTCCACGGAACCCAGAGTTGCCTCGGCGGTTGCCGGGCAGCCCGCCAGCTTCCCTACGGTGCTGGCGCACACGCCTGATACCACCGGCAAGTTCTTCGATCTGTATGCGGAGTTCTGGCAGCGGGGTGTGGCGTCGCTGACCGTGAAGGAAATGACCCGCATGCGGAACGCTCGGGTCACCGACTGCGCCTTCTGAAAGAACGTTCGTTTTGACTCCGTCCGTGAGGCGGGGCTGGATGAAGGCAAGGTCGACCTGATCGAGGACGGCTACGAGAGCAGACTGCCGGATGCGGAAGTGGCGGCACTCAAGCTCACCGACGTGCTGATCGGCATGCCACGGCCATTGACGCCGGAGCTGCAGGCAGCGCTCAGGCGCCACTACAGTGATGCCGAGGTGGTGGAGATGGCCTTAGGCGTCGGCCTGTTTCTGGGCATGTCCAAGCTGCTGATTGCGCTGGGTCTGGAACCCGAGGACATGGAGACCACGCTGACGCCGACACCGGGCAGCTGAGGAGAACGGCATGACGACGGCCAAAGATACGACGACGATCGGGGACTATCACTTCCTCGAGCTCAACGAGGCGCTTCTGCAGAATCCCTATCCCTTCTACAAGCAGCTGCGGGAGCAGGGACCGGTGTGCCAGGAGCCGGACTACGGCGTCTATCTCGTCGGTACCCTGGACGCGATCCGCGAGGTCAATCGGCAGCCGGAAGTGTTTTCCAGCATCCTGGTGGCGAACGCACCCTATGTGGATCTGCCCTGTCCTCTGGACGAGACGGCCGCATACCGGGCGTCCTGTCCCTTCGGTGACAAGATCCTCTCCAACGATCCCCCTGATCACACCCGCCACCGGAAGCTGATCAATCGCTTTTTCACCACGGCCCGTGTCCGTCAGCTCGAGCCGAGAGTCCGTCAGATCGTCAACGACGTCATCGACACCTTCATCGACGCCGGTGAGGTGGAGTTCGTCACCGGCTTCGCCCACATGGTCCCGCGGCTGGTGGTGGGAGAGCTGATCGGCCTGCCGGAAGACGATCAGGCCCACTTCAAGGCCTTCTTCGAGGACCGGTTGCACGTCATGGCCAAGGCCGCCGAGCAGCCGCTGTCCGGCTTCCAGCAGCGCATGCAGAATACGGACGGCCTCACCGAGGACGCCTTCCTGCGGAACTATTTCGTCCACGCCATCGAGGCCCGCCGCCGTCAGCCGGCCGACGACCTCATGAGCGAACTCGCCAACGCCCGCTTCGAGGACGGCGAACTCGTGCCGCTGGAGTCGGTGGTGAGCATGATCTCGCTGCTCTACGCGGCCGGTGGCGACGCCAATACACCGGAACTCATGACCAATGCCATGCTGGTGTTGCTCGACCGTCCCGAACTCGAGGAGGCGGCCCGCAGCGATCCGGCGCTGGTCAAGGACATCATCGAGGAGGTTCTGCGTTACGACACGCCCGTTCCCGGCGTGTTTCGCATCGCTCTGCAAGACACTTCAGTTGCGGGTGTGCCTGTTCCTAAGGGCGGGATCGTCATGGTGGTCTATGCCTCGGCCAATCACGATGAGCAGTACTTCGAGGACCCGGAGACCTTCAAGGTGGATCGCGAGTTCCGTCATCCGCATCTGGGCTTCGGGCTGGGTGTGCACTTTTGCCCGGGCGCGCCGCTGGCGCGGCTGGAAGGTCAGGTGGCGGTGCAGGAGATCCTGCGCAGGATGACGTCGATCCGCAGACTCGAGACCGGGCCGGTGCCCTATGTCCCGTCGGTGATTCAGCGTATTCCCATCCTGCTTCGGCTGGGGTTCGAACAGGCGTCTTGAACGCGGGCTGATGGCTGGCCTGCCCCTGGTCGCGGCGTTCATGCCCGTAAATCAATTGTGCTAGCCTTGAAGCAATGGGGGCGAACCGCCGGCTCGAAGGTGTCACGCTACGATGAGAATCTGCACAACGGCCATGCGGGCTGCTTTGGCTGCGCTCCTCCTGCTGTCCGCCGCCGTCTCCGGCTCTGACGAGATCCTGTTTCAGAATGTCCGCATCTTCGACGGCCGGTCGGAGCAGCTTTCCCCACCGACTCGCCTGCTCGTCAGCGGCAACCGCGTCGCCGCTGTGGGCGATGACCTTGCGGCCAGCGCCGATGCCAGCGTGATCGACGGCCGGGGCTACACCCTGATGCCGGGACTCATCGACGTGCATGTGCACCTCACCTTCGGTGCGCTGACCATGCCTGAACTCGTGTCTCCGGATCTGACCCCTGAGCGCGCCGAAGCCGCGGCGGCACGGGAAGCGGAGGCCATGCTGCTGCGTGGCTTCACCGCCGTGCGCGACGCGGGTGGGCCGGTCTGGGGTCTGAAGGCCGGCATCGATGGCGGGCGCTACGTCGGACCGCGCATCTGGCCTTCCGGCGCCACCATCAGTCAGACGGCCGGCCACGGCGATTTCCGCATGCCCCACGAGCGCTCCCGGCGCTTCTTCGGTGAGCCTTCCCGTGCCGAACTCCTCGGGGCCACGTTCATTGCCGACGGGCGTGCCGACGTGCTCACGGCCGTCCGGGAGAACCTTCGCTTTGGCGCCAGCCAGATCAAGCTGATGGCGGGCGGCGGCACGTCCTCGGCCTACGATCCCGTCGACGTCACCCAGTACACCCTGGATGAGATGAAGGCCGCCGTGGAAGCGGCCGAGGACTGGGGTACTTACGTCACCGTCCACGCCTACACGCCACGGGCCGTACGACGGGCCATCGAGGCGGGCGTGAAGGTGATCGAGCACGGCCAGATGCTGGACGAGGAGACGCTTGCGCTCATGGTGGAGCATGGCGTCTGGCTGTCGGCCCAGACCCTGCGCGCCAGTACGCCGGATATGGATCCGCTGCGACGCGCCAAGCGGGCACCGGTGATTCGTGGGCAGGCACGCATGTGGCCCATGGCCAGGGAACTGGGCGTCAAGATCGCCTGGGGTACGGATTTTCTGTTCGAACCCGCGCTCAATCGCGAGCAGAACGCCTTCATCCTTCTGCTGCGCGAGTGGTACTCGCCGGCGGAGATCCTCAAGCTGCTGACTCACGATAATGCCCGGCTGCTGGCCCTGTCCGGTCTCCGCAGCCCCTATGAGGGACGCCTGGGTGTGATCGAAGAGGGCGCTTTGGCCGACCTGCTGCTGGTGCGCGGCAATCCCCTGGAGGATCTGGAGCTGATCGCCGACCCGGAGCGCAATTTCCTACTGATCATGAAAGATGGCGGGATCTTCAAGAACACGCTTGCCGACGCCGACTGAGCGGTTTCCCCGGCAATCGGCGTCGGGTCAGGCGATGGCGGCAGCGGGATGCCGATCTCAGAACGCCGACGCCCCTGGCAGATACCGCTCCCGGTTGCGTACGTCGAACTCGATATTCAGGTGCGCGAGGCCCCTGAGGAAAGCGTTGGGGACGTGCGCAAAGCGCTCGTTGGGATCCTGGGGCCGGATGTTCTCGAGCCGGTTCAGCAATATGGTGAAGGTGGAGAACATTTCCTGCCGCGCCAACGGGGCGCCGGGGCAGTGGTGGGGACCTGAACCAAAGGCCAGATGGGCGCCGGCCTTCTTGCGCATGGGATCGAAGTTCTCGCCGTCCTCGAAGACCTCCTCGTCGCGGTTGGCCGAGGCGTAGCCTAAGGCCAGTCGCGCGCCCTTGGGAATCTTCACGCCGCCAAGCTCCGTGTCCTGTGTGGCCACCCGCTGCAGGTGCAGCACCGGGGTCTCGTAGCGCAGGGACTCCTCGATGAAATTGCGCAGCGCCTTTTCGTCATCCCGCAGCGTTTCCATCAGCCCCGGCCGCTGCAGCAGCAGCATCATGGCCGAGCCGATGGCGTTGGTGGTGGTTTCGTTGCCGCCGGTGAGCAGCTGATCGAGCAGGTCCTGGAGCTCGTACATGTCCAGGGGCCGCTCGGGGTCACCCGGCTCGTCCACCACCCGGGCCTGGACCAGATCGGTGATAATGTCCTCCTTCGGTTCCTTCCTGCGCTCAGCCATCACCTCGGCGAAGAACTGCTGGGCCTCCACCACCAGCTTGGCGGACTCGATGGCGGCGGCCTCGTCGAGGAAGCCGCTGCCCGGCGCGAGCATGGCGTCGGACCACTCCTTCAGGCGCCAGATCTGCTCCCGCGGCACACCGAGCTGATCGGCGATCACCGTGCAGGGCAGGGGAATGGCGTATTCCCAGACGAAGTCGCATTGGCCCTTGTCGATGAAGCCGTCGATGAGGTCGTTCACCACCGTCTCCACATAGTCGGTCATGCCGCGGACGCGCTTGACCGTGAAGGACTGATTGATGAGCGCTCGATACTTGGTGTGCACCGGCGGATCGGTGCGCTGCAGGGTGGACACCCGCTTCCAGCCGTTCTCGGCCTTGTAGCGCTCGGCGACGTTGCGTTCCATGGGGTTGTTATTGGCCAGCACGAAAACATCGTTGGAGAACAGCTCCGGGTGCTTTTTGACGTAGCGCAGGTCCTCGTAGCGGCTGACGTAGTAGGCACCGAGCTCCTTCATGAAGAAGACGGGCTGCTCCTTGCGGATGGCCTGGAAGTAGGCGAAGGGACACTCCCGGGTCTGATCTTCGAGGAGGTTGTAGTCGGTCAGGGTGCTCATGGTCGGAAGGTTCCGTTGCGCTGTGATGAAGCGACAGTAGCAGGTGGCGGGGTGCGGTCAAGTCATGCGTGCTGGTGAGCGAGTGCTTGCGGGCCTGTGCTGGGAACCGGCCTCCCACGGGGGCACGGAAAGGACAGCGCAGATCCCTGCTGTAGGGGCTTGGCACCTAAACGTTTTGACGTCATAACGCTACGACTCTCACAGCTCACCTTCGGCGTTTGTGCAGAAACGCCGGGCTGTCTGTCTGAGAACGCTGAGCCGGGCTGTGTCAGTCTCGAGCAACAGCAGCCCGGCATCTGGGCGTCCTACATCCGATAGGTCAGCTGCAGGTTCACGGCCCGCCCGCGCTGGACAACGGCCTGGGTGTCGGCGGGGATACCCTGTGGCGTCCCCGTCCCGCCGCCGGTGGTGGGCGTGGCTCCGGCGCCGGTGAAGGTGTACTTGTCGGTCAGGTTGCGACCCAGCAGCGCCAGTTCCCAGCGGGCATCGTCGCTCATGATCCGGGCAGAGGCGTTGAGCTTCCAGTAACTTCCCTGAATGGTGAACGGAGAGTGCTGCGTGCTGGCGTTGAAGCTTCCCGAGTAGCTCGCATTGGCCGCGATCGCCATGTTCCAGCCCGGCACAATGGCCCGCTGATAGTCGAAGCCGATCAGCCCGCTCACCTTGGCTGCAGTTGCCAGCCGTTCACCGGTCAGGTCCTGCTGCGTGAACGCGTTGCCAATCTGAACGAGATCGCAGCCCTGATCCGGCCGCTGGCCTGCCCAGCAGTCGCCGATGAAGTCATCGTATTCGGTGTCGAGCAGGTTCAGGGCGCCGATCAGGGTCAGGCCGTCCACGGCGGCGGGCAACCACAGGGCTTCCAGCTCGAGACCGAGGATGGTGGCCTTGGCGACGTTGAGGATGCGCAGGGTGGTGGTGTCGGGGTCGAAATTGCCCAGCTGCAGGTCCGAGTAGCGGTAGCGGAAGGCCGTGGCGTTCAGCCGCAGCGTGTTGTCGAGCCAAGTGGATTTCATCCCGGCTTCGAAGCCCTCGACCTCCTCTTCATCGTAACGCAGCTCGTGGGGCCCGGGCCCGGCGAATGCCGGGTTGAAGCTGCCGTCGAGACCGCCGGATTTGAAGCCCTGCTTGTAGGAGGCGAAGAACATCAGGTCGTTGCGCGGACGCCAGGTGGTGGTGACTTCGGGAGAGAGGTTGCTCCAACTTTCCGAGTCTGCGGTGGTGTTGACCGGATTACCGAAGGATGCGACGTCGACCTTCTTTCGCTCCCGGCTGTAGCGTGCGCCGGCAGACACCTCGATGTCGCTGGTGATGTCCCACAGGAGCTGACCAAAGACGGACCATGCGCGCTGATCCTGGGTCATACGCTGGCTGCCGACCGGAAGGGGTATGAACACACCTGCCAGCGCCTCGGTGAGGGCGGGTGCGAGATAAGCCGCAGTTTCGGTGACGGCGTCTTTCTCCTCGTAGTAGCCGCCGATCAGGAAGTTGACGGGGCCTTCGAAGCCGGAAGCGAGGCGCAGTTCCTGGCTGATCTGTTCGTGGCCGTATACCGTGGCGCGCATGATGCGGTTGGCTGGTTCGAAACCGAATTCGCCCTGCTCGTCTTCGTCGAGGTCGATATAGCCGGTCACCGAAGTCAGGGTGAAGCCGTTGGGGAGCATGTAATCCAGTTCCAGGCTGGCGATCTGCATGCTCGTGTCCTGCAGGCCTTCGGGCTTCGAGGGATCGAACAGCGGGTCGGCCGCCAGCACGTCGGGGTGCAGGTTGCCAGAGAAGGACACGCCGTCGGCACGGCAGTCGTCGATCTGAATGAAGGCCTGGGGAACGCCGAGTGGGCAGGCGACGCGTTCATTCAAGGCGCTGCCACCACGGTTGCGCTCGTCCTCGTAGTGGGTGAACTTGGCGCGGATCTGCAGCTGCTCGTTGGGATTGGCCAGCAGGGTGCCGCGCAGAAACAGGCTGTCGCCATTGGGATAGCGGCTCGGCTGGGGCTCGAAGGCCAGCCCCGGAACGTCGGCTCCGACGAATTTCCGATGGCCATCGGACTTGGTGTAGGCGGCTGCCAGACGGACGCCCACCTGATCGGAAAGCGGTGCCGAGATGACGCCACGAACGATGCGCTCGTCGGCCTCGAACTCGTAGGTGCCGGAAAGCTCCAGCTCGAACTCGTCGCCCGGATCGGCGGTGCGGAAGGCCAGTACGCCGCCCGGACTGTTCTTTCCGAAGAACAGGGCCTGGGGACCGCGCAGGACGTCGATCTGCTGAACGTCGAACATGGAGGCACGCGCGATGTGCCCGGTGTTGACCGGGATGCCGTCAATGTTGATGGCCACGGCCTGATCGATGAGGGCGCTGGTTCCGGAAGATCCGATACCACGCAGGAAGATGCTGGTGCCGGTCTGGCCGCTGCTGTCGCTGACCAGCATGCCCGGCGTGAACTCGGCGACATCCTCGACCCGGTCGAGACGGAAGGTCTCTGCGAAATCCGCCGTGAACGAGGTCACGGCCACCGGCGTGTCCTGCAGCGATTCCTCCCGCTTGCGGGCGGTCACCACGATCTCCTCGATCTGGCGTGACGCGCTGCTGCCTGCCGGCTGCTGTGACAGGGCAGGTGCTGCGGTAATGAGTCCGGATGTCAGTAGCGCCAGCGTCCAAGCCGGTCGTGGGCAGCGTCCCGTCATGATGTGTCCCCTCTCAGAATGTCATGGTGGCCGTCTCACCAGTGCTGCCGGTGTTTCGCGTCTGCAAACGCCTTGCCGGCTCGATGGCTGCTCAGCCCCTTGGGTCTCTCCTGTGCATCCACGTCTTGCGCGCGGTAGCACAACGCTGAAGGCTGGCAACCAACTGGCGGCATGTTTGACCTTCATGCGTGCAGGAATTAGCACGGCGCCTGGAGGTGGTCAAGTCAGGAGCAGGAAGTTGCAACGCAAGACTTGTCCCTTTCTGCCCAGCCTACGGCGTCGTCACTCCCTCACTGTAATGCTCCGCGAACGCTGCCTTCGGCGGAATCGGCTTGATGATGTCGATCAGCACGCCATTGGGATCTGCTGTGATGAAGTGGCGCTGGCCGAAGTCCTCGTCGCGCAGGCTCAGCAGGATCGGCAAGTCGGCGGCCTGTGCCCTTGCATATTCCGCATCGGGATCTTCGACCTCGAAGTTGAGGATCAATCCGGACACCCGGCCCCGGGTGGAAGCGGGGATCGTGCTATGGCTGCCATCGATGACGGCCAGATTGACGCTGTCGTCCACGGTCGACTGCATGTGCACATACCAGTCGATCTCGAACAGCGCCTGGAAATGGAAGTGCTCGATGTAGAAGGCCGCGGTGCCGGCGACGTCGTCGGTCATGATGACAGGGTAGTAGCTGCTGCAGCGCATGGCGCTTCTCCTTGTCGAAAGATAGACATACAGGCTGTATGTATGCCAGTAGATTCCGCTCGCCGATCCAATCGTGAGCGCAGCGAAGCGACCCGCGCGCTACTGCTCGAGGCTGCGCGCAAGCTGGTCGTGACCAAGGGCTATGCCGATACGGGCACACCCGAGATCGTCGCTGCCGCGGGCGTTACCCGCGGGGCTCTCTATCATCACTTCGACGACAAACAGGCGCTGTTCCGCGCCGTGGTGGAGCAGGAGTCGGCGGCGGTCGCCGCGGAGATCGAGCGCGCCACCGCTAACCTACCCTCCATCCGAGAGGCGCTGCTGAAGGGCGGCGAGGCCTTCCTGCGGGCCATGTCCCAGGCGGGACGTACGAGCCTGCTGTTGCTGGATGGCCCGGCTGTGCTCGGCCGCGCAGAGATGAATGTGATCGACGACGCCCACGGTGCCCGGACCCTGCGCGAGGGGATCAGCGACGCCATGGGCCAGGGGGTGATGCGGTCACTGCCGGCGGATGCGCTGATGGCGGTGCTGGCGGCCGCTTTCGACCGGGCGGCCCTGGACATCGAATCCGGGGGCAGGAAGAAGGACTATCGGCAGGTGATCGAGGGCTTGGTGGGTGGGCTGTTCAGCGAGGGTCCCTGATGCCTTCACTTCAGGGCCCGCAGCCAGAGTTCCAGCATTTCATGAACCAATCCTTCTGTGGGCAGGTCATCGGGCGGGTCCAGCACGGCACCGTGAATCTGTGCTTCGATGGCTTGCACGAGCAGCAGGCCGCGGGTCGCAGGCAGCGCTCCACCGACGCCCAACCGCTGTAATTGCTCTGCCACGGCCGTGGCCAACTGCCGTTCGAGGCTGCGCAGACGTGCGGCCATCTCCGGCGTCCGCGGCGTCTGATCGAAAAGTAGCCGATGCATGGCCGGATCCTGCCGGTGCAGCGCCACGACGGCGTCGATGAGCCGGGTCAGCGTGCCTTGCAGATCTGGCTGATCCCGCTGCAGCGCGACGAAGACTTCGACCAGCACGTCGGTGGCCTCGCTGAGATGCCGCTCAGCAAGGGCCATCAGCAAGGCGTCCTTGTCGGGAAAGTACTGGTAGAGCGAACCGATGGAGACACCGGCGCGTTCGGCGACCTTGTTGGTGGTCGTGGCGGCGTAGCCCATCTGGCCGAAAAGCTGAGCAGCTGCATCGAGAATGGCATCCCATGTGGCGCGAGAGCGCTGTTGTCGCGGCTGTTTGCGAGGTCGGCTCATGGGGGAAAACGCGAGTAGTGGTGCTGAGGAATAAACGTGAGAATTACTCAGGTTATAACCTGAAGTCAATTCCACCGCGGAGGTCCAGCCCATGTCCACAACCCACGGCCACGCCCAGTACGTGGCCTGTCTCCCTAAGCCCTGGCGGCAGCAGGCCCGGGCTGAACCTGAATCGACCTGGTGGCGATGGCGCGACGCGAGCATCCACATTGCCCGTGTGCGGAACCCCGCTGCTCGCGTCCGCATGGTGATCCTGCACGGGGGCGGGGGGCATGCGGATGCCCTCTGGCCGCTGGCGGCGCTCGCTGCAGCCCTGGGCTACGAGGTGCTGATGCCGGATTTGCCGGGTTATGGTCGAAGTGAATTTCCGGACCTGGGCCGTGTTCGCTACCAGGACTGGGTGGACTGCGTGTCCGAACTGCTGCGCGCTGAGACGGCCGACGACCCACGCCCGCTGGTGCTGGCCGGCGCCAGCATGGGCGGCATGCTCGCCTATGCGGCAGCCGCCAGGACCGGTGTGGTGTCTCATCTTCTGGTCACCTGCCTCCTCGATCCAGCCGATGCAGTCACTTGGCCGGCGCTCAATCGCTGGGGTGGCGCCACCACCCTGCGTCTTCTGCGTCCCCTGCTGCGCCGCGTCGGCCCGCGGCTGGGACGATGGCGCGTGCCCCTTCGCTGGCTGGTACCCATGGACAAAATCGCCAATCAGCCCGAGCTGGCGCGATTGTGTCTGACCGACCCGCGAGGGGGCGGAGGCCGGATTGCCCTCGGGTTTCTTTCCAGCTACCTGTTCTCCGAATTGGAACGGCCACCCGAGGCGTTTCAGGCGCCCCCCGTGACGCTGGTCCATCCGGGTGATGATCGCTGGACGCCGCCGGCCATGAGTCTCGGGTTCTTCGGCCGGATCGCGGCGCCGACGCGCTACGTCCTGCTCGAGAACGCCGGCCATTTTCCTGTCGAGGATCCAGGGCTCCAAACACTGGTCAACGTGATGGCTGAGATACATGGCGTGCTGGCGCATCCCGAGCTGCTGCCGTCGGCACCTCGAGGCTGTGGTGTGGCATCGAAGGCGTGATCGAGGGCTTTTGCACTGTGTAATCTGCCGCACTTGTCACATTGGAGGTGCCTCCGTGTCCGTGAACGAACGGTCGGCAGCAATTGACGTCTTGGTGGTGGGTGCGGGCGCGCCTTCACGGAAAGCCAGACCTTCGGTTTTCCCTTCGACCACGGGCGTCGAGCTGCCGGCACGGGCCTGCTTCTTCCTCAAATGAAGACGATTCTGCACACCAACTCCGGTGGACGCGGGCACTGGGTGGGCAACGGCTTTCCTGTCCGCTCGCTGTTCTCCTACCACGAGCAGGCCGAGGCCCTGAGCCCCTGCCTGCTGCTCGACTACGCGGGACCAGCTGAATTTCAGCCCACCGAAAACCGGCGCGGAGTCGGGCTGCACCCTCACCGTGGCTTCGAGACCGTGACCATCGTCTATCAGGGTGAGGTGGCCCATCACGACACGACGGGCAGCGGCGGGCTGATCGGCCCGGGTGATGTGCAGTGGATGACCGCAGGCGCGGGCCTCATGCACGAGGAGTATCACGGCGACCGCTTTGCCGAGACCGGCGGCACCCTGGAGATGGTGCAGCTCTGGGTCAATCTGCCGGCCCGGGACAAGTGGGTGGACTCGGCCTATCGGGCCATCACTGCCGACGACATTCCGGTGATGGATCTTCCGGATGGCGCCGGCAGTCTGCGGGTCATCGCCGGTGCCTATGGCGGACGAAGCTGACCCTGCCGGAAGGTTGGGGCGGGGCGCTGGTGACCCTGCGCGGCCCGGTGCTGATCAACGACAGCACGATCAGCCGGGATGCCGAACTGGCCGTGCTGAGCCGGGACGGTAGCGGTGTGACGCTTGAAGCCAACGCCGATGCGACGGTGCTGCTGCTCAGCGGTGCGCCCATCGACGAGCCGGTGGTCGGTCACGGTCCCTTCGTGATGAACACCACCGAGGAGATCCGTCAGGCCGTCAGTGATTTCCAGAGTGGCCGTTTCGCTCTCAGCCAAGCTTGAACCCGGCGCCATCGGCCCAGGCCGCTGGCGCCAGCCACCCGGGATCATCCCGGTACAACCTGCGGAGGTGAACCATGAAGACGTCATACAAGCGGCTGGACAAGAATGCTGATCATGGCCGGTGTCGTCACCGAGGTCTGTGTGGCCTTCCCGACGCTCTCGGCGCTGGCCGAGGACTTCGAGGTCTTCGTGGTCAGGGACGCCTCGGGGACGTTCAACGCGATCACCCGCGATACGGCCTGGGAGCGCATGTCCCAGGCGGGCGCCCAGCTCATGAGCTGGTTCGGCGTGGCCTGTGAACTGCACCGGGGCTGGCGCAACGACGTCGAGGGGCTGGGCACGCTGTTCGCCAATCACATCCCGGATTACCGGAATCTGATGAACAGCTACAGCAGGTCCTGATCAGGTGCATACGGGCGAAATCGAGTCGGCATCGGTGGCGGCTTCCGCTACCTGAAGTGCTACGCCATTATCGCAGACTGGTTTCTACCGCGCAGACTCCTAGGTGCGGCATTCGAAGTAGCGGTGCTTCCAGGCATCGAGCGCCGCTCCCGGCTCATTCAGCCTGCAGGACTGACGACAGGCGCGCACCTGCCGCTCGAGCTGCGCCGCCGTATGCTCGAGACCGGCCTCGACCCAATCCTGCTCCGTGTCCGGTTCGGCCACCCGGGTGATGGCCCGGACCTTGGAGTAGCTCAATTCACCGATGCGAACCTTCTTGCGAATGAGCGGGAGATCCGCCAACTTCCTGGCTACCCGGACCTTCTCCCGGGCGGTGACCATATCGAAGCCGCAGCGCCAGACCAGCCAGTGGGCGCAGCTTGGCATGGACGTCTTCCAGGGGTTCAGCAGATCGAGGCGGCGTGAGGTCGAGGGGCTGAAACATGCCGCCGTGCATGCGGCCGCAGAGGTCGATGATGCGCGCGCTCAGATCGTCGAAGGTGTCGGGAGATGCCTATTCCATGGCGATGACTCGGTTAAAAATGTATATAAGTACAGTATTTTGAGCGCCTCAAAGGGTCAAGAGAAAAGAGCGAAAAAGACTGTAATCTTCGAGCCGAATCGATGAGCGTTCGGTCGAGGCATGGGTATGGGAGGGGGCTGTCTCAGTCAGTGACTGGCAGCCCCCTCATCATGGATGGAAGGTCAGAAGTTCCAGGTTGCCTGCAGCCAAAGCTGTCGACCCCGTTGCAGGCGAACGATCGAGTCGGGCAAGGGTTGGTTCTGTGCAGCAGGTACACCGGAGGCTCCGCCGGTGATGGGACGGGCCTGGCCCGGTCCGGCAATCGTCTTGTTGGTGAGGTTCCTTCCCACCATGGCTACCGTCCATCGTTCGCTGGGCGAGTGGAGGGTGATGGAACCGTCGATGGCGAAGTAACTGGATTGCTCCGTATCCGGGATCCTGTCGACGCTCGTTCCATAATCGTCGGAGTAGCGGCCGTCTGCGGTAAAGGCGGCGACGTAGCCTGAGCGACCAACCGGAAGGTTGTAGCTGACGCCACCGTGAGCGACCCATCGGGGCGCGAAGCGCAGATCGGTACCGGCAAGATCCTGGGTGCGGAATCTTTGGGCTGCGGGGTCGAATGCGGAGGCGCAACCGGCTTCGATCGACTGGCCCGCAAAGCATGACGCGAAGAATTCACCGTAACGGGCTCGGTTGTAGGCCAGCGCGCCCCTGACCGAGAACTGCTCGGTAGTCAGCCATTCGAACTCGAGTTCGACGCCGGTCGTCCGGGCCTTCGCCGCATTGCCGATATTGAAGGTGATCGTCTCGGTATCCAGTTGCTGAACCTGGAGGTTGTCGAAATCGTATCGGTAGGCGATGAGGCTGGCAGCAAGTGTCCGGTCAAGGAGCAAGGCCTTGGCACCGATCTCGAATCCGGACGCTTCCTCACTCTCGAAAGTCAGATCGTCAGGACCCTTGCCGGCCCCCAGCAGGAAGCTCATGTCGAAGCCACCGGACTTGAATCCCTCGCGGTAGGCGACGAACAGCGTCAGGCGCTCATCCGCCCGCCAGGACAGGGTGGCCTGGGGCGACCAGTTCTTGTCCTTGAACCTCGCTGCGATGGCTGCATCCGAAAGCGGTCCGAGGAGAAATTCGTGGACGAACGTCGGCGCGATCTCCGAGTCTTTCTTCTCGCGCGTATACCGGACACCGGTAGCGAGCTCGACTTCCGGTGTGATGTCCCAGGTCAACTCGGCGTAGGCCGACCAGGACGTGCTGTCCTCCCGTGCCGGCTTGTCCCAGGTCCAGAGCCGGCCATTGCGGCTGTCCGGCGGCAGTGGAGCCACCCGGGACGAATTCCTGAAGTCGTAATCGTAGGTCGAGTAGTGCAGGCCCCCAAGAATGTTGATGTTGCCTTCCCAGTTGGTGGCGATCCGGAACTCCTGGCTCCATGCATCGTACTCTGAGGACTCGTAAAACGGCACTTGCGCGTCATCCGAGTAGGTGGCGTTTTCCGTCTGCTCAGCCTCGTACTGCTGATAAGCCGTTACGGATTCGATGGTGAAGGAATCGAAGTCGTACTTCAGCGACAGGGACGTCGTCCAAGCCTCGAAGTCGGTGAAATAGTCTCCTCGTCCGAACTCTTCCGGCTCTGGAGCGAACAACTCCGGAGAAGGCAGCCCTCGTGAACGTCTGAAGTTCTTTTCGCATTCCTCAGATGGCGACGGAACACCGAAAACCGGCTGCGCGGCGCCACCTGGGCCCCTACACTGGATCAGCATTTCCCGACCCAGGTTTCCGTTGTCCTTGTTGCGGGCATAGGACGCTTTGAAAAGGGCTTCCAACTCAGCGGTGGGCGTCCAACGCAGGGTCAGCCTTGCCAAAGATTCCTCTGTCTCAGGAAGCTTACGATCGTTCCCGGCTCCCGGAAGATCGAATCCGAGGGGATCGACGCCTGTTTGCGGCAGGGAGGTGTTTGTGATCCATCCGTCCTGTTCCGTATAGCGACCGGCAAGCCGGACGCCCAGCGTTTCCGAGAGCGGAATGGATACACCGCCTTCGATCAAGCGTTGGTCGGCGCGGAATTCGTTACCCATCCTGATGTTGGCCTCGAACTCCTCGCCTGGATTTCTGGTGTTCAGGATGACCAGACCGGCCGAGTTGTTCTTGCCGAAGTAGAGCGCCTGAGGTCCTTTCAGAACCTCCAGTTGCTCAAGGTCGAAAAACCCCTGGTTTATCCATCGTCCCCGGTCGTGATAAACCCCGTCGATCAGAAGTCCGACGGCGGATGAAAACCCCGCGCTTCCAGATCCGGTTCCCACTCCGCGCAAATGCATGGTCGAGGCTGTGCCGGAAGATCCGTAGTCCACCTGAAGATTGGGGATGTAATCCGCCATGGCGTTGAGATCGGTCAGCGCCATGCGATCGATGACCTCGCCCGTAATGGCGGTGACCGCGATGGGCGCCTCCTGAAGCGTCTCCTCCCGCTGGCGAGCCCGGACGATGATCTGCTCAATGACTGCGCCACTGCGTGCCCTTTCCGTGGTAGCAGGATTGCT
The DNA here is from genome assembly GCA_007130155.1 of Pseudomonadales bacterium. Lineage (GTDB taxonomy): Bacteria > Pseudomonadota > Gammaproteobacteria > Pseudomonadales > Azotimanducaceae > SLTB01. The sequence goes on from SLTB01000283.1 coordinate 28,994, forward strand.
TTGTGCGAGAACGGGAGTGGTCCCTGTCGCAACAGAGAAGACTAGTGGCAGGCAAAGGAGAGCGGGGCGGAATGGATGGAGCATCCCGCTGCGATTTGTTCGCGATTCCATATATATCCCCTCGCTATAATAATAAGTTTTATTATAAATTATGCATGGGTGAATTATTTAAGCACGCATGACTTGTATTTGCCGCGATGCTAGGCTCGGGCCATCATGGCTGTCAAGCAGGTTGCCATGGCTCTTTATGATTAGCGGAATCACCGGCGAGCGGGTGTTGATTAATAGCACTACCGGTTAGCACTACCGGTTAAAGGAGGGGCCATTCAATGAAGACGAAAGCACACAGCTTCGAGCCGAGAACTGCGCAATGCCCCATGAGCCTGGGCGAGGTTGATTTGTTTGCACCGGGAGCGCAGGCCCATTGGTTTGATTCCTATCGGATCATGCATAAAGAGGCCCCGGTATTCAGAGTCGAGGGCGGGGGCGACGTGCCCGGATCGGACGCTTTTATCCTGACGAAGTTCGAAGATATCCAGAGTGTTGTGAAGGACCCGGAGCGCTTTCCAACGGTAAGTGATGAAGCCAACGGTTTGAGTGCTGTTGAAGCAGAAGTGATCGGGTCGAAGGGGTTCGGAGAGGCCGTCAATGCCCGACGCAGTCTTCGGCCCGACATCGAGACCCACAAACTGCATCGTAAGGTGCTGACCGACCCTTGGGTGGGTCCCCCCGGCGCTTCCCGACACGAGAAAATGATCGTAGATGTGGCCAACTCGCTGGTCGATGGATGGATCGAAAACCATGAAGTCGAGCTGGTGTCTCAGTTTGCAGCACCCCTGCCTCAGACAGTCATCACCAAGATCATCGGTTTCCCCCTCGAGGACATGCCCGTCCTGCGCCGCTGGGATGAAGCACAGGTGCGTCGATTCGTTTACGGGAAGACGCACCGCAGCCTGCTTTCCGAGGAAGAGGAGCGCGAGAATGCCAAGGCGCTCGCGGAGTTCCACGAGTACACCCAGCATCACATCGACATTAAGCGCACATCTCCTGTGGACGACATGATCTCTTACCTCATATCCGTACGATACGGGCCTGAGATGCGGGCGCTTAGCGATGGCGAGATCATCAGCGTCATCTATGGAATGCACATTGGCGGCAACGAGACCACTCAGTACGCACTGACCGCCCAGGCCATGCTGCTGGCGGAGGATCCTGATCTGTTCGAGATGCTTCGATCCGATCGTTCAAAGGTGCCCCTGTTCGTCGAAGAGGCCATGCGGCTGTATTCGCCGACCCAGGGTCTTTCCAGCAGGAGGGCTGCAGAGGACGTGGAGATCCGGGGTGTACGCATTCCCCAAGGCTCCTTGCTGCACTTGAGATACGGGGCCGGCAACCGCGACGAAGAAAAATATCCCAATCCTGAAGAAATTGATCTCGATCGACGCGCGATCACGGCCCATCTCACCTTCTCTCAGGGCGTCCGGTCCTGTCCCGGCGCGGCACTTTCCCGTGCGGAACAGATCGCCGGTGTGAACGTTATGCTCGACAGGCTGAAGAATCTCCGGCCAGCGCCTGGGAAAAACACCTTCGAGCTTCAGCCGGGAATCATGCTGGGGCTTTATGCCTTGCACCTTGAGTTCGACTGAGGGCCCGACTGAGGGTAAAGGAACGCGGCAGGGCGGCGAAGGTCTGACCGGTGTGGCGAAAGGAAGCCTTCAGCACTTGGTCAGATCAGCGTGACGAATCAAGACTCAGACGCTTTCGCAGGCGCTTGAGGAACACCTCCATCTCCCTGCCGGCCTGGGCGTCACCCTTGCGCTCGGCGGCAGCCATCCCGGCTTCGAAGGCGACGATCGCGTCATCGGCACGATCGACCTGAGTCAGCGCCTGACCGAGCCCCTTCCAGGCCGCGGAATAGTCGGGGTCGTGCGCGACAGCGCGCTCGAAGTGCAACGCAGCCCGGCTGGGCTGTTTGGCGGTCAGATAGCTTTGGCCAAGGCCGAAGCGCAGGATGGCGTTGTCATGACCTTGGCTGAGCAGGCGCTCGAGGGGTTCGATCTTGTTCATGGTGAAGACGCTCCGATTCATGCTGCCGGCGACAGCCGCCTGAGCCGGATCATGGAATTCATACGCTTCTCTGACAACGATACGCTCAGTTTTCGCCAGATAGACGAGCGCAATGGCGTGCCCAAGGGCACGACGTTCCGGATCTTCAAGCGTCAGCGACATCAGCTCAGAGCCGGCGACGCCTCAGCCTGATCCGGGCTCGCTGTTTCCCTGGGGCAGGTCACATTCCAGAACAGGCAGCCTCTGCGATTGCAATCCGGTTGCGGCCAGTTTTCTCGAGTCTTTGGAATGATGAACTCCGGCCCCGCCGAGCGCATGGGATATCAACCCTGCTTCAGCGGGTTCATGTAGTCGCGGTAGTAGGTCATCTGCCCGTCCTTGACGCGGTAGATGCCCACACCCTCCCGCTGGCCTTCCGGCGTGTGGGCGATCCACTGGGCCCAGGAAGTGTGGTCGTCTCCGGCCAATTCGACCAGGGTAAAATAGATGCCGCGCCCACCCATCTCTTGGTTCATCTTGGCCATGAACGCGGCAATCGATTCCCGGCCCTTGAAGGTGCCGAACATGGGATCGTCGAGAACGGCATCTTCCGCGAAGAGCTCGACGAGTTGGGTGTAGTCGCCGCCATTCTGGATCTCCCAGAATCGTCTTGCCGTTGTTTCTGCATCTCCAGCCATGGGCTGTCGTCTCCTGTTGACCTGTTAGGTATTGCAGCGGGTATGCGCGCTCCGGCACTGAAGGCAGTGCCGGGGCGCGGGCGGCGGGTCAGAAGCGCATCACACCCTGCAGCAGAAGCTGGCGGCCGCGCAGGGCCGTACATTGGACGTCCTGGCCCGCAGGGAAGCCGCCGGGCTTGTCTGCGCAGACACCGTGGGTGCGACGATCGAAGAGGTTGCGCCCTATGAAAGCAAGATCCCAGCGATCATTGGGGTCAAACAGGGATGCACGCAGGTTGATCCGCCAAAAGCTGCCCTGACGGGCCAGCGGGTTGTTGCTGCTCATGGCCTCGTAGCTGCTGGAGTAGATGGCCTCAGCGCTGAGGTTGCCGTGTACTCGTCCTTCGATGATGGGCAGCAGGTAGTCGAAGCCGGTACTGCCGGTCCAGCGTGGCGCGAAGTTCAGATCTCTGCCGGTGAGGTCCTGAACGCCACCGACGCAACCACCGGCCTCTGTCTGGTGGCTGAAGCAGGGAGCTGTATCGTAGTCGGTGTAGCTGCCCTTGTTGTAGGCCAGTTGACCCCACAGGTAGAGGTCGCTGCTGACCTGGAGTTCTGTGTCCAGCTCGGCCCCTCGCGTACGGGCTTCCGCCGCGTTCTGGATGCTGAACGAGGTGGTTGACGCATCGAAGGCGGAGACCTGAAGGTCATCGAAGTCGTATTGGTAAATGTCCGCATTGACGCGCAGGCGACCGTCGAGCCAGGTGGACTTGAAGCCGATTTCGCCACCCTTCGCCTCCTCGCTGGAGAAGACGACGTTCTGCTCGGTGGCCGCCACCGTCAGCACCGGGCTGGTGGAGATGCCGCCGGCCTTGTAGCCGGTCCTGAACGCGCCGTACACCATCAGGTCGGTAGTGGGGCGCCAAGTGATCGTGGCCTCCGGTGAAACGTTGGTGTCGCTGAAGGAACTGACCAGTTCCCGACCGGCCGGCTGAAAGATCGGCGGGGCGAAGGCATGCACGTAGATGTGCCCCTGCCTGCCATCGCGCTCGTCATCGGTGTAGCGCAGTCCCGCAGTGATTTCCAGATCGTCCCGGACGTCGAAGATCAGCTGGCCGAAGACTGACCAGGTCGTTGAGTCCACGGTGGAGCGTCCGGCCCAGTTGTTGAAGTGTCCAGTTGCCGGGTCAGGGCCGAGCGGGAAAATCTTGCCGGCGTTGTCGGAGTCCCGCTTCATGTCCTCGAAGTAGATCCCACCCATGAAGTTGACAGGGCTTGCCAGCGTGGTGAAAGCCCTCAGTTCCTGGGAAAAGACTCTTTGCTCCTCGAGCTGGATTCCGCCTAGCTGCCAGAAGCTGGTGTTGTCGGAGTTGTCGTAGCGTTCGTAGTCGTACCAGTAGAATCCGGATACCGAGCTCAAGGTGACGTTCGGAAGTTCCCAGTCCAGGTTGAGGCCGGTGAGGATGCTGTCGTAGCGGCCGAAAGGGTCGCCGTTTTTGCGTCCGGTCTGCCTGAAGGTCTGATTGTTGGCGATCTCCGGCGGGAGGGAGCCATGAGTCAGGGTGCGGTTACGTTGGCAGTCGCCTTCCGGCTCGAAGATCGGCGCACCGATGTGGGCGTTGGTCACCGGTCGATCCTGGGTGCAGGACACGTTCTGCAGCAGCAGGAAATTGTCATGACGGACTGAGGTTCCGGTGACCCGAAGCACTGCGTCGAAGTCATCACGCGGTGCAGCGTCCAAGGTCAAGCGAACCGTATGGGTGCTGCTGCCACCGGCACGGCTGCTGGCACGGCCTGGAAAATCGAAGGGCTCCAGGGCCAGGGTGGCTGGCGCCGGCTGGGGTGCAGATACGTTTCTGTAGAAGCCGTCCTGATCGCTGTAACGATAAGCCAGACGTGCGCCAAGCCAGTCGTTCAGGGGGCCGGAGAGGATGATCTCAGCCAGCTTCTCCCGGGCCTCGCTTTCGTAGCCGATCTTCACGCTGCTCTCGAAGGTTTCGCCGGGCCGTGCTCCGTTGAGGGCAATCACGCCACCGGGGCTGTTCTTGCCGTAGAAGAGGGCTTGCGGACCTTTCAGGATCTCCACCGACTCGATATCGAAGAAGGCCTGCCGAATGATGTGGCCGCGGTCGAGCTGAATGCCATCGGCATTCACCACCACGCTTGATTCGATACCTGGATCCAGCGTGCTGGAGCCCAGGCCGCGGATTCGGATGTTGGCTCCAAGGCCGACGCCGGACTCGTTGATGATCACTTGATTGGCCATGTCGGCCAGTTCGCTCAGATCGGTGGCCGCGAAGCGGGCGATCTGACTGCTGTCGAAGGCCTGGATTGCCATCGGAACGTTCTGCAGACTTTCCTCCCGCTTGCGGGCGGTGACGACAATTTCTTCGAGTTGGGCGAAAGCTGAGCTGATGTCAGCGAGGGCCAATGCGGCAACTGAAAACGAAAAAATGGCGTAATTGTGCAGTTTTTTCGACACTGTCATGCCTCCCCAGGTTTTATCCATAGGTGGATAATTTTGGGGATTCTCTGTCAGCCTTCCTGCTGCGTCAACCATGGGGCTCAGGCGCCATCACGTGCGTCGGTTCGCAACGTTCTGGCGGCGCGGGCGCCTGCCCGCTTCTGGATCGGGATGGAGGAAAGGAAAGGAAAGGAAAGGAAAGGAAAGGAAAGGAAAGGAAAGGATCTTTCGACCAAGTGGGAGGTGTTCTTTCAGCCGTTGGCCAGTGCCTGAGCCTTCTGCAGCAGCCCGCCCGCGTCCCTCGACGTCGACAGGGCCTTGAGGAAGCCAAGCACCATGTTTCTGCGCCTGTCGGCGTCGAAAGCGAGATTGCGCTGCTGCGCGAGCCCCTCGAGCAGAAAGCTGATGATGTCATTGCGCAGATCAAACAGGGTGATGTCCACTTGGCCGGGCGGAAACAATCGCTGAGCGGTGAGCCGACGAGCGCGGTCGTACTCAGTGAGTGCCGGGCTGAAGATCACCGCCAGCTCGCGGTCGCTTCGGGCCGCCAGCGACAATTCGGTGAAGGCAAGGAACTCCGGCTTCTGCAGTTGCTCCCAACCGATTTCGATGGCGCGAATGAAATAGTCGCGATCATGGGGAAGTTCCGACATGGCTGCTTCGTACATATCGAGCCGGCGCCGAGTGACGTAGTGGACGCTTGCCTCGATCAGGTCCATGCGCGAGGGAAAATGGTATCGCATCGCCGCCCGTGTCAGCTTGGCGGCTTTCGCCACCTCGGTGGTGGTGGTGGCGCCATAGCCGAGCTGCGCCAGGCAATGCACGGCAGCGTCCATGATCCGGCGTCGGGTCATTCCGCTCTTGGCCAGCTCGCCAGCGCCCACCGCTGTCGGATCCTGCAGAATCCAATCGCTACGGGACTTGTTGTGGCGGTCGCGAGCAGCGCGCCGAGTTGTCGAAGGGGGCTTCACGCGTTGGGATTCCTTGCTTTCCAGGCTTCTGAACGGCCGCACTATAAAGCATCCCGACCGTGCAGACCTCCGCCCCGAGGGCCATTAACGAAAGCCTCCCAGTTGGCCTGATGCTTCAGTTGCAGCCTGATCCCGGGCAGCACCGCTGCGACGACGATTCCGCGGAATCATGGTTCAGGCGCTCTTGACTGGAGGGTCGGTGTGGTCCGAGGTCCCGGCTGATGGTGGGGAGCCCCCGGGTCCTGCCTCAACCACCAGACGGAACAGAAAAGACAGCGCGAGGACCGCAATGGCATTGCCAATGGGCAGCAGGACGGCGGGCAGGATGGTGCGGAGCATGGGCAGCTCGGCGTGCGCCATGGCGTAGCCGGGAAGATAGGTCAGCAACGGAAACAGAAGGAAGACGGTCAGCGCCGTCCCACGCTTCCCGGTCAGCAGAGCGTGGGCGTGCTGGATTCCAAGCGGCTGTTCGATGGCCGTGGCAGGAAGAATGATGGACACCTGGGCAATCTGATAACCGCAGAACAGAATCACACCGACCGTTGCGATGCCGACCAGCGTATCGGGCAGGGCCGGGATGAGTATCTGCAGGCCCATGATCGGCAGGCTCAAAACAATGATGAGGCCAACCAGACCCACGTGCAGCAGCATGTAAACAACGACGAAGTGCCACTCCCGGCGCCCCCATCGCAGCGAGTGCGTGTCGCCCAGCAGGGCGACGCGATGGGTCGCCAGCGCGAGCCATGCGTTGGCCACCATGCTGAGAGCCACGAGCCCGAGTTCCTTGACGCCCTGGCTCGGCGGGATCAGGGACAGTGCCCCGACCATCAGCGCGGGAAGACTGACGGCGGCGACGAGTCGGCCGCCCTGAGAGGTCACGAATCCGAAGGTCTGTTCGAGCACGGTGCGGAAGGGACTCAACCGTTTCTCTCCTGAGGGTGCATGAGATCGGGCCATTTCCTGCCCATCACGGAACGATTGCGTGTCGGGGCCACCCCGACAGTCGACATGGCGCGTATCTCCTGCTCAATGTAATGCGACAGCGCTGCCATCCGGATCAAACGCTCCTCCACGATGCGGGGCAGGTTCCCGGGCAGGCTCTTGAGATCGCGATCCCGCTCAGCACTTTCCTCGTTGCTCTCAGAATCACCACAGACACATTGGACTTCCAGCTGACTCGGTCGAGGACGGGGGCGGCGCCTGCTCTGGGCGAAGTCGCCCAGCACACGCAACTCGACCGCAAAGCACAGCAACTCCCCAGGCAAGTCGAGGGCTTGCCGGCCCAGCACGGCTATCAGCATCACCCGCCAAGCAATGACCGTTCGGATTGCGATCGCCCGTTCTAGTACGCAAATCTCGCCGATGCGCGAAGCGAGGGCGTGGAGATGTCAGAAAAGACAAGGCGAGACAGTTCGGGCGCGCAGGCGCTCGAGGGATTCGATCTTGTTCATACTGGCGATGCTTCCATTCATACTGCCGCGGACACCCGCCCGAGCCGGATCATGGAATTCATACGTTTTTCTGACAACGATACGCTCAGTTTTCGCCAGATCGATGAGCGCAATGGCGTGCCCAAGGGCACGGCGTTCCGGAACTTCAAGCGTCGACGGCATCTTCTGGTCGAAGGCGACGACTACTTCTATCTACCCGCACAAGCCTATGGCGAGACGATCGATCGGCTGCGTGATGAAGGGCGGATATATCCGACCATGGTGCATCTCGTGCTCATCACCGAACGCGGCTACAGCAAGCTCATCGACGGCAATGCTGGGGCCTGATGCATCTGTGGTGCCGATTCGAACGTGCCGGCTTGAGCGTTGCCATCGTTTCAAAAGACTGCGAAATGGGCGATCAAGACCACAACCGGCAAGCTGATGGCCGTCCTGAGCAGGAAGATGGTCACCAGATTGAGAAAATTCAGCGGAATTTTTGACTTCAGGATCAGGACTCCGACCTCGGACATGTAGATCAACTGCGTTATCGACACCGCAATGATGACAAACCGTGTCAACTCGCTCTCGATGCCGGCCGCGGCTACTGCAGGCAAAAACATTTCCGCGAACCCCAGGAGAAAGGCCGGTGCAGCTTTATCCGCCTCGGGCAGCTGCATCAACTCGAGGATCGGCACCAGCGGCAGTGAAAGCCAGGTCAGAATGGGCGTGAATTCGGCGACCACCAGACCCAGCGTGGCAATGGCGATCAAAGGTGGCGTCAACCCGAACCAGATATCGCTGACATTCCTGATGGCGGACTTCATCACGCCAGCCAGATTCGGTGCTGTGCGCGCCTTGTTGATGGCTTGCTCGGCACCCCACGACACCAGGGATCGGCCGGCAGGAACCTCCTCGTTCAGGATGTTTCCACCGGCCGGATAGTAGTCATTTGATATGCGTGACAGGGGAGGGATCCTTGGCAGGACGATGGCAGTCAACACGCCCGCGACGACAACCGTGGCGTAGTACTGAAGAAACATATGCCCGAGGCCGGCAAACTCGGCCACTACCAATGTGAAGGGCAAAGAGACGATGGAGAAGTTGGTGACGATCACCGCAGAGTGCCTGGCGGAATAGTAGCCGCTCTCATATTGCTGCGCGGTAATCAAAACACCCACTGGAGCCGATGACAGCCAGGACGCCAGTGTGTCGATGGACGCCCGCCCTGGAATGCAGAACAGCTTTCTGAACAGGTTCCGAAACAGCGTGCCAATGAATTCCATGAGGCCGAATTCAGTCAGCAGGGGCAGCAGCAGCGCGGCAAAGAGGAAGATGGTGATGATTGCCGTTGCCAGATCGTGCAGAACAATTTGCCCGGTACGCTCAGACCAGATCCATTCGGGTCCCCAGCTGAAATAGATCATCAGCCCGATGCCAAGCCCAGCCCAGCGCAGCAGCAACCAGGGGATGCTGACTGAAAACAGCTCTTTGATGAAGTGTGTTCTGGGTGGGGATGCCGGCTTGATGAGCGTGAAGTAGGCCGTCGCAGTCGCTGACACGAACAGAATGCCGATCACGATGGAGGCGATGTATTCCGATAGGGCCTCCTGCAGCATATTCGCCAGGATCGCCATCACGATGGTGTATTGGCCTTCGTGCACGACCGGGAAGAGGAAGGCGAAAACACCAATCAATGACGGAACGGTCAGCTTGAACAGCAGCTTCCTATCGAGGGCCGTGATCCCCGGATGGATTTTTGAAGCTTGATCGGGTGGATCAGCTTTATCGATGGGCACTGTTGACCAACTGCCATGTATCGTTGATGGAATTTTTCGTGGAGGTCGAGTCTGGTTGTCAGCGCCGGTTAGCGATGGCTTCTGCGAAGATGCACAGCATTTCCCACATCAAAGTCGCACCCACCAGGGCCGTGTTGCCGCTTGGATCGAACGGCGGGGACACCTCCACAACATCACCACCGATGAGATTCAAGCCGCGCAGGCCACGCAACATCACCTGTGCATCAAAGGTATTGATGCCTCCCACTTCCGGTGTTCCTGTACCCGGGGCATACACAGGATCAAGGCAGTCCACATCGAAGCTGACATAGGTGGGCGCTTCACCGACGACGCTCAGAGCCTCCGTTATGACCTGGTTCACGCCGAGTTCGAAGTACTCCTCGATCCGTATGACGCGTATCCCCTGCTCGAGCCCCCAGGCGTCATCCTCCGCACTGTAGAGCCCACCCCGGATGCCGATCTGAATAACGCGTTTCGCATCCAGAAGCCCTTCTTCGATGGCGCGTCGGAATGGCGTTCCATGGGTGTATTTGAAGTCGCCGAAATACCGATCCAGGGTGTCGGTATGGGCGTCGAAATGCACCATGCCCATGGGGCCATGCTTCTTAGCCAGCGCTCGCAGCACCGGCAGACTGATCAGGTGATCCCCGCCTGCAGACAACGGCACGATGTTCCGGTCCACGGCATCCCGGTAGAAGCCTTCGACCAGATCCAAGGTATCTTCAACGCTGATCGGGTTGACCGGTGTGTCACCCAGGTCTGCGCAATTGGCTAGGCTGTAGGGACTGATCTCGAGCACAGGATGAAATCTTCGCATGAGCGCAGAGAGTTCCCGCATCTGGCGGGGACCGTGGCGAGCGCCGGGTCTGTTGGTCGTCCCGCCATCCCACGGAATACCAATCAGCCCCAGCTCCACGTCATTCGCCTGCTCCAGAGCAATACTTGGCAACCGCATGAAGGTCGCGATGCCGGCGTAGCGGGGAACGTTATTCGAGTCTATGGGCTGAAAACGATCTGGCGGTGATTGCATGGTGCCGCTCTCATGTCAGTGGCCAAGGTATCAACGGTCTGCTGCGATTTCGGGCGGCCTGCCAATCCCGGAAAGTTGCGGAATCGACCCTGAAGATTGCAGAAAGGATCGGCAGAAGGGGTGGTTCTTCGTTCCAGAAGCTCGTCCGTTGTGCGGGCACCAGCGACCCATTCCGTGTGCTCGTGATGGCTTGCAAGAAACCTGCCCGAGCTGCACTTCGTCGCTGGGCCAGATCGTGCACAGATTGCATGCCTGATGAACATGCGCGCACCGAAACGAAGCGCAGGTGTAGGATTGCTGTGGTCTGACCCCTGGAGGGTTCAGATTCCGCCCGCCAACTCCCGGGTGAGCACCGACGCTGAGATTTCCCTGCACCCGCTCGCATTCTGCCCGGCCCACAAGGGCGAGAACTCACCGCTGCCCAGGCTCTCAGCATTCGCGCGCAGCGGTGCGATAGCTGTCGCCGCCAGGGGAAAGGCCGGAGCGGCGGTGCTCATAGGTCCGAGTTTGCGCATCAGACGGTTGACGATGCCCCGCGCCGGCCGCCCGGTGAACAGGTTGGTCAGCGCCGTGACCCGGGCCGCCTCGCTTTTCAGGGCCTCGCGATGGACGGCACTTGTGGTGGCTTCCTCGCACAGCAGATAAGCGGTGCCCACCTGCACGCCGGCAGCGCCTAGCGCCATGGCAGCGGCGACACCCTTGGCGTCGGCGACGCCGCCCGCAGCGATCACCGGAACCTTCACCGCCTTAACGATCTGCGGAAGCAATGCGAACGTGCCGACCTGCGCGTTGAGATCGTCCGACAGGAAGTGACCGCGATGCCCACCCGCCTCGATCCCCTGGGCGATGACGGCATCGATGCCATGGGCCTCGAGCCAGAGCGCCTCGTCGACCGTCGTGGCCGAAGACAGGATCTTCGCGCCGAAGGACCGTACCCGCGCCAGCAGTTCAGGTTCCGGCAGGCCGAAGTGAAAACTGACGACGGCGGGTTCGAAGGCCTCCAGCACCTCGACGGCCTCGGCGCTGAATGGCAGGCGCTGCGGGCCCGCGGGAATGGCGTCCGTGTCGATCCCGAACTCGGCGAAGTAGGGTGTGAGCGCCTCACGCCAGATCGCTTCGCGCATGGCGTCCGCCTCAGGCTGTGCGTGACAGAAGAAATTGACGTTGTACGGTTTGCTGGTCTGCGCCTTGATCATCGCCAGCTCCTGGCGCATGGCGTCGAGACTCAGCATGGCGCAGGGAAGGGAGCCGAGTCCTCCGGCGCTGCAGACCGCGATGGTGAGTGCGCTGTTTTGTACGCCGGCCATTGGAGCCTGGATGATTGGGAGGTCGATACCCAGAAGCTTTTGCAGCGTCATTTGGCAGTTCCTTTGGGCGTTGCGGTCTTCATGCGCGCGGCGGCCACCTCGTTCGGGGCAACCCGGGTCGCACGCGCCGTCTTGCGAGCTTTCAGCTCCGCAATCGATTCCAGCAGCTTCTCACTGATCTGCTCACCGGTGAGTTTTCGTTCTGGCTTGGACCTATTACCCATCTTCAATGGCCTCGCGAATGCGATTGATGGGTGTTCGGGAACAAGTACGCGCTACGCAGCATCGAGCGTGCGAATCCGTCCAACCTCTTTCTTGATAACCTGGGCTGCGTCCCAAAGGTCCGCGGCCCGCTGGGCGTTCAGCCAGAACTCCGGCGCTTCAAGCCGATCGTATCGGGATTGCTCATAGTCCTACACCATTTCAGTGGTAATCGCAGATCTCCACCTCATAGGCGTCTCCGTCCTGAAACCGGGAACAGATGCGCCCAGCGCGCTATGCGGCTAGTGCTTTGGCAATCTTCGCAACTGTAGCGAATGTAGGGTTACCTTCCTCGGAAAGTGCCTTGTAGAGTCCCTCTCTGGACATGCCCGCTTCTCTTGCGAGCTGGCTCATGTTCTTTGCCCGCGCAATGACTTCAAGGGCATGGATGATATAACTCGGGTCATCACCACCCTCTTCAAGGACAGCTTCCAGGTACGCCTGGACATCATCCTAACTTTTCAGATATTCCGCAGAATCCCAACGACTGAGCTTGACGGCCATTTCACATCTCCGGTTGCTCGGCCAATGCTTTGGCTTTCGCGATGTCTTTACTCACTGGGCCGACAGGAACAGCGGATTTGCGAAGTAGATGGATTGTACGGCAAGGTTGCAACTTGGCTCACCAGCGGCTGCATAGAGATCCGCTTTTACTCGCTGACACAAGGTCGTTCTTTTCCGTTCGGCCGCGTCCGGTACAGTGGTGGAGCCTCGGGCCACAGGAAATGGCGGTAGAGTTCATCGTGGTCTGCCCCCCAGAGAATGATCGCCTCATTCACGCGGCCAGCCACTTCTCCACCGGGTGTGTCAGGAACACCTCGAGATCAACACCATCGCCGCCCACCAGCAGGGAAGGAGTGGGACGAAAGGACCCGGTGAATGCGGCCATTCCCGGCAGGGCGTCGGGACGACGACTGCTCTTGACCTCGATCGCGACGAGTCGCTTGCCGGCGCGGACCACGAAGTCCACTTCGTGATTGCGTTCGCGCCAGTAGAATAGCTCGCAGACACCCTGCGCGGCGGCGTTGACCAGATGGGCGCCGACGGCGGATTCCACCAGCCGACCGTAGAACTCCCGGTCGTCCCGTGCCTCCTCCGGGGAGATCTCCGCCGTCGCCGCTTTCGATCACCCTGACCAGCGCCGCATCGCAACCGATCCGTCTGACAGTTTCATTCGACAACACCGAACCCTGTTCCAGGCTGGGTGGATCCGAAGGATCCACCTGTGCGCCTGAGGGCAGGGCCGTCACCGGAGCATGAATCGTCAGCAGATAGCGATCCGCCGACTGCAGCCCGTCCTCGGCCTCGGGTGCGACCGCCAGGAAGCGTTCGGCCAGAGCAGCCCGAGGGCATCCGCTCGCCGGGTGGACAGGGGCGGCCGGGCCTCCGGCGCCGATGGACTCACGCGCAACGATTCCGCGGAATCGTCCTGGCGGGTATCGCTTGTCTCGCACTCGCCGCGTTCATCACGCCCATTATGCCCACGACGCGCATCACGCTCCTGGGCGTCAGCCCACTCCATGTGGTCTTCACTTCGATGAGGCGCTCTGCGCCGTGGCTCTCGAACGAAAGGATGTCGTAGCCCGCGTGGTCGCCGCGAACCACTGACGTGTGTTTGGTCTTCGCAGCGAGCTTTTCCTGGTCGGCATGAATCAAACGGGCGCGCTCGTAGTTGAGCACGAACTCTTCCCCGGCGAGGCCGAGCGATCGGTTCCGTGCTTCGCGTTCGAGGTAGTTGGTGGTGCGCGCCGTCCAGTTTTGCGGTTCCCGCGTCTCGCGCGGATGCTTGGCCGCTTCGGGTGCCGTGGTCAGAACCGCCAGAATGTCATCGGCCTCAAGTACCACGATGGGAAGGTCTGCGTCGGCTGCCGCCAACTCATGGAGACGGCGCGCTCCGCTGAGGCGGTCGGCGACTACCTCGGCGAGTAGCTGTTGATAGTTGGATCGCGGACGATAGCCGGGGATGTACGGAAAGCCCAACTCGAGCAGGACGGCACTGATGTTCGCGTGCTTGAATTCGATGGACTGCTTCGTGCGCTGATTCAGGCGTGGCAACAAGGCGCGATTGTGCGCTGCCTTGTTGTAGTGCACGCCGGCCAGATGCGAAGCCAGCATGGCGAAGTAATCAGCCACGATGGTTTCAACTTCGAGCTTGCTCCAGGCATTGGCGCTCACTCCGCCGCTCGCCATTTCTGCATGAGCAGGGCAGGGGCGGCTTTGTCGGGGTAGATCGTGTCACCAATCTTGGATGTCACCCGGCAGGGAGTATGTGCAAGATTCCCCTCGGCAGCGGGGAGATCTGTTTCGTCCCAGTCGATCGCACCGAGAATGTAGGAGAGGTCACGGGCGAAGCTGTTCAGCATTCCCACGACAGAACGATCACGCGTAGGACCCACCTGGACGGAAGACATGGCACGGATCTCCTGATCGATGACATGCGCCGGTATTCCCAGACGGTTCAACCGTTCCTCCACGAAGCGGGGCAGGTTCGCTGGCAGCTTCTTGAGATCACGCGCCGGTGTCAGGATGGGCAGCAGGGACTCGGAGCTGATCAGAATGACCAGGGGCTTGCGGTCCATGACGATGCTGTTGGCGTACCAGTCGCCGAGCGCAGTGTCCGATTCGCCGTCGACTGGGGTCGTCGGGAGTCGACTCAGGAGTTTCTTGGTGGCTCTCAGGATGACCATGGGGAATTTTGTTGGGGATGGCTGTGGTCATCGCCATGCCAGTCGGCCATGACGTTCTCCATCAAGCGGAATCTGACCTCATTGCCGTTGACACGATGCTCATGAGACCGGGTGTGGCGGGAGATTATTGCTGTCCTGCGTCATTAACTCCATCAGCCTTGGTTGGACGAACAACTTCTCGCGGCCGACGCGCTCCTCGCGCAGCACACCAATCTCCGCTAGCTGCTTCAGGTATACCGAAGCCGTTTGCCGCTTGGCAATGTCCCGCTCCACCAGGGTGCCGATGCGGCAGTAGGGCTGCTCGAAGAGCGCCTGCATCAGCTCATGGCTGTGGATCCGGGGTAGCCGCTCGCGAACCAGATCGGAGGTCTGCGCCATCAGTGCCCGAATCGCCGCGATTTTCTCGCAGGTCCACCGGGAGACCTGCTCGATCCCCTCGAGCATGTAGATTACCCACGCCTCCCAGGCCCCTTCGCGTGTCACCGCCAGCAGCAGGCGGTAGTAGTCCGCCTTGGTCTGCACGATGTAGCGGCTCAGGTAGAGGATCGGCAGCGTCAACAGACGCTTCTCGATCAAGTACAGCACGTTGAGGATGCGTCCGGTTCGGCCGTTGCCATCCGTGAAGGGATGGATGGCCTCGAACTGGTAGTGGCTGATGGCCATCCGGATCAGCGGGTCTAGATCGTCATCGGCGTGGATGAATCGCTCCCAGTTGCCGAGCAGGTCGCGGATGGCGGCCTCGCCGACTGGCGGCGTATAGATAACCTCGCCGCTGCGCGGGTTGCCGATCATCGTGCCCGGCACCCGGCGGATATCCATGGGTCGATCCATCAGAGAGCTGCAGAGCTCAACGGCTGCCGTGGTGCACAGCGGGCGCGAGTCGGGCTGAAGGAACCCACGCTGCAACGCGGCCCGATAACGCAGCGCCTCGCGTGTGGCGGGATCCGCGCCGCTTTCCTGGCCGGCATGCCTGAACAGCCTGTCGGTGGTGGTGAGGACGTTCTCGATCTCGGAGCTGTCGCGGGCTTCCAGAGTCGGCAGCAAGTTGATCAGCATGCGCTGGTCCGGCAGCAGCGCTCCCGCCTGCCTGAACTCCGCCAGCGCCGCGCGTGCCGGGATACAGGCTTTGAGCACCGCCCGGGTCTCCACCTGCTCGATGGCCGGTGGCAACGGTGGAAGATGGTTGTAGGGCTGGTCTGCCCGCCATGTCATGTTTATGTTCTCGCCGTTCATCGACATGTTTGTGCGATTTGACGAGTCTATGTTGATGGTATCGACGCATCAAGATGACATGTCGATAGAAAACCGTTTCATCAACATGTCATGCGGGACAGCCGCTTGCATCAAAAACCCAAGAACAGCATGTCCAATGCCGCGGAGATCTCATCATGCTTCGCAGCGAGGCTACCCACGCCGGAGCGCAATTCCTGTTCAGGGACAGCAGCCATGTACTGGGTGGCCATGACCAACTCTTGCCCTCCAATGCTCAAGATAGGGTTCAGCCGCCGGGCAGGAGACGGTGCTGTGGATATCGGCAACAGTGGCACGACCACTCGGGTGTTCAATCCGCTGAGGAGGTCTGACTGAACGTCGAGAAGATAGCCCGCGCCTCCGAGGTTTTCGAAGACATCGAAACGGGCCATCAGAACTGACGGTGCCGTGCGAGAGGCAATCCGTTGGCTTCAACGTAGGCGTTCGAGCTTGCCAGGGCGCTGGCATTCTCTTGCAGCCACTTCTCCTCCTTGGATCGATTCACAGCCTCCGCGATCCCCGCCTCTGCGGATCGTGAGATGTTGATTCCCAAAGCTTTTGCCTCTTCGAGAAGGGCGCCATCCAGCGACAGGTTCGTTGGCCTGCGGGCGGATTTGGGCGCTTGAGCAGCTGGCATGTTTCAGTCCTTGTGCGAATTTATGCCTGAAAAATATGCGCCAAATAGATGCGCATAGAACATGCCTATGAAAACGCAGCCACGCCAGCAGCGCAAGGGTTGCTGACCTCAGCGCTGCAAGGTGCTGACGAACGCTTCCCAGTCGGCCCGTCGTCGCGACCCCGTTCGGTTGAAGCCACGAGCCCGCGCCAGACGCCATGCCGGTGCTGCGGTGGAACCGAAAGAAGCGGTACCACCCAGGGCAACGCCAGCTCCGAGTTGCGCTGACAACTCGCCGGGCTCGAGATGATCGTTGACCTCGGGCACCCGCAGCCCGTCAGCGCGGAAGAAGTGGAACTCGGCACCGCGCTTGACCACCGTGTAGCCGCCTTCATGCAGCAGTCCATGATGATATCTGCAGACGCTAACGAGGTTGCTAAGGCGCGTCTCGCCGCCATCCGCCCAGTGCTCGATGTGATGACCATCGACGAACTTCGTACGGTCGCAGCCAGGGAAGCGGCAGCCGCCATCGCGGCGCTTCAAGGCCCGGCGGATCGCCGGTGGAATCACCCGGGTCTTGCGGCCCACGTCCAGCGGTTCGCCGTCGCCGCTTTCGAGCAGCCGGACCAGCGCCGCATCGCAACCGATCCGTCTGACAGTCTCATTCGACAGCACCGGGCCCTGCTCCAGGCAGGGGGGATCCGCAGGATCCACCTGCGCGCGTGAGGGCAGGGCCGTCACCGGAGCATGAATCGTCAGCAGATAGCGATCCGCCGACTGCAGTCCGTCCTCGGCCTCGGGTGCCACCGCAAGGAAGCGTTCGGCCAGCAGCCCGAGGGCATCCGCGCGCCGGGTGGACAGGGGCGGCCGGGCCTCCGGTGCCGCCGAAGTCACCCGCAACGATTCCGCGGAATCGTGGCACGCAGGGTCATGGGCGGTGTCGTGGACAGGTCCATGGCCGCCACAGCCGCAGGCGGCCACCTCGGAGGGCGATTCCGCGGAATCGCCGTGGCCCTCCCGAGCAACCGATTCGACACCGCAGATCGTTAGATCAGACGATTCCGCGGAATCGTCCTGGCGGGCATCGCTGGTCTCGCAGTCACCGCGCTCACCGCGTTCATCACGCCCGTTATGCGCATCACGCCCATCACGCTCCTGGGCGTCAGCCCACTCCATGGCGCGATCGAGAGCCTGCTTCAGCATGGCCCCGATCTCCGCCGGCACCCGACCCTCGAACAGCAGCGAGCCGTCCTCCTGGGTCTGGCACTCGAAGTAGCGGTACTTCCACGCCTGCATGGCCGCCTCGGGCGCGTTCACCCGGCCGGACTGGCGATGCTTGCGCACCAAACGCTCCAGTTTCGCCGCCGTGTTTTCGAGGCCGGCCTCCACCCAGGTTTGCTCCGTATCCGGCTGTGCCACCCGAGTAATGGCCCGGATCTTGGAGTAGCTGAGCTCGCCCGTGCGGAACTTCTCCCGCGTGAGCGGCAGTTCCGCCAGCGCCATGGCCACCCGGACCTTCTCCCGGGCGGTGACCATGTCGAAGCCGCAGCGCCACGCCAGCCAGTGGGCACAGCTCGGCATGGCGGCCGTCCAGGGGTTCAGCAGTTCGAGGCGGTGGATGAGGTTCGAGAGCAGGAAATCGCCACCGTGCATGCGGCTGCAGACGTCGACGATGCGGGTGGTGAGATCCTGGAAAGTGTCCTGGCTTGCCTGCTCCATGGCTGCGTTCCTGCTCAGGTACTGTACTATCGTACAGTACCAGTCGAGACGCGCAAACTCAACCGTGAAGAGAGAAATACACGATAAATACAGGCGTAAATCGACGAACGGTCGATCGGAAAGCTCTCCGGGCCGACGTGCGGACGACGCGTTAATCGTGATCTTGACGATTCCGCGGAATCGCGCCCATCTTCGCGGGTCTCAGGATCGCGGCCAATCAGGCGTCCGGGTTTGAGCAACTGCTCTGATCGCATCACATGAAGAATCAGAACCCGTTCGCCATCGCCGCATACGGGCTTTGGCGTCGGCGTGGCTGACCACTCGACCTTCCGCCACCGCCATTTCGCCTCGGGCAATGCCCTCGAGCACCGCCATTCTCTGCTGCAAACGCTCAAGGCTGTCCACATCGAGCAGGTAGGCGCTGGGGACGCAATGCTGCGTGATCAGGATAGGCTCCCTGTCCCGCTGCAGTTCAGCGAGCAGCTCGGTAGCTTGGCGCTTGAGCGTGGTGACCAGTTCTGTGCGCATGGAGTGATACTGAAGTGGTACTTGCTGGGGGGCAATCAGAATGAGTGTTGGCTTGGCGTATGGGCCTCTGGTTTGAGACAGCTGTCGATAGCATCGGCACCTCAAGACGAAAAGTCGACATAGAAGCGTTTCTTCGACATGTCTGATCGGCGCCCCAGACTCCTAGGGAAAGGCTTGGTCAACCCGCTTCATTCAGTGACTCAGCTATCACCTCTGGATGCCGGAAGGCAATTTCGATCAAGGTCCTCGCCGAACCAGA
>SLTB01000165.1 GCA_007130155.1 Pseudomonadales bacterium
CGGATACAGCTCCACATCGCCCTGGTTGAAGCTGGCCAGGGTCAGTGGCGAGAAGATCTTCATGGCCTCAAGCTGGCACAACGTCTTGTCCACGGTGACGGCGTCGCCCACCGAGACATACTCGGGCTCCGAAGGCGACGGGGTGATATAGAACACACCGGTGGATGGCGACAGCACCTTGATCTCGTCGCTGCCCTCGATCTTCAAATCCGCTGCGTTAACCAGCGAACCATCGACGCCGGAATCCTGCTGGATTTCCTCGATCAGTTCCTCGGGATCCAGCTTGCCAAGCAGGCCTTCGAGATAGCTTGTGTCGTAATCGCCGCTACGGAAGGTGGCGTCGGCGAGAACACGCTTGAGCAGCGCCAGGTTGGTGCAGATGCCTTCGATGCGAACCGAATCCAGATAGGACAGCAGAAGGTCTGCCGCCGCATCACGATCGGCTGCATGGGCAATGATCTGCGCCACCATGGAGTCGTAGAAGGGCGACACCACCTTGCCCTCACCGATAGAGGCGATCACGTCGATGCCCGGTCTCTGCGGGAACTCACAGCGGGTGACGGCACCGGGATCCGGCCGGAAGACCAGCCTGCCGTCGTTGCTGAGCACGATCTTTTCGGCCGTGACCCTCACCTCGATAGAATAGCCGTCATTGCCGATCTCGAGATCGGCAATGCTGCCGCCGGAGGCAATGCGGAACTGCTCCGCCACGATATCCACCCCGGATACGTACTCAGTCACCGGATGTTCCACCTGCAGGCGGGTGTTCATCTCCATGAAATAGACGGCATCGTTGACGACGTCGTAGATGAACTCCACCGTACCGGCACCGACATAGCCCACTTCGGATGCCAGCGCAGCGGTATGGTCCAGAACGAGCCGTTCCATTTCGGGCGACAGTGCCGTGGATCCGGACTCCTCCACCACCTTCTGCTTGTTGCGCTGAACAGAACAGTCGCGGATGCCCAGCACCCTGGTATTGCCCTGGGTATCGCGCAGCAGCTGAGCCTCGATGTGGCGCAGGGAGAGCACATATTTTTCCAGGTAGACGTCACCATTACCGAAGGCATTGCGCGCCTCCGCCGCCACCTGCCGGAACAGGTCGTGAAAATCCTCGGGCCGCTCCACCACCTGGATGCCCTTGCCGCCGCCGCCGTGGACGGCCTTGATCAGGACCGGATAACCGATCTGTTCTGCCACGCTCGATGCCCGGTCCACCTGGGTGACGATGCCATGACTGCCAGGAACCACCGGAACCCCGAGCTTGCGAGCGGTGTTGATGGCGTTGGACTTGTTGCCCATGGTCTCCATGGCCTCGACCGGCGGGCCTATGAAGTTGATGCCGTGGCTGCGGCAGAGCTCGGCGAACTGGGCGTTCTCCGACAAAAAGCCAATGCCTGGATGCAGGGAGTCCGCCTTCTCGTGCTCGGCCACACGAACCACGGACAGACCGTTGAGGTAACTCTCATCAGGAGTATTGCCACCGATGCATACCACCCGATCCTTGGATCCGAGCATGTCGACGGCCACCGAATCCATGTCCGGGTCCGACTGAACGAGCACCACCTCGATGCCCTGCTCACGGGCGATGCGTACCAGTTTGGTGGCGGTACAGCCCCTGGCATGGATCAGCGTTCGCTTCACCGGACGGATCAGGTGATCGTAGTTCTCCACCGTGGCGTCAAGACGCAGCACCTGAGGCATGTCGCTGGTGATCGTGCCGGACATGACCCGCTGTACGACCGTACGGACGTCGTCCTTGGGCAGCGGCATCTCAGGATCCACGTGCCGCAGGGAGTCGTCGAGCTCCGGCTGGAAAGGATGATGCACCAGTCCCTGCATGGCACCCGGCACCAGCGAAAGGTAGTTGGCCAGGGTCGCATGGCTCGGCAGATTGGATGGCACGACGATTTGGCCGGCAAAAGGCATGTTGGTGCCGGACAGGTAGAAGGTCTGCACCAGCGGATGCGTGACGAAGCTGGCCTGGGCACCTCCGGTGCAATCACCGAAACCGAAGACGATCACCGGCAGGTCGATGTCGCGCACGAATCGGGTGATGCGATCATTGACCGCTGCCATAGAGAACAAGGCACCCGCCCCTTCCTTGGTCTGCATGCCTCCAGACGATATGAAGCAGACCACCGGTAGTCGGCGCTGGGCGCAGACCACGAGCAGATGACAGAATTTCTCAGCGCTGGCCATGTCGAAGGCGCCGGCCTGAAACTCCACGTTGGAAATCACCGCACCACACTGGAAGGATTGGTCACCGTTCCTGAAACGGCCGATTCCGGTGATGATGCCGCTCGGCGGTCGCTTGCCGGCCAGCGCCTGCTCGATGGACTGACGAAAACCAGGGAACTGCACTGGGTCGGAGCTGATCAGGTCGGAATAGAGCTCCTGAAACTCATCGAAGAACTCCGCGATGAAATGCTCTGGCAGCGCATTGCGCTTACGCTTCTCCTGAGTGAGCACTTTCTGGATCAGGAGATCGCGATAGGCGATGGTCAAGCGGTTCCAGAAGTCCTTGCGGCGGCCGATGTTGCGAGGATTGATGCGACCGTCGTACTTACGGCCCTCCCGCTCGGCGGCAATGTATGAAGGCAGCATGCGCTCGAACAGGTGGGTGACCACCACCAGCAGGGTGTCGGACAAATGCGGGAAGCCAGACTTCTTCCACTCTTCCACCGACTTCAGGAAGGCATTCGCCTTCAGATAGTGATCGAGGCGCTCCAGCCAGTCGAAGGCCTGACTCTCGAGCATTGGCCCCACCGCCTCGCGGGGCTGGTCACCAAGCCCGAGCAACGACAGCGGCAAACCCGAGGCCGCCTGATCGAAACAACGCCCGAGAAGACGGGTCATGGACTCCCGTGACAGGGCGCGCTTTTCGTCCGCCTCCTCGGCGATGGAGTCGAGACCCTGGATCACCTCCGTATAGAGCCCATCAAAAACCAAGAGATTCAGGCACTCGCGCTGGAAGTCCTCGCGCAGCTCATCCTCGAGCAGGACATCGAGGATCGTGATGTCCGACAACGGCAGAGGCTCGGCCACCCCGGATCGCTCTTCGATGAAATCTGGATAATGGAAGCTCAGAAGGGCACGCCCTGCCCGGATGGCGGCAGCACTGCCCGCGGGGGCTGACCCGGCTCCCATACGGCGTACGACATCCGGCACCTTGGTGGCGTCGATGGGCGCCTCGCCAAGAATGTTATGCGCAGAAAGAATGAGATTGAGTTCAGCCACCATGTTGCTGCGCAGGTAACTGTCCGACTTGTCCGTCACGCCCTGCTTGGACAGCAGCTTGCGACCCTCATGAGAGAAACGATCACGCAGAAATGCCGAAAGGGGAGCGTCATCCTCACGCAGGTGACGGGCGAACTTGCGGGCTTCGCCGAGGTCCTCTGTGCGCAGCAGTAAACGGGTCGCATCAGGTTCCCGCAAATGCTCCACCAGGGCCGCAAAGTTGCCGCGGGCCTCATGCTTCCAGCGATTGTAGAGATAGGTGGAAACCGTCAGCAGCAGAACCGCACGGGCATCTTCGTAATTCTTCTTCGGTTCCCCGAAGAACAACTGGGCAATTCGTCCGCGTTCATCATGAACCGCCTGCTTCTTCTCCTGATAGTTCTTCCAGGCCTTGGACAGGGCATCATCGTAGACCAGCTTCTCGGGATCCTGCAGCCAGGACAGAAACGCCCGCCGCCGTTCGCGATCCGCGCGATCTGCAAGTTCGCCCTGGGGCACTTCCGCCGCAGCCAGACGACCGTATTGCTTCACCGTGGTGGAGCGAATGCGCTTGCGTACACCCAGATAACGCAGATAGCGATAGGTCACGCCGAACACATTGGTGTATTCGGTGGGCGACTTGGTATTCGACAGTGATGCGCTGGCCTCAGTGGCATTGAGGCGGGGCGACGGATTCAGATAGCGTTCCAGATTGCGCTGGTAGTGATCGAGGATGTAAGGATTCGCCGCCACGAAGGCACGGGTGCTCTGCTCGACGCTTAGAATGCCAGTGACGATGGCCTGCCGCAGATTGGCGAACTTGTCATCGCCCTCTCCAGGCACGTAGTCGATCACGCCGTCGATGTTGCCCTGACGGCACAATTCGTAGGCCGACACGCCCACCTGCTTGGCGCACTCCTGCCAGGACAGGTTGTACTTGCGTGCAATGTTGGCGAGCCCCTTGGGCTGGATCGTGTTGAAGACGCCATCGCGCACCGAGAGGATGAGATTACTCGCCGCCAGCGGAATGGCACCACCGGAATAACCAAGGCCAAAGATGATCCCGAGGGTGGGAACGTCCACGTTGCACATCTCGGCAATGAGCCTGCTGATGGAGTGGGCCTGATTGTGGCGATTCGCCTCCTCCTCGGCATCGGCGCCAGGCGTATCCATGAGGCTGACAATGGGCAGACTGCGCTTGGACCACTCATCCACACGCCGCGCGGCGGCCAAGTGGTGCCGCGGCATCCACACGCCGTTTTTGACGCTGCGATCCTGGGCGATAAAGCCCACCTGTCGGTAGTCGTCGCCGAAATCCATGGTGACCACGGCAGAATAAAAGGGGCCGTCTTCCTCCACCTGGGCGACGCGAAGCCCAAGGCGCGGAATGATGCTGCGTGCGCTGATCCGACCCTTGTCCTCGGCTGGAGCCACGCAGCGTTCAATATAGGTGTCGATATCCATATTGTGCAGCTTGTCGAGCTGCCGCTGGATGGCCCGCGCAGACAACAGCCCCTGCACATGATCCTGGATTGTGGTCGTCTCGCGTTCAGCGAACAGCGAGAAATCCTTAGCCAGACTTTCGGCAATCAGAAACAGCTGATCACCTTCCTGTTGCGGCGTCTGCATCGACACTCCCTTAGCGCCCTACCGGTCGCTGGACAGCTGGCCCAGATCCGGTGGCAGGATTCTCGGGCAACACTTGACACAAGAGCTGCAACCGATTGAATTCCAAGAACTTACCCCACTGTCGCGAAACCGGCAAACCGTTACAAGATAGCATGGCCTCGCACCTGTTCTGCAGCCAATGTCACGGCCCTGTCGCCAAGCGGGACGGCGGGCGCAGATCATCGCCCACCGCGACCCAAAACTGAACCATCAAAACAGAGCACGCGGTCGCAGGCAGCCGGCGCCCGACGGCCAAGCTCTGGACAGCGCGACGGGCTCAACGGAAGAATGTAGCGCAAGATGCTCACGACCCACGCCCTCCCATCCTCAGGATTCCCCATGACCGATCCTACACCGCAACCCCTGAAAATCGCGGTACTCACCGTCTCCGACAGCCGCACCCTGGATACGGACACCTCCGGCAGCCTGCTGACCCATCTGCTGACAGGGGCGGGTCACCAGCTCGCCGCGCGTGACCTCGTCCCCGATGATCGCTACCAGCTGCGAGCCATCGTCTCGCAATGGATCGCCGATCCTCTGGTTGATGTCGTCCTGACCACGGGCGGAACGGGTTTCACCGGACGCGACAGCACTCCCGAGGCGTTAATGCCGCTGTTCGACAAGACCATCGACGGCTTCGGAGAACTGTTTCGGCAGCTATCCTTTGATGAGATCGGAACGTCCACCGTGCAATCCCGTGCCGTTGGCGGCCTTGCCAACGGCACGCTGATCTTTGCTCTGCCAGGTTCTTCCGGCGCCTGCAAAACCGGCTGGGAACGCATACTCTGCGCTCAGCTCGACATCCGCCACAAACCCTGCAACTTCGTCGAGCTGATTCCCCGCTTCCGGGAGTGAATCCAGACCGGGTGCCCCGGGGACACATGCCTCAGGAATAGATCATCCGGCTGAGGAATTCCGCCACGCAGCCCGGCTTGGTCTCGCCGTCGATCTCCACGGTGATCTTGTTCTTCACCTGAATGGTGTTCGGATTCACGAGGGTCACTTCCATCATCTCACGATGGGCACGAACCTTTGCATTCACCTTCACAGGATTCGGGAACCGTACCTTGTCGAGCCCATAGTTCACACCCATCACCACGCCCTTGAAGGCCTCCGGGTTCTGCTGTGGGATGCTCGAAACCAGATGGGGCAGCAAAGACAGGGTCAGGAAGCCGTGAGCAATGGTCACCTTGTAGGGCGACAACTCAGCAGATTTCACCGGGTCGATATGAATGAACTGGTGGTCGAGGGTGGCATCGGCAAAAAGGTTGATGCGGTCCTGCTCGACAGTCATCCATTCGCCATGGCCGTCGGGCTTTCCGACCTGGCCATTGAGAATCTCGACAGCTTGCTCCGCTGCAGTAGCCATGAAGCTTCCTCCGGTTGGGGGGTAATAAAAAGGCCGCAGTAGTTTGCAGAGCGACGCCGGGGTTGTCCACGCGGCTCGCGCGCACTTCGGCAGCGGAATGCGGCAGCATCAGGTCCACATCTACCCTCTGGATGCGGGGAAGTAGGAACGGGCACAGAATGCAGGCTAGAATCCTGGGGTTGAGCCAAGGAGGCTGTGAATGGTGTTCGCAGCGTTATGACGCACCCAGTCCAGATCCTCCCCAAGCCCTATCAACCGGCTGCTTGCCATGGTCTGCAGTCGCCGCTTTCGCCTTCAACCAAGGGGAGAATGAATTGTCCCGCTTACCCGTGATCGTCGGCCTCGGTGGCGTCAATCCGGCCGGCCGCCTGTCCGCTCACCATGCCTACCGCCGGCTCGTAATCGACCGTCTGCCGCAACCTGCTGCGGATGCAACCTGGCGCAGCCTCGGCGGACTCATGAATCTCACCGGTGGCCATCTACCGGACGCGGAGCAGCGGCAGTTCATTCTCGATCACACCCTGGTTCGCCGCATCGAATCCAACCTGATCGACGTCGACGCCATTCCCTGGAACCGGGCATTCGAACTTCAGCCAGCCGGCGGCGATAAGCTCGTGTTCCGCACCCGCGAGCGCTTGTTGCCGGACAAAATCCCCGAGGATTGGGACGTTCGTGCCGTCGGCGAAACGCCTGGCCTGGTAGAAGTCTCGGTGCCCCGCACGCTGGAGATGCTGCTTCCCGATACGCGCGTATCTCGGGTACAGAGCGCAGGTCAGCTGCCAACAGGCTTCGAACCGGAGCGACTCTATCAATCCCGCAGCCATCCCCGCGGCCTGTCCATGACCGTATTCGGCGCCTCGGATGCGGTCCGATCCCTTGGCATGGACTGGGAAACGATCCGCGCCGCAGTCCGCCCGGACGAAATCGCAGTCTATGCCGGAAGCGGCATGGGACAGCTGGATTTCAACGGCAGCGGCGGCATGATCCAGAGCCAACTCATGGGCAAGCGCGTCACCGCCAAACAATGTGCCCTCGGACTCGCAGAGATGCCTGCCGACTTCGTCAACGCCTACATTCTTGGCAGCGTCGGCACCACCGGCACCAATCTCGGCGCCTGCGCCACCTTCCTCTACAACCTGCGCCAGGGCATCGATGACATCCGGTCCGGCAAACGGCGAGTCGTGTTCGTCGGCAACGCTGAAGCACCCGTGACCCCAGAGATCATCGAAGGCTATCGCACCATGGGGGCTTTGGCAGAAGACGAGGACCTGATGCGCATCGATGGGCGCAACGATCACGCTGATCACCAGAGAGCTTGCCGCCCCTTCTCCGACAACTGCGGTTTCACCCTGGCGGAATCCGCGGTGTTCACGGTACTGATGGACGACGGGCTGGCGCTGGAACTCGGTGCTGACATTCTCGGTGCCGTCGGCGACGTCTTCATCAATGCCGATGGCTACAAGAAGTCGATACCGGGCCCCGGTATCGGCAACTATCTGACCATCGGCAAGGCCCTGGCCACGGGCCGCGCGATCTGCGGCGAAGACAGTGTCCGCCGGCGCAGCTACATGCAGGCCCACGGCACCAGCACACCGCAGAACCGGATCACGGAGTCCCATATCTTCAGCGAGATGGCGCGGATCTTCGGCATCGACAAGTGGACGGTGGGTGCGGTGAAGGCCTACCTGGGTCACTCCCTCGCACCGGCTTCCGGGGACCAGCTGGCCATTGCCCTGGGCAGCTTTGCCTATGGTCTGATTCCAGGTATCAAGACCATCGACCATGTCGCCGACGACGTCCATACCGACCACCTCGACTTCCCCATGGACCACGTGGAAACTGGGCCAGAGGGCATGGACATGGTCTTTCTCAACTCCAAGGGCTTCGGCGGCAACAACGCCACCGGTCTGCTGCTCGCCCCCCATATCACCCGTCGAATGCTGACGAAGCGCCATGGCCAGGCGGTCATGAAGCGATGGCAGGCTCGCCACGAGCAGGTCGCCGAGGCCATCGACCAGTACGATCAGGCCATGAGCCGAGGCGAAATAGCTCCGATCTACCGCTTTGGCGAAGGGGTACTCGATGGCCCCGATCTGACCATGAGCGATCGGGAGATCCGCATTCCAGGCTTCGCCCAGGCCGTGAATCTCGATCTACCGAACCCGTATCCGGACATGGGCAGCGACTGAGTTCCAAGGCGCAGGCAATGCCTGCGCCGGACGGCAGGAGAACCGGTCAACCTCGCCGCAGCCCTTATCGGAGGCCACGAGGGCCATACAGCGATCTGCCGATCCATCGCGCGCGGTGCTCGACCGTGGCTCTCGCGCCAGCTGGACTTCAGTGAACAATGCGCCCGCTGCTGGACTTGCGCTCCAGTTCCGCCACTCGGGCAAGCAGTGTCCTGCGGGGCTCGCCATCAGTCATGCTGCCGGCCAGCATCTCCCATTCGATGATGGCCGATGCCCAATCCTGGATCTGTTCATAGGCCAGCGCCCGGTCCCGATGCTCAAGGAGCAGGCGGGGGTCGGCTTCCTGAATCCACTGCGAATGGCGGATCAGCCCCAGGTAGTCACCCTGAGCAAAGGCCAACTGCTTGAGATTGTTCAGCATCCGAACCAGCACTTCCTGAGAGCTGGCTGACTGCAGATGCTGCGGCCCCAAAGTCTGCGCTTCACCCTGCATCTGCTGCAGGAAGGCTTGGCAGTCTGCATGGGAGATGACCTGACCGGCAAAGGGATCAATCAGGAGCTGGGTGGCGGCCACCTCATTGACACGGGCCCGAATCAGGAAGTGGCCCGGGAAGTTGACCCCCTCACAGTTCAAACCTAGCCGCTGGCCGACTTCTGCGTAGACCACCCCCAGCGTGATGGGAATGCCACAGCGGCTCTCGAGGACGCAATCGATATAGCTGTTGTTACGTTCGTAGTAGCGCTCAGGGTCCCCGTGCAGGCCAACAACATCCTTGAGGTAGAAGCAGAGCCCTTCCACCTGCGCCCGCGGATGGGCATGGCCTGCCACGTAACCCGCCGCCGCCGCCGTCATGGCTGCCAGCTCGGCTTCCACCCAGGCTGCCTCGAACTCCGGCCGATCACAGGCGGCCACCAGCAGGGCGGCCGCCAACATGCCTGGATCGTCGCCCGGATCGCGAAACGCCCGGAATCTTGCCTTCAACTCGTCGTCGTTCATCGCTCTCGTCGCCGCTGCCCAGCCCAAAGGTGGCCAAGAGCCAGAGAAAAGGCAAGACAGAATACGGCAGGCGCGCAGCCACTCCGGAACAAATTCCAAACTGATGAATATACAAGGGGCTTGCTCCCACGACGCCATTCTGTGGGAGCTCGCAGCGCGGGTGATGGCTTCGTGCAGCGCCTGCCGGCGCTGATCGCCCCCACTGGCCCCCCCCCACAAAAACCTGCAACGTCGATCGCAGCGCAGGTCCCTTCCGCCATAGCGCTCAATGCGTTGGTGGGCCACTGTAGTAATGTCGGAGAGGCCCTTCCGTTGCCAGTCAGTGCTCCCGGGTGGTCCGGAACTTGACCTTGGGGAAACGCTCCTCGGCCAGCATCAGGTTGGCGCGGCTCGGGGCCAGATAGGTGAGGTGGTCTCCAGCGTCCAGCGCCAGATGCTCGCCGGCACGCTTGCGCAGCTCATCCAGTGCCGCCCGATTCTCTGGTTCCACCCAGCGTGCGCCCCAGATGCTCGATGGCTCATACACACAGTCGGCCTTGTATTCGTCCTGCAGACGGTAGGCGACCACGTCGAACTGCAGGACCCCTACTGCGCCGACGATGAGCTCGTTGCGGTTCTCAGGACGAAATACCTGCATCGCACCTTCCTCAGCGAGCTGCCGGAGACCCTTCTCTAGCTGCTTGGTGCGCAGCGGGTCCCGTGAGCGGACGCGCCGAAACAGTTCGGGCGCGAAGTTCGGCACCCCAGTGAACTTCAGCGCTTCACCTTCGGTGAAGGTATCGCCGATCTGGATGGTGCCGTGATTGTGCAGTCCCAGGATATCGCCCGGCCAGGCTTCCTCGGCCGCAACCCGGTCCCCGGCCATGAATGTGAGTGCATCAGCGATGCGCACGTCCTTGGCAAGACGGACGTGGCGCAGTTTCATGTTGTGGCGGTACTGGCCGGAGCAGACCCGAAGAAAGGCTATGCGATCCCGATGCTTCGGATCCATGTTCGCCTGAATCTTGAACACGAAACCCGAGAAGCCCGGCTCGGTGGGCTGCACCTCACGCTCGTCGGCAGGCCGCGAACGGGGCGGCGGTGCATACTCGACGAAAGCGTCGAGCATTTCCCGGACACCAAAATTACCGAGTGCCGTGCCGAAGAAAACCGGGGTCATGCTGCCGTCACGATAGGCCTGAAGATCAAACTCATGGCTGGCACCGCGCACCAGTTCGATCTCGGCGCGCAGCTCATCGGCCTGACTGCCAAGAATCTTATCCACCTCTGGATTGTCGATGCCCTCGATGCGCAGATCTTCAGGCACCCGGTCGCCACCACCGGGCTTATAGAGATGGATGGTGTCCGTGTACAGGTGATAGACACCACGAAAATGTCGGCCCATGCCGATGGGCCAGGTGACGGGCGCACAGTCGATGGCCAGCGTGTCCTCGATCTCGTCTAGAACATCGATGGGGTCGCGAACCTCCCGATCCATCTTGTTGACGAAAGTGAGGATCGGTGTGTCCCGCAGGCGACAGACTTCAAGCAGCTTGATGGTGCGCGACTCGACGCCCTTGGCGGCGTCGATGACCATGAGCGCGGAGTCCACCGCTGTCAGCGTCCGATAGGTGTCCTCGGAGAAATCCTCGTGACCAGGCGTGTCCAACAGATTGACGATACGATCCCGGTAGGGGAACTGCATCACCGAGGTGGT
This sequence comes from Pseudomonadales bacterium, assembly GCA_007130155.1. Lineage (GTDB taxonomy): Bacteria > Pseudomonadota > Gammaproteobacteria > Pseudomonadales > Azotimanducaceae > SLTB01. Next base: position 11,139 of record SLTB01000165.1, read on the forward strand.
GACCGAGATCCCCCGCTCCTTCTCCATGGCCATCCAGTCCGAGGTGGCGTGGCGATCCGACTTGCGCGATTTCACCGTGCCGGCAAGCTGGATCGCACCCCCGAACAGCAGCAGCTTTTCGGTGATGGTGGTCTTGCCCGCATCCGGGTGAGAGATGATGGCGAAGGTTCGGCGGCGAGCCACCTCGGCCTCGAGCGGGGTCATGGCGTGTCCTGCGGGTGCTGCTGGAAAGGGCGGGAATCATACCGGTGCCAGCGCTGCCGGTCACTGGGACAACGGGGGCTCAGGGCCTGATCTGGGCAGGCGACGGCCGGTCAGAGTCGAGCAGGAAAGTGTCTTCATCATCATAGGCCGGCGCGCAACAGCACAGGAACACCAGGTCCGCCGGGCCGGGATTATGGATACAGTGAGGCGTACCGGGTGGGATCAGGACCGTATCCCCTGACTGCACGTCGAATTGTTCGTCATCGAGGTGCATGCGGCCCGTACCCGCGAGAATGTGGTAGAGCTCTTCGGTCTGCTGGTGAAAATGCAGCGTCGTGGTCGCTCCTGGCGCCAAGCTGGCCTCGGCAAGGCTCTGGGCGCGAACAGCCCCTGCCGATGGATGCATGAGTTCGCGGATCGTAGAGCCGTCAAGGGTGGTGAAGGGCTCCGCGTCCTGGCGCTGGCGGATGACAGTCAAGGCAGCAGCTCCATGGCCATGACCCGGGCATCCTCACTGCCCCGGGCATCTGGATAGTATCCAGGACGGCGCCCCACATCACAAAACCCGATGCTCTCGTAGAGCTGACAGGCGGCCCGATTCGACGGCCGGACCTCGAGAAAGATGACCGTGGCCTGCCGCAGGCGTGCCCGCTCTACCATCCACTCCACCAGCAGTCGACCCAGGCCACGACCCTGTTGGTCCCGAGCCACACAAAGGTTGAGAAGATGGGCTTCACCGGCGGCCGCAGAGAGAATGCCGTGGCCGATCACGTCAGCGCCGTCCTGCAGCACCCAGCATTCATGCTGGGCAGCGAGACAGTCCGCAAAGATGCCGGGACTCCAAGGAAAGGCATAGGCACGGGTCTCATTCTTCAGCACCGAAGCCAGATCGGTCGTCAGCATGGGCCTGATGCACACCGCTGCGGTACCCGAAAGGGCCCCTTGCTGCAGGGATTCCGTCATGATGCCCCTTGTCATCATACCCCCTTGAGGAAAAGCTGATTCATCAGCGATCCCAGCGGCACTGCCGGGCCAGACTCAAGGCAGCGCCGCTCACAGATTCATGTCAGTAGTCATTGATCTGGCGGGAGCCGAATCCGGCCCTGCCAGACTCGGCGCATGCTGATCCAATCAGGACGATTGGATCAGCATTTCCTCGAGGGTGCAAAGCTCTGCCCAGAGCTGCGCCCGAACCTGCCCGGACGCCTGCGCAGCAAGCAGTTCTGCCCCGACCTCGAGCGCCGTCACAGCAAGTTCAGCCACGCTGTCGCGCGCAATGGCACTGCCAGAGCCGACCTCAAGCTCAATGCCCCGGGTCACGTGCAGCACTGGCCCCGAACCACCTTCCAAGCGCATGCGGACATGGTAGACCAAAGCTTCCTTCGCCCTTGGCAGCCCCTGGTCCAGGGCTGCATCGTCGACCTGAGGCCAATAGAAAATCTGATGTTCGATGCTGCCGGAAGCGTCGCCATGCACGAGCAGACGCGCGGAGCGCAGCACATCTCCGAGCAGAAGCATCTGTTCGGCCCGGGTGGACCCTGGATCGAGCAGGGATTCATCCACCAGAAGAACGCTTCCTGCGAGATGCAATACCAGCAGGCGGAATTCGGGGGTGACCTGGGCTGGCGTTTCGGCAGACGCCGAGACCGTCTCACGATGGGCTGCAGCCGCAGACGGGGTTTGGGCTGCTCGCGCGGCACCCGGGTTGGCATCGAGCAGATTGCGAACGGCTGCCACCGGCTCATCTGCCAGCATCTCCACCACAGTATTTTCGCCATCGCTCAGCGTTTCCTCGGCTGCTGACGTCTCGGCATCGCCGGGCATACTGGAGACAGCAAGCGGTTCCGAGCGCCTAACCCAGCTCTCGATACCGATGGCGTTGAGATAGCGCAGTTTGACAGCCTGCACGGCGTCATCGACCTCCATGGCGTGTTCGGCATCACGGCAGCAGCCGGCCGAAAGCCAGAGTTTAACTGCCACAGCGCCCTTGCGCTCGCGGCCGCATGGCGTAGGCTTGGCGCTCCCGCAACCACCGAGTGCCACCGTGAAGTTCCTCACCGACGACACCCGCATCACCGGCATGGAGGAAGTGATCGCTCCGGATCAGCTGATCCGCGATCTGCCCCTGCCCGATGACGCCTCACGCCTTATCTTCGATGCCCGCCAGCAAGCCAGCGCCATCATTCATGGCCGCGATAATCGCCTGCTGGTGATCATCGGCCCCTGCTCCATCCATGACCCGGATGCCGCAATGGAGTATGCCCACAAGCTCGCCGAGCACAGCTGTCGGCTGCGGTCGGACCTGCTGGTCGTGATGCGCGTCTACTTCGAGAAGCCAAGGACGACCGTAGGCTGGAAGGGCTTGATCAATGATCCCGGACTGGACAACAGCTACGACATCAATCGTGGCCTGCATGTGGCCCGCAAGATGCTGCTTGATGTCAGCGCAGCGGGCCTGCCCGCCGGAACCGAGTACCTCGACCCGATCACGCCACAGTACATCGGCGATCTGGTCGCCTGGGGTGCCATCGGCGCACGTACCACCGAGAGCCAGATCCACCGCCAGCTCGCTTCCGGTCTGTCCTGCCCCATCGGCTTCAAGAACTCCACCGACGGCTCAGTGCAGGTGGCTGTCGATGCGGTAGCCTCCGCCGGACACCCACACATCTTCCTGTCGGTAACCAAGGCCGGTCATTCGGCCATCTTCAACACGGCCGGGAACGAAGACTGCCACATCATCCTGCGCGGTGGTGGCGGCCAGACCAACTACTCACGGGAAGCGGTCATGGAAGCCCAGGCCAAATTGCAGGCCGCCGGCCTGCATCGCGGGATCATGATCGACTTTTCCCATGCCAACAGCGCCAAGCTCTATGAGCGCCAGCTTGAGGTGTGCACCGAGGTCTGCGCCCAGCTGGCCAGCGGCCAGCAGGCCATCTGCGGCATCATGGTCGAAAGCAACCTGATCGCTGGCCGACAGGACGCCAAGCCGGGAGAACCCCTCGTGCGCGGCCAGAGCATCACGGATGCCTGCCTGGGCTGGGATGATTCGGTCCGCCTGCTCGATGAGCTAGCGGCCGGCGTGCGTGCCAGGCGTCAGGCCTTGCCGTAAACCGGCACGAGCGCCCCACTGACGACCCGGTTGCGGGGCGACGCCAGGAACGCGATCACCTCCGCGGCGTCCAGAGGCTTCACCCAGGTGTCGAAGTCAGCATCCGCCATGGCCTCACGATTGGTGGGCGTATCAATGACCGATGGGGCGATGGCATTGACGAGGATGTCCCGGTCAAGCAGTTCACTGGCCAAGGCCTGGGTCAGGGCGGCCACGCCGGACTTGGCGATCACGTAGGGCGTGAGTTGGGCGCCCTGGCGGGCATCGAGGGCTGGCCGCGCTGTGACATTGACGATACGCCCCCCATGGCTCATCTGCTGCGCCGCTTCACGACAGCAAAGCAGACATGTCGTGGTGTTCATGCGGTTCTGCTGATCGAGTATGGCCGCGGTGACGTCGCCCAGCGGCGTGAAGGCGAAACCACCGGCAATGTGGATGGATGCCCATAACGGTCCGCCAGATCGATAGAACGTGGCCACGGCCACATCATCAGTCAGATCCAAGGGGTGAACCACCTCTGCACGCTCTTCCCCACGGAAAGCGCAGGACTCGAACTCCTGGACATCGAAACACGGCACCCGCACCCGGGCTCCCCGTTCCAGCAGCAGCCTGACCACTGCGGTCCCCAGAGCACCAGTCCCGCCCGTCACCACAAGGGTACGTCCCTCGAACTCGCTGACTTCACTCATGCCTGCCTCCGTTGTGTGGACGGCCACGCTACCAGAGCAGCTCGAGGGTCGGAAGCTCGAACAGAGACCCGATCAGGGAGTCAGGGCTAACGCCTGCGGCCAACGGCGTCGCCGCTTTGATCAATGAGCACGTCCATCCAATCGGCTGCTACCGGCGACACCAGGACCGTGAGCAAAGCGAAAGTCAAAACAAATGACGGGACACTGATCATCGTCGTCCTTTCCCGGTTCAGGAGCGTCTGGGAATCAGCGTGGGGTTGGGCGCATAGGCCAGACCCTCGAGTTCAGCGCCACCCACCATCCGAGCCTTGCCATCCCGGGACGTGAATTCGAAATGACCTTCAGGGCTGGTGAAGCTGGCGAAACTCCGGCCAGCGGGCCCCGAAAGAACAGAGGGTGAACACGAAGATGGCGCGGAGCACGGAACCCATGGACATCGGCCGGGGCAACGCTGTTTGATGACATCAAATTAGACCCCTTCGCCGCGGGCAAGAGCGCCCCGGGGAATGCCCTGAAGCACCCTCATGGGGGACCCTGAGGCAGCTTGCAGTCACGCAAGATCCAGGGCGCTGAGCGCAGCGGCTGCGGGCAAATGACCATCGCCGATCCATTTTGGCCTATGCTCTCGCGCGGAGATCAGAGCAGGACCCAAGGGAGAGAGAACGAGCATGAAAGTCGCATCCTTTGCGCCAGGCCAGACCGGCTCGGTGCAGTTCGCCATTTCAGCAGACGACTGCCTGCTGCACTTCGAGGCCGAGCAACTCACCTCCAAGCAGCGCGCTGACGACAAGGCCAACAAGGACCTCATCGCCATGCTGCAGTGCGCCAGCCAGTTCATCGCGAAGCCCGGTGACCGTGTCGCACTTTACGAGGGCTTCGACGCTGCTCCCTGGAGGACGACCCTGGCACGCTATCAGGGCTTCTTTGCCGAACTCGGACTGAATCCGGTGACCATGGATGCCTGCAGCTTCCACCCTCGCGAAGGCTTTTACGCAGCGCTCGCCAGTGCGCCCCCGATGACGGATCTCGTGACCGTGTACCTGATCAGCGGCTCCAACCGGGAGCTCCATCAGGGTACGCCCGCACTCGCCATCAGCCAGGACGTGAACTCCAAAATGACCCTGGCACGGGATGCCGAGAGCCAAGGCATTCCCGTCCCTGCCTCGCTGGTGCTTCGGCATGAAGAACTTCAATCTCATGCAGCGCGGCGTTTTCTGGCCGAAGCCGAGGGTCCCGTCATGCTCAAGGTGATGGGCCTGGCCGGTGCTCGCAATGTCACCACCGTAGCCAGCATCGAAGAGGCCCTAAGTTACCTTGCCGACTACGAACCGGGACTCGAAGTGTTGCTGCAGCAACGCCTCGACCCGGCCATTTACAAGGAGATGACGGCAGATCTGCGGATAGCCAGCGACCGCATCGAGATCGCCAACGTTCGCCAGATCCTGTTCCAGGATGGGCTCTGGGTCGGCAACTACATCAGCGACCGCATTCCCCTGAGCGACAAGCAGCGAGCGGCCTTGATCCGCGTTGGCGAGTACGTCCGTAGCAAGGGCTACAGCGCAGCGGAGGGACTCAACTGCGGCATCGACTTCTTCGTCCGCGGCGACGACATCATGATCATCGAGATCAACGCGCGCTGGACCGGTGGCCTGATGCCGGCGGAGATGGTCAGCCGCCTGGGCATTGGCGCGAGGGATACCGTGGTTGCCTTCGATTCCATCGCCACAGCAAGCCTCGATCGCTACCTGCTCTTCTGCGACCGGCACCTCTACCGTGGCATGGGGGAAGTCTTCGCCAGTATCCCCATGGGCTTCAGCCCCTATACCTTTAAGGACGACAACGGTCATGAGCGCATGTATGTCTGGCAGATGGTGACCGGAGATCTGGAAGCGTTTCGCGCTGCGAAATCGAACGCCCTCGATTCCGCTGACCTCGCCGTGACCGCGGCGATCAGCCTGCCCGAACAGGCCCGGCTGGCATAACTGAGCCGACGACCACTGAGAGACTTTGATGACTTCGGATTCCCACTATCGCCTCTATGGCGGCGAGATTTCCTACTACTCCGGCAAGGTCCGCGCCTACCTGGGCCACAAGGGGATCCCGTTCGAGGAGTACCCGGCCACCCGCGAGATCTACAAAGAAATCATCCTTCCCCGCGTAGGCTGGCCGGTCATTCCGGTGGTGGTCACCCCGGAAGGTGAAACCCTGCAGGACAGCACCGAAATCATCGATGCTCTCGAACAGCGTTTCCCCGAACCCAGTGTCTATCCCGAGGGCAGCTCCCAGAAGCTGGCGGCACTGCTGCTCGAGGTGTATGGAGACGAATGGCTGAAAATTCCCGCCATGCATTACCGCTGGAACCACAACAGCGCCTGGATCATCCGCGAATTCGGTCGCCTGTCCCGGCCCGATGCAACGCCTGCTGAGCAGGATGAGATCGGTGAGCGGACCTGCCGCCCTTTCCGCGGCTCCCTGCCGGCACTCGGCGTCAGCGACATGACAATCCCGGCCATCGAAGCCAGCTACGAGTCCCTGTTGCGGGACCTCGACGTACACCTGAAGCACAATCCTTTCCTGCTCGGCAATCGCCCGTCAATGGCCGACTTTGGCCTCATCGGACCACTTTATGCCCATCAGTACAGGGACCCGGCCTCGGGTGCCCTCATGGAGCGCATCGCCCCCAGCGTCGTGGCCTGGGTGAAGCGGATGATGAAGCCAAGAGCAGCCGAAGCGGCGGGCGAGTTCGTCCCGAACGATCTCATTCCCAGCACCCTGCTGCCCATTCTCGCGCGCATGGCCGCAGAGCAGTTTCCGGTACTCGCTGCCACTCGAACTGCATTCGAGGCATGGAATCAATTGCATCCTGACGAGACCATACCTCGCGGTATCGGCCTGCACGGCTACACGCTGGAGCGGAACACGCCGCGTGAAGCCCACGGCGAGCGGTCGATCTTCCCCTTCGACCTGTGGATGTTACAGCGGCCCCAGGACCACTACCAAAGCCTTGATGACAGCAACAGAAGAGCCGCCGACGCACTCATGGCCAGCATCGGCGGCGACATCGCCCTGCTCGCGGACCGTCCTGCCACCAGATTGACGCGGGTGGCCTTTCGCCTGGCAAGGTCATGAGCCGACTGCCACAGCTTCAACCTTGCCGCTTAGCCGCCCAGGCCCGGGCCTCAGATGACGCAGTCCAGCGCAGGGCATTGTGAAGGAGAAGACGAAAACCGGGGTTCTCGAAGGCAGCAGGCCCGTCTCCAAGTTCCGACACCACCACCGGCGACGCCGCTGCAGAGTGGGCCCACACCACGAGATCACTTCCCGGTGGATGCCCCCATTCGGCCTGCTCTTCAGGGGGTGCCAAAGGCGGCGGCGAGAAGTTCTCGACCACGAAATCGTATTCCGCACGCATCAGCGGCAGGACCCTGGACTCGAAATCGGCCGTCTTCAGGTAAAGCTCGTCCGTCACTTCAAAGCCACCCTCGATGCCTTCGAGAACGGGATGCGCGGCGACAGGTGCCGCGCGGAAAGTGGCGTTAGGGTGAGGTCCATGGCCACCGCGATAACCGGAGCCCGGAACTTGTTTGCCGTCGAGGGCGCCAGCTTTCAGCATGAAGGACGAGCCGGTTATGGCGCGCCAAAGCGGCCATTCAGGCCAGGAAACCGCTGCGTGGTTGAGTAGCACGATACCCTTGCCACGCTCGATCAGCGCCTCGACGCTACGACGGTAGTCTTCGGTGGGCTGGCCGTCATCCGAGGCACGATCATGAGTGAGACCGGCGCCCGGAATACCACTCATGTCGTAGAACAACACGACATCATAGTCTTCGACGTGGTCCGGACGCAGCAAAACCTGCGCAGCCGGCTGCTCGACCAGTGTAGTCTCGACATCTTCCATGGCCTCGAACATGGCCAGGAAGGAATCGTGGTTGTAAAAATGGCCCTTACTGACGATCAGCACTTGCAGCTTGTCCATTTCCCCTCCAGGAATATCCAGCACGTGTGCTGGAATTCTAATGCTTCCTGCCAGGAAATGGACGACTTCCAGTAAGCGTTCGCCAGGAATTCGCCTCCAGAATAAAAAAGGCCCCGTCCATCTGGACGGGGCCTCTCGTTTAGAAGCCTGACGACGACCTACTCTCACACGGGGAG
>SLTB01000300.1 GCA_007130155.1 Pseudomonadales bacterium
GAACTGGCAGGGACGGGCCCGAGCGCTGCCCGGGCCCGCCCCCTCGAGGTGGAAGATCAGAGCCCGAGGACGGTCTTGGCAATGATGTTCTTCTGCACCTCACGGCTGCCGCCAAATACGGAAGCGGCACGGCTGTTGATATAGCGGCCATTGACAGGCTCAAAGCGAGCAGGCCCCACCGTGGGCGCATTGTTGTCCTGAAGACGCATGAGGTTGTGGTGGGGCACCCCATACCAGGCGATGGCCTCGAGCTTGAGCGTGTTCAAGGTTTGCTCGAGCTCCACACCCGTGTTCTTCGCCAGCGAGGATTCCGGCCCAGGTGAACCGCCGTCGGCCATCTTCGACAAAGTACGCAGTTCGTTGAACTCCAGGGCATGAATCCCGATTTCGAGCTCGGAAATGCGACCGTGGAACGCCGGATCCTCGATCAGGGCGTGACCACTGTCATCGACCTTACGGGCCAGAGCCTTGAGCTCTTCGAGCGACACTTGCAGTCGCGCCGCCGCACCACCACCGCCACGTTCGAACTCGAGCAGATACTTCGCCGCCGTCCAACCCTCGTTCTCCGGACCAACCCGATTGCTCTGAGGCACCCGGACGTTGTCGAAAAACACCTGATTGACCTCATGGTCACCGGCAATGGTGATGATGGGCTGTACGGTGATGCCGGGGGTGGCCATGTCGATCAGCAGGAAGCTGATCCCTGCCTGGGGCTTGGCGCTGGTGTCCGTGCGGACCAGACAGAAGATGTGATCGGCGAAATGGGCATGGGTGGTCCAGATCTTCGTGCCGTTGACGATGTAGTCGTCCCCGTCCTTGACCGCAGTGGTCTTCAGGCTCGACAGATCCGAACCGGAACCCGGCTCAGAGTAACCCTGACACCAGTAATGCTCGCCATTGAGCATGCGCGGCAGGTAGTAATCCTGCTGCTCTGGCGTGCCGTACTTGAACAGCACCGGAGCCAGCATGCGCAGGCCCAAAGGGATCACGCCAGGGGCGCCGGCCTTGGAGCACTCCTCATTGAAGATATAGCGCTGGGTGGGTCCCCAACCGGGACCACCGAAGTCCTTCGGCCAAGTCGGCGCCGCCCAGCCTCGCTCTCTGTGCAGGATGAGCTGCCAGCGCATGGCCACGTCCTTGTCTGCGAAGACGCTGGTCTGACGGCGAGCGGCCTCCTTGAGATCTTCATCCAGGTGCTGTTCCAGGAAACTCCGCACTTCTTCGCGGAAAGCTTCATCTTCGGCGCTGAACTGCAGATTGAGTGCCATGCTTGGTATGTCCTCACGATCGTTGGATGAGCCCGCTCGCCCGTCATCAACCGGCCGCCCCGCAAGACGCCCAGCGTCATCATACCCGAATTCAGAACTCCATCTGGAACTCCACTGCGGCCGTGCGCGGCGGCCCCCAGCCCTGGAAGCCGCCAAAGGGCCCCAGCGGCAGAGATTGCTCCCGGTACTCCTTGTCCGTCAGGTTCTTGCCGAACACGGCCACGCGGAAGTTGTTGCCGGCCTGGCTGCTCCAGCCGTAGGACACGCTGGCGTCCATAAGGGTGTAGCCCTTCTCGAACACCGGCACGCCAGTGATGGAGTTCACCAGCACGAAGTCATCCTGACCACGGAGGGTCAGATTGGCGTCGAGGTAACCCGGGCCGATCTGCTGGCTGTAGACGCCGCTGACCGCCCAGTTCCAATCCGGCGAACGCCCCACCTGTTCCTTGGGAATGCTGAATGGACCCGGTGCGCCAACCTGCCCGTCGGGACCGACGGGAACCAGAGTGCCGTCGATCTCGAAGGCGCGCCGCTCAGCGTCCTGCATGCCGCCGGCCATGACCAGCGAGAAGTTCTCGTGCAGCACCGCCGTGGCCTCGATCTCAAGCCCACGGATCACCGTCTTGCCAGCGTTGTTGATCAAGGTATTCGTCCCCGGAATGATGCCTGGCGTGACGATGATCGAAGACAGCTGCTGGCCCTTGAGCTCAGTGTGGAATGCCGCCAGGTTCAGGCGCAGACGGCCATCGAGGAAATCGTTCTTGCTGCCGACTTCCACCGACCAGACGTCTTCCGGGTCGAAGGTGAGCGGTGCAGCGATGACGGGGTCACCTGCCGACCCCACGCCGATGATCCCCGGGAAATCCGCCGGGCACAGCGGGCAGGTCACCTGGCCTGTGCCGCGGATGGAGAAGCCGCCGGAGCGGAAACCTTCGCTGTAGCTGGCGTAGAGGAGGTTGTCGTTCGTCACCTGCCAGTTGGCCGAGGCCGCGATGATCCAGTCACTCCAGGAATCGGAATCCCGGACCAGAGGGCCCACCACGCCAGCGGTCCGATCCACGAATTGGTTGGCGAATTTCTTCTTTTCATCGATGTAGCGAGCGCCAAGAGTCAATTCCAGATTCTCGGTGACCATGTACGTCAGATTCCCGAACAGTCCGATGGAACGGACATCATGGGTGGCCAGCTGATCGGAGACCAACGGCCCGATCTGACAGAAGTCATTGACCAGATTGGGGTTCGGATTACTGACCAGACCGATTGCTTCGCAGGAAGGGATCGGATTGCCGGGTCCCAGCAGCGCAGAAAGGGGTATCGGGGGATCGCCTGGAAGCTCTGCGATCTGCACGACCTGATCCGTGTTCTGCGCAAAGCCCTGCTCGGACTCCAAATAGAAACCACCGAACGAAAACAGCAACTGCTCCGTGACATCCATGTCCAGCCGCAGCTCCTGGGTGAACTGCTTATAGCTCTGTTCACGCAGGGTGTGCAGCTGCACCAGCGGACGCGCGGGAGTGCCTCGCGTGGAGCCATCGAAGTCCTGCAGGACATCGTCGGTCATCTTCGAGTAGCCGGTGATGGACGTGATGAGGCCGAAATCCGTGTCCAGGGTCATCTGCAGACCGAAGCTGTCCACGGTCATGTCCATGAACTCGTCGAGGTCGGCCTCGTTCACGAACGGCGTATCACCGTTGTAGCGTGGATCCTGAGGCGGCGTATCGGAATCGTCCTGGATACGATCGTAGGTGAACTGAGCCTCGAAGCTGTCGTTCGGCGTCCACAACAGCGACGTGGTGAGCGACCAGTAGTCGATGTCCCCTACCTTGGTGTTGCGGGTCGTGTTCCTGTAAAAGCCGTCCCGCTCCTTGTAGGTGCCGCCGATCTTCAACGCCAGCTCGTCCTCGATCAGCGGCGCATTGGCGATGGCCTTGAACGTGCGCTCGTTGTCAGTTCCGAGCTGAACAGAAGTACGGATGCCGAATTCGCCCGTCGGCCGGGTGCGCTGAACCACGATGGTGCCGCCGGTGGTGTTCTTGCCGTAGAGCACGCCCTGAGGGCCCCGGTTGATCTCCACCTGCTCGATGTCGAAGGCATCGATGAGCTGGCCGGTGCTGGTGCCCTGGTAGACCCCATCGAGAATGATGGCCACTGCCGGGCTCTGGGTTTTCTCGATGTCCGCGTAACCTAGGCCGCGGATGAAGATGGCGCCGGCGCCCGGTCCGGCCGTGTTCATGCCGATGAACAGATTGGGCGCGAGACCGTCGAGGTCGCGAATGGTCCGGGGCTGGATGCGATCGATGTCCTCCTGACGAAAGGCCGTCACGGACACCGGCACATCCTGAGCCGATTCAGCACGGCGCCGGGAGGTGACGACGATCTCTTCGATGGCGCCCGCGCGAGCTCGAGGCTCGTTTGCGGTCTGGGCAAGGGCCGATGTGGCACCGCCGAAACCGACCACGGGCAAGGCGATGGCTGCGGCAAGCGCAGCCCCCGGTAATCTGAATGCCCTACGGGCGGAAAACTTCTGATCCATGGAACTGTCTCCCCTGTCCAGAAACATTCCTGTGATGGAACATTCCTGTGATGGAACTCTTCATTGTTATCGTCAACGCCATTGCAGGCTTGCGGCCCCGCTTCATCGCGAGACCGCAAGCAGGAGGCGGCACCCGTTCCAGGTCAGCTCAGCCACCGGGGGGGCAGTCGACCGGACGCAAGGCTCGATTTTGTAACGGATTGTAACGACTGGGTCAACTTTCCAGGAGGGATTGAAGCTTTCCCTGCGGCGACGCCTTGAGCAGAAGGCCCAGTAAGCTCAGGGCAGCTGTCCACGCATGGCGGCGATTCAGGTCGATGCGGGCCAGGGCCTTACGGCGATGTTCGCACCAGACGGGAAGGGCTTTTGCGGGGACGGACCATTGACGCAGCCGGGCCCCATGGATGGTCGCTGCAGTAGCGGCGGACCTCTCCGCCGAACGGCGGAGAGGTCCATCGGTTCACATGCCGCCTAGGGACACGGCGAACTCGAGGCCGAAGTGACGCGGCTCATTGAACTGCACGAAGTTGAACAGTCCAGCCACAAAGGTACCCGTGGAGATGTACTGCTCATCCGTGACGTTCTTGATGAACGCGGACACCCGATAACGGTCGTCGACACTGCGCCAGGTAGTATCGATATCGAAGGTATTGTTCGACGAACGCCGGCCGGTCATACGCGCGCCGTTGAAGTTCAACACCCCGGCATCGCTGCCGGCGGGCAGGCCTGCGCCCACCACGCTGACGCCGGACTGATAGCGCCAAGTACCCGCCATGGTGATGAATCCATTCTCCTGAAGCGAGTGCTCATAGACCAAGCTGAGACGGCTGGACCACTTCGGCGACTGGGGCGGGTCGAGATCGGTACCGTCGATGGGGATCAGGAAGCCCGTAGTACCGCCGGCACCGTCATCCACTACCTGGGTCGGGGCACACTGAGTAAAGCCCGGCGCCAACTGATCCGTGGGCTGGACGCCCTGCAGCGGCGCACAGAAGTCCTGGTTGCTGGCATCCAGATAGCCCAGCGTCCAGTCAATGGTGAGGCCATCTGCCACCAGAGCCGTGAGTTCGAGTTCCACACCGCGGTTGCGGGCCTCGCCAACGTTCTCAGTGATGGTCTCCTGACCGCCGCCGCCGGCCGGGTTGGGACGGATGACCGGACGCTGCAGGTCCTTGTACTCGAGCCAGAAGGCGGAAAGATTGGCACGAATGCGACCGTCGAAGAGATCGGACTTGATGCCGATCTCATAGTTGTCCGCCTGCTCTTCATCGAAGGGGCCGATGGAGAACGGCGACACGGCTCGGCCGTTGAAGCCACCGGAACGGAAAGCCCGCGACCAGGACGCGTAGGCCATGGTATCGGCGTTGATGAAGTACTGGGCGCCGAGTTTCGGGCTCAGATTGCTCCAGGACTCGCTGGCGCTCACCGTGGTGGGCACGCCCTCGGGGCAGTCCCGGGTGGCCTGGTCACCTTGACCGATGCCACAGTGATCGAACTGCTTCTTCTCACTGTCGTAGCGCAGGCCGGCGATCAGCACCAGGTCGTCGGTAATCCGATAGTCGAGCTGGCCGAACAGGGCCCAGTTCTCGGCTTCCTGCCGGCTGCGCCCGAAGTTACCCGGCAGTGGTCCCCCCAACAGACCGGAGATGTTCTGGCGCAGATCGTATTTCTGTTCGAAGTAGTAGGCACCCAGAACCAGATCGAAATCGTCGGAGAGATCGGCGTTGAAGCGCAGCTCGTGGCTGAACTGCCAGTGCTCCTGAGCACGCCGGGTCTCGAAGATGTGGAACGGCGTGGTGTCGAAGTCGTTGCTCACGTCTTCGTCCACGTCACGGTAGTTGGCGATGTAGGTGAAGCGGCCGAGTTCCGGAACCGTGTAGTTGACCTGACCGGTGAGGCCCCAGGTGTCGAATTTGGCGAAGTTGCCGCCGGCGTGATCGTGGTTGACGGTGAAGCTGTCACTGGTGATGGGCTGGCCGCACAGGGCAGCGGCAGCGGCCGGATCACCGAAGACGTTGGCAACGGCATCGATCACCAGGTCGTTGGCTGCAGTGATGAAACCGGTACCAGGAATCACCGCCGCGGTGGCGGGATCTTCACGACAGACGTTCCACGGCACATTGGCCATGCTGTCATCGCGGGTACGGTTGTACTCACCGCGCACGAGCACCTCGAGATTCTCGTTGACGTCCCACTTCATGCTGGGCATCAGTGTGAGTCTTTCCTGACCGCTGACGCTGCCGCCTTCGCGGTTAGCGTTCTTGTACCAGCCGTCAAACTCCGAGTACTTGCCGGCGAGGCGGAAGGCGACATCCTCGGCAAGAGGCGTATTGACGACCGCAGTGATGTTGCGGCGACCCTTGGAGCCACCGAGCAGGGTGAGATCCAAGGTGGTCTCGCCGAGCTGGGGCTGGGTCTGGTTGACCTGCACCACACCGCCGGCCGCGTTACGGCCGAACAGCGTCCCTTGAGGACCGCGCAGGATCTCCACCGACTCGATGTCGAGGAAGTCAGTGAGCGCAGTTGATGTCCGTCCCTGGTAAACGTCATTGACGAGCACGGCAATGCCCGGCTCAGTGGCGGATTCAATGTCGGTGCTGCCGACCCCGCGGATGAAGAACGCCGTGGCGTTCTGGAATGCACCCACCGGCATCAGCTGCACGTTCGGCGCGATGCCATCGAGGTCGGTGGCATCCTGGGCATAGGCGCGCTGCAGCGCGTCGCCAGAGATCGCTGTCACGGAGACGGCCACATCCTGAATGGACTGCTCGCGCCGGGCAGCGGTCACGACGATCTCTTCGAGCGCACGGCGCTCGACAGCAGGGGCCTGGGCAACCGCCTGGCTGGTGGCGCCCAGGCCTGCCGCAGCGGCGATGGCTACAGCCAAGGTATTTCTTACAAACATGGGTCTCTCTCCCCTGGAAAACCGGGCCCCTTCAACAACCAGCCGCATTTCGGCCTGGGGGTGATGCTGAAACGGGACCGCTAAACCATGTCAATCAAGCAGAAAATCGATCGCAACGGCCCGCCAGGACGGCTGCGGTGATGGATGAAACGCCCCTGCCGAAGGCTTGAGAACCGCGACTCGGCCAGGATTGCGAAACACCTTGTAACAAATCGATATGGACAGGTCAAATCCCAATCAGGCTGGATTATTTTCTGACACGGCGAAGGGCAGAGCGAGAAGGGAGGCAAAGGAAGGCTAAAGCGATGCTGCCTAGCCCATCAGAGGGCCCTGGCTGGCATTAGGGAGGGCATCCGCCGGCACCCTCGCGGATGCCGGCGGACTTAGCGGTACTTGCAGGTTACCGGCCGAGAGCCATGGACACTTCGAGGCCGTAGTGGCGCGGCGGGTTGAAATGGATGAAGTTGAACAATCCAGCCACGAAGGTCCCTGTGGCCAGATACTGCTCATCCGTCAGATTCTTGACGAAGGCCGATACGCGGTAGCGCTCGTCCGGACTGCGCCAGGTGGCATTGACGTCGATGACCTCATTGGAGCCGCGCCGCGCATCCACCCGGCTGCCATCGAAGTTGGCAATGCCGACATCAGTACCCGGCGGCAGGCCCGCGCCCACCGCATTGACACCGGACTGATAACGCCAGGAAGCGGCCAGGGTGAGGCTGCCGAACTCATCAATGGGTTGCTCGAACACCAGGCTTACGCGGGTCGTCCACTTCGGCGACTGGGGAGGGTCGAGGTCGGTGGCGTCGATAGGTACCAGGAAGCCGGCGGGGTTTCCTGCCCCGTCGACGATCGGAAGACTGTCCGCACACCGGGTGAATCCGGCGGGCGGCTCATCGACCAAACGTACACCGTGCAGCGGCGCACAGAACTCCTGGTTGCTGGCATCCAGGTAACCCAGCGACATATCCAGGCTCAGTCGCGGCGTCAACAGAGCGCTGAGTTCCAGTTCGACGCCACGGTTGCGGGCCTTACCCACGTTCTCGGTAATGGTCTCCTGACCCCCAGCGCCTGTCGGGCTCGGCCGGATGACCGGACGCTGCAGGTCCTTGTAGTCGAGCCAGAACGCGGACAGGTTCGCCCGTATGCGACCATCGAGCATGGCCGACTTCACGCCGATCTCGAAGTTGTCAGCCTGCTCCTCGTTGAAGGGACCGATGGTGCTCGGTGAGGTGGCCCGGCCGTTGTAGCCACCGGAGCGGAACGCCCGCGACCAGGTGGCGTAGGCCATCAGGTCGTCAGAGAAGAAATACTGGGCGCCCAGCTTAGGGCTCACGTTGCTCCAGCTGTTGCTGTCGGAAATCGTTGTATCCATGAGACCCGCGCCGAAGTCAGCCTCGCAGATCCGCAGCGCGACGCTGCCCGCACCCACGCCGCAATGATTGAAGCTTTTCTTCTCGTCGTCCCAGCGCAGGCCGGCGATCAGCACCAACTCATCGGTTACCCGGTAGTCGAGCTGACCAAAGATGGCGATATTGCGATGGTCCTGCTTGCTGCGGCCGAAGATGTTCTGAGCGGGGCCCGCCAGCAGGCCGAAAATATTCTGCTGGAGGTCGTAGTCCTGCTCGAAGTAGTAGGCACCGAGAACCAGCTCGAAATCCTCGGAGAGGTCGGCATTGAAGCGCAGCTCGTGGCTGAACTGCCAATGGTCCTGAACCCGCCGAGTTTCGAAGATGAAGTAGGGTGTGGTGTCGAAGTCGTTGTAGACGTCCTCATCCACTTCCCGGTAGTTGCCAATGTAAGTGAAGCGCCCCAGTTCGGGCACGTCATAACTGACCGTGGCGCTCAACCCCCAGACATCGAAATCGGCGTAGTTCCCGTTTTCCTGGTTGTGGTCCACCTTGAAACTTTGTCCCCGAATGGGTTTGGCGCACAGCGCGCGGGCCGTGTCCACGTCCTGGAAGATATTGGCTGTGGCGTCGATGACGATGTCATTGACACCCGTGATGAATCCACTCGCGACCGGCACAGCCGTTGCCGGATCCTGCCGGCAGGCATTCCACGGCACATTGGCCTGACTGTCGTCACGGGTGCGGTTGTACTCACCGCGCAGCAGCACCTCGAGGTCGTCGTTCACCTGCCACTTCAGGCTCGGCATCAGCGTGATGCGCTCACTGCCGCTGACGCTGCCACCGGTGGGGTGCTGATTGGAGTAGTAGCCGTCGGAACTGGTGAACTTGCCTGCAAGACGCAATGCAACATCGTCACTGAGTGGCATGTTGCCCACCAGACTCACGTTACGCCGGCCGAAATTGCCGACCATCACCCCCACGTCGAGGGTCTGGGCACCGAATTCCGGCTGGGCCTGATTCACCTGCACGACACCGCCGGCCGCGTTGCGGCCAAACAAAGTGCCCTGGGGACCGCGCAGGATCTCCACCGACTCGATGTCGAGGAAGTCTGTCAAAGCGGTAGATGTCCGCCCCTGGTAGATGTCATTGACGAATACGGCGATACCGGGCTCGGTGGCAGACTCGATGTCCGCGCTACCCACGCCACGGATGTAGAATGCCGATGCATTCGGAAACGCACCCACGGGCAGAAGCTGCACGTTTGGCGCAATACCATTGAGCCCGGTGGCGTCCTGGGCAAAGGCACGCTGGAGGACGTCTCCGGTAATGGCCGTGACGGTCACCGCCACGTCCTGGATGTCCTGCTCACGGCGGGCAGCCGTGACCACGATCTCTTCGAGCATCCGGCGCTCCGCAGGAGCCCCCCTGGGCATGGACCGGTGCAGCCACAGCGAGCCCGGCCGCAGCAGCGACCGCAGCGGCAAGGCGGGTCTTTTCGAACATGTCGCGATTCCTCCCCATGTTGGCAGACATCGAAGCTGGCCTGATGGCAGGACCGAGTCCGATGACGAACTGCAGCATGCGGCCCCTGGCCGGCTACCTGCAGAACAATCCAACGACCACCCACGCGTGACTAACCCCTGGTCGCCGGCAGCCACTCAACACTGGCCCGCATGGAAATACCAGGGGGGGACGCGCCGACGAGCGTCATTTAGCGACCGCTTGTCTCGCTAGTCAACGTGAAAGATCAGACGAATGGGGGCCCATCGAAGCGCTCACGGGTGGTGAACGCCGCCACCGGACACCGGGTCAGGCGGGTCAGCTGCTTCGGTGGTCGCCCAATCGGCAGCACCGCAGCGATGGCATGACCGGAAGGGATACCGAGCAGCTCGCAGGCTGCCGGCTCGGCACCGGCCAGAAACGTGGTCATCGTGCCGCCCAAGCCCAGCGACCTGGCCGCCAGCAGAATGTTCCAGGCGAAGGGATAGATCGACGCGCCGCTGATCACGCCGACCCTTGGCAGATCCACGTCGAAACTCGCCACCACGTCCAGATCGACGCAGACCACGAGGATGACTGGCGCGCTGTCCACCCACTCCAGCAGGCCGGGCGGCAACGCCATCGCGGCCACCTGATCGGGTGTGACCCGGGACGGCGTGATCGTGCTGAAGGGGTTCTCGCCCGCCATGCGCTGGGCCATGTAGCGTCGCGCCACCGGTTCCATCAGGGCCTTCATGGCGGCCCGGGTCGCCGCTTCGCGAACGACGATCACCCGCCAGCCCTGGCGATTGCCGCCGCTCGGGGCAAAGCGCGCCATATCCAGCAACTGCTCTACCGTGGCATCGTCCACCGGCTCGTCCGTGTAAGCCCTGGCTGCGAAAGTCGTCCGCACCACCTCGTCGAATTCCATGTTCCCCTCCGGTTTCCCATCCTCGCACATCACTTCTATCATGCCTGCCCGGACCCTCACCACGCGATCCGTCAACCCATCCACCCGCGATCAGTCGCGATCAGTCGCGATCAGTAGAGAAGGAAGGAAAGCCATGAGCAATTCCACCCTGGCAGGCTGGCGAGTCCTGATCACTGGCGGCGGCAGCGGCATCGGCCTGGCATGCGCCGCACGCTTTCTGGCAGACGGTGCCACCGTGACGCTCATGGGGCGGGACGAGGAGCGACTCGAGAGCGCCAGCGCCGCCCTGCGCGCAGCTCCAGGCCAGGTGCTGATCGCCGCCGGCGATGTGGCCGACGAAGCCGATGTGGAACGTGCCGTCGCCATCGCCCGAGGCGATTCCAGGCGCCTGGACGTCGCCGTGGCCAATGCCGGTACCGGGGGACTCGCTCCGATCATTCGCCAGGATCTGGCCGACTTCGAACGAGTCATGCGCACCAACCTCAACGGCACCCTGCTGACCTACAAGCACGCCGGTGCGGCCATCGCCGCATCCGGCGGCGGTGCCATGTGCGCGATTTCGTCCATCGCCGGTGTCCGCACCCACCGCTTCATGGGTGGCTACTGCGCCAGCAAGGCCGCCATCGACACCCTGACCCAGAACGTGGCGGATGAACTCGGAGTGGCGGGCGTGCGCTGCAATTCGGTGTGCCCGGGACTCGTCGAAACCGATCTCACTCAGGGGCTGCAGGATGATCCGGACATCCTCGAGGACTATCTCGACTGCATGCCCATCCGACGCACGGGCAAGGTCGAAGACGTCGCCGAAGCGGTGCGCTTCCTGTGCGGCCCGGAAGCGACCTGGATCACAGGTGTGATCCTCTCCGTGGACGGCGGCCACCACCTGCGGCGGGGGCCCAACGTCGAGAAGTTCGCGGCAGCCCTGTACGGCGAGGACGCCGTGATCGGCAAGTGACAGCTGGCAATCATAGGGAAGCGTCCCCGCGGATCGAGTGCAGCGAAGGCGTCTGGCTCACAGTAGCCAAGCACCGAATTAGGGGTGCGCCTGGAGTTCGAGGACCAAAGCACTTTGGGGCGCCGGCAACTGCAGCGTGAGGCCGGCACTGGCCAGCCAGGCGCCACCCACCACCCTACCCGCGGCTTCGAAGTCACTTGCGCCCACCAGCATCACCGGACGGCGTTCCATGTCAGGCAGCGGATCTGACAAGGTCAGTCGATAGCTCAGTTCCGGGGCGAGATCAGCCAGCGCAAAACGCAGCGGCTGTCCGGGTCTTCGATCATCGAGTCTCAGCACGATGGCGACGGCCCGTCTGCGATCCGCTGCCGTGACGATCCGCACCAGATGATCACCATCGAACACCGGCTGCGCGTGACGGCCCGTGTGCAGCAACTCCCGCAGGCGTTTGTATCGCTGCACGTGAGCAGCCAACCGCTGGCGCTCATTCGCATCGAGCGCCAGGACATCCAGTTCCAGGCCGAAGTGGCCCAGCAGCGCCACCGCAGCGCGGAAGTCCAGGTCGCTGACGCGCCCCGTGGTATGAGCGCGCTCTGGTCCGATATGCGCACCGAGCACTTCCGGCGGTGCGAGCAGGCCGGCTCCCGCCATGATCCGGGCGCGAACAACGGGATCGTTGCTATCGCTGGTCCAGATTCGATGACAGCGTTGCAGCATGCCCCAATCGGCACGGCCGCCACCGCTGGCGCAGGACTCGATCTCCACCTCCGGATGGGCCGATCGCAGGCGATCCAAGAGACCGTAGAGGCCGACCACTTGAGAGGTATGACCCGGGCCGCCACCCTTCGCCGACTCGGTAAGAACCCGGTTGTGATCCCACTTCAGATAGTCGATGGGATGGGCTTGAAGCAGGCCTGAAAGCAAAAGGAACAGATAGTCACAGACCTCAGGCTGCCCAAGATCGAGGACGCGCTGATGGCGTCCGTACAGCGGTGGTCTACCCGACTGGCCCCGCACCCACTGTGGATGCTGGCGGAACAGCTCGCTGTCTTCACTGATCATCTCCGGCTCGACCCAGAGACCAAAGTGCATCCCAAGGCCACGCACATGGTCGATCAGCGGACCGAGCCCCTCCGGATACTGCTGTGGATCGGCAGACCAGTCGCCGAGGGCCCTTCGATCGTCACGACGACCGCGAAACCAGCCGTCGTCGAGCACGAAGCGCTCGACACCGACACCTGCAGCGGCCACCGCCAAGGCTTCGAGACCTTCCCTGCTGTGATCGAAATACAAGGCCTCCCATGTGTTCAGATGTACCGGGCGCGGCCAGCGCTGCCCCGAGGTCGGTAGAATCCGCGCCCGGCATCCTGCTGCAAAGCGCTCTGCCAGACCATCCAGACCATGCCGCGACACCGCGCAGAAGGCAGCCGGCGATTGCCAACTCCCGCCCGCATCCAGCCGCAGCTCATTGCCCAGCGGCAACACCCCGAGTTGCGCGACGTCCGTTCCGTCCAACCGCCGATCCACCCGCCCGCGATGGTTGCCGCTCCAGGCAAGCTGCATGCCGAACACGCGCCCCCCGGCCGCACTGGGCACACCCGCACTGAACACCAGTACCGCAGGATGCACGTGACCGCTGCGCCCCTCACGGGATTCACGAAGCAGTCCGGCGGCACCGAGTTTGCGCGTTTCACGCCGGAACTCCGCACACCAGTCCCCGGCGTGATCAAGCAGGTGATCGGCCCAGAACGGCAGCGGCAGTTCCACTGCAGCGCACCAGCCCAGAGTCACCATATCCGCGCCCAGATTGCCCAGCCGACTGGCGACCTCCAGCACACCGGTGGCCGCATCGAGGTGGAAACTGATGGTCAGGACCAGGGCTGCGACATCGTCGGTCTGGATCACCTCCAGACGCTGTGCGTCCACAGCATGGACCTCGATCTGATCAGGAAGGAACGTCCATCCGCCACCTTCACGCTGATACTGCAAGGCAGGAGCCGGAACAGGGCAGCCACCTTCACCAGACCAAACGGTTGATCGTGTTGCAGCATCCAGACGCGCACCCCAACGTTGGCGCCGCGGATGGTGAATCGGCGCAGCCAGATCTTCCTGGGCGCCATGCCACTCGCCGAACCATGCGATCCTGAATCCGGCATCGTCGTCTGCGGAGACCACCAGAGCGACCTGATCGTATGCGGGGCCGCCAACGAGACTCCAATGGCGCGCAATCACGAACCGCGGGCCCAGGCGTGGGCTTCCTCCGATCCCACCCAGCGAATGGCATTGCCCAGCAACATCTGAAATTCCCGGCTGGCCCAGGCGACCGGATCGTCTCCACACTGCAGGTAACAGATGGGGCTGGCACCATAGCGCTTGACCCAACCGATCAGATTGCTGCCATCGTCATGCTCCCAACCACTGTTGTCGTACATCTTGCCATCGCGGACGGCACGCGCAGCGGAATAGAAATTGTCTCGCACGAACTCATGCTCGCTGCGCAGCAACGGATGGACGTCATCCTCGAAAACCGGCGCAAGATAGAGTTCATCGGTGATTTCGAAACTCTTGGGAAGGCCCGCCGTAACCGGATGCGCAGTATCGACCACATTAACCCGATGAGCGACCTGATGCCGATAGCCTGAGTCAGGCTCGGGCCGACCTCGCAGCTCGCCAGGAAGATAGAGGAATCGTCCGCCGACGATCTCCCCGAATTCTGGCCAGGCGGGCCATCCGGCCAGGGCATGGTGCAGGAAAACGAAGCCAAAGCCGGATTCCAGTAGCTCCAGAAACCGCTCACGAAACCTCGCCGGAGGTTCCTCGAACTCCGGCCCCCCGGGCTTGAAGTGGATGCCGGGCATGTCGTAGCAGACGATGGCATCGTAGTCCCGAGCCAAATCCGGGTCGAAGAAGACCCGCGCCGCGGGTTGCTCCACATGGGTGTACTCGATGCCGTCGAAGCCATCGAACATGTCGAAGAAGGGTCCCTTCTCGAAGGGATGGCCCTTGGTCACCAACAGGATACGCATCGCCTTGCTCTCCTCAATGTCTCATTGCCGGCCCCGGGGGTCTGCATGGTTCGGAGGCTAACCCGGACGCCGCGAAGGGTCACGGAAAACAAACCTGTGGTACTGTTTTGCGATCAGAATGCGGAAGCGGGGAGTTTTCGCAAGCTGCTGGCACAGTTTTTCAGAACAAGGGCGGAGGTCGTCAGGGCGACATGACAAAGACCAGAACGACAGCGATCAGCGAGCCACGACGTCAGCCCTCTCAGGGCGACAAGACCTGGCAGCAGACCAAGAGCGAGATGACCCGAACCGCCATTCTCGACGCCGCCCTGCAGTGTTTCTATCAACTCGGCTACAACAGCACCACCACCGAGAAAATCGCTGCGGAAGCCGGCGTCTCACGCGGCGCCATGCTCCACCATTTCCCATCACGCCTCGCCCTGATCGGTGCCGCCGTGAAGCACCTCAACGAGAAGCGCCTTTTGGCCTACGAACAGGAAGAGACCGAGGTCCAGGATCAGGCCCGATTCACCCGCATCGAGGAAGGCATCGACAGCTACTGGAGACAGCTCGACTCCTGGCTCTTCGTGGTATTCCTGGAACTTCAGGTAGCCGCCCGAACCGACCAGGAACTGCACGAGATCATGCTCCCCGCGGTGGCCGAGTTCGATCGAGCATCCCGTGAGGCCACGCGCAAACTCTTCCCGGACCTCGCCCTTTCGGAACAGTTCAACCTGGCCGTGTACGTGTCGCGCTATCTGCTCGAAGGACTGGCGGTAAACAAGATCACTCGAGAGTCCATCCCCCAACGCGACATGGTCATGGACTACCTGAAGCAACAACTGCGCAGCATGTTCCGGGATGTCCACGAAGTGGTGGACAGGGAGTCTGCGAGCAGCAGCATCGGCCGACGACCCTGACCCGGATCACCACGCATGGCCTGCGCGACCGCCGCAAACGAGAGCTTCTGGCTATTTGGCTACGGCTCCCTGATCTGGAATCCCTCGGTACCGCATATCGATCGGGTCCCCGCCCGACTGCATGGATTCAGCCGTCGATTCTGGCAGGGGAGCCACGATCACCGCGGTCTTCCTCATGCCCCGGGGCGCGTGGTCACCCTGATCAAGGATGCCGGCAAGGTCTGCGCAGGTATGGCGTTCAGGATCCCGGCGGAAGCGGCCGCAGAGGTTCTCGATCATCTCGACCATCGCGAAAAGAACGGCTACTCCCGCCAAAGCCACGGCCTGCATGCCGCATCCGGCCTGCGCCTCAATGCCATCGTCTACATCGCTGAACCCGGCAATTTCGCATGGCTTGGGCCGGCCCCTGCCATAGAGGTCGCCCAACAGATCGCGATCTCCACCGGCCCAAGCGGCAGCAATCGCGAATATCTTGAGCGACTGGCCAAGGCGTTACGGGATCTCGATGCGGATGATCCGCATGTATTCGAACTCGAGGCCATTGTGAAACGAACGGCCATCTCTTGATTCGGCAGGCTCATCGACATGGCCCCCATAGACGGCCGCCCGAAAATCAGGTGGTCGTCGCGAGGGAACGATAACGGTCTGCCAGCCGGCCGCTCACCCATACCAGCAGTACTACACCGAGTGGCAGCAACGGCAAATAGGCCAGTGTTCCCAGCGCCACGCCCACTGCTGGACCCAGCAGCAGCAGTACCCCCAAAGCAAGTCCGACTCCGAGCGGCATGAGCGACCACTCGTTGCCGTCGGCGAGACGGATGACCTCGCGGGTATCCAGGGTCTTGTCATCGGCAGCAGCAGGCAGTTTCAATGCCGCTGTACCGATTACCAGTAACGCCATCGGCAGCAGCAGCCAGGCGACGCCGATTCCCGCCATCATGCCCGCACCCTCGGCTGGAAGGATGAGCTCAGAACCCAGCGCCAGGGCCATGACCAGCATCTTGGCGAACAGCAGCGGCCCCAAGACCCCGGCAACCATTGCACCGCTCCAACGCAGGGTGCGCCGCGGCATCCACCAGGGCGCCGCATCGAGACCCAGCGCCTGGCGCTGGCGGCGAACCGCCAAAGCTGCTGTCGCCAGAATGGCAGTGGCCAAAATCAGCACGGCAAGCAGAATCGAAATCATGCGTCTCTCCCTCCCTTCTCTTTCTTCTCTTTCTTCTCTTTCTTCTCTTTCTTCTCTTTCTTCTCTTACCGCGGCCGCATCTCCCGACTTCAGATTTGGGCCACCCGCGACCTATGCTAGTGTGCTCCCACCTCCAATACCAGAGGCCAGCAAGCATCCATGAACCTGCAACTCTCTCCAGCCGATGCCCGCTTCCGGGACGAGGTCAGAAGTTTTCTCGAATCGACCCTCGACGACGGTCTGCGGCGCGGCGCCGATCGTTGCGGCAGTGTGTTCCAGGACTACGCCACCAATATCCGATGGCATCGCATCCTGCATCGCAAGGGCTGGATCGCGCCTTCCTGGCCGGAAAGGTTCGGAGGTCCTGGCTGGAGCGTGGTGCAGCGTTACATCTTCCAGGCCGAATGCGCCTCAGCCGGTGCCCCGGCTCTCGCCCCCATGGGCCTCGGCATGTGCGGCCCGGTGCTGATGGGCTACGGCACAACAGAGCAGCAATCCACCTACCTGCCCCGCATCCTCTCCGGCGAGGACTACTGGTGCCAGGGCTACTCAGAGCCGGGTTCTGGCTCGGATCTGGCGAGCCTGGGCCTGCGTGCTGCCCGCGATGGCGATGACTACATCCTCAATGGCACCAAGATCTGGACCACCCACGCCCAACATGCCAACCGCATGTTCCTACTGGTACGCACCGCCACGTCTGGACGCCCCCAGGCGGGCATCAGCTTCCTGCTGCTGGACATGGACACGCCGGGGATCAGCGTCGAGCCCATCATCTTTTCCTCCGGCGATCATGAGGTGAACACGGTGTTCTTCGAGAGTGTCCGCGTACCCGTCACCAATCGGGTCGGCGAGGAGAACGACGGCTGGACGGTAGCCAAGTACCTGCTGGAGTTCGAGCGCGGTGGTGGTGGTGCCGCCCGTCTCGAAGCACTGCTGGCGCGTATTCGACGCATGGCAGCAGCCACCGACGCCTCCGGCAGCGCGCTGTTGAACGAACCCGATTTCAGACGACGCCTGGACGCCGCCGCAATCAATCTGGATGCGGTGCGCATGAGCGAGTTCCGCATCCTCTCCGCACTATCCCAGGGCGGCAATCCGGGCCCGGCCTCCTCCATTCTGAAAACCAGCACTGCGGCCTTGAATCAGCACCTGACCGAACTCGCGCTGGAAGTGGCAGGGATCTGGGCGCTGCCCCATCAACCCGAGGCCCGGGAGCCCACTGCCACGGCGACGCCAGTAGGGCCGGAAGCCGCACTTACAGCCACGGCCCGCTACCTCAACACCCGGGCCGTATCCATCGCCGGCGGCACCGACGAAGTGCAGCGCAACATCGTCGCCAAACTGGTGCTAGGGCTGTAGCGACCCACCCCATTCGTTGGCGCTGTCGCAAAAGGAATCATCAGGCTCCGATCGGCGTTGGCCTCAGAATTGTTGGCTCTTACGCTGTCCTGCAAGGAAACTAGCCCGCATATCTCACCGATGCGCGAAGCGAGGGCGTGGAGATGTCGGAGAAGACAAGGCGCGCGACGGTTCGGGCGCGCAGGCGTACTTGACAGTACGTCGACGGATTCGCCAGGAGCGGAATGCGTCGCCCCCTTGCGCCCGAAAGGTTGCGGGCCAGGGATGGCCTGCAACAGCCCCAGTCGGGGCGATGGGGCCGTCGGGCGCCTTGCCAGATCAATCGGTTGCGATCTGTTCCACAAGTTCGATCTGTTCCATGAGCGGCGCGCCGCCTGCGGATCACGCGTGTACCCGAGGCCTGTCCACGCTACCCAAACCGCCGCGGCGAAAGCGCCTCGGCAGTCAACCCGAGTTCGCGGAGATCTTCCGGAGCGGGCGTACCGAGGATCTCAGCCGCCATCCAACGGCCTGCCGCGGGTGCGGTCTGAAAACCCGTACCACCCTGCCCCGCCGCCCAGTAGAAACCTTCTACCTGATCATCGAAGCCCATGACCGGCACCTGGTCCGGAACGAAGGTCCGCAGTCCCGCCCAGGTCGCAATGAAGCGTTTGACGTCCAGCCGGGCCGCCTCCTCGGCCCGTGCCACGGCCAGCGCCAGGTCCAGTTCCTCTGGCCGGGCATCGCAGGGTTCCGTGGGCGTGGCATCGGCTGGCGAGAGCATCAAGGCGCCCGCTTCGGGCTTGAAGTAAAAGGTGTGGGCGGCGTCCGCAACTGTGGGCCAGTCATCCACCGAACAGCCCTGCGGCGCCTCGATCAGCGCTGCCGTGCGCCGATGAGGAACAAGAGGCAAGGACTGCGCCCCGGCCAGACGTCCTAGCGCCGCGGCCCAGGCACCCGCCGCATTGACCAGCACCGGGGCGCGGAAGACTCCCTTCGGCGTTTCCACGCGCCACCCGCCGTCCACCCGCTGCAGATCAGAAACGCCGGCATCCGTGATCAGTTCACTCCCATGTTGGCGCAGCATCCGCAGCCAGCCCTGCAGCATGGCATCGGTATCCAGCGCATAGACCTCCGGATCGTAGGCGGCGCGCCTGGCATAACCCTCAATCAGTACCGGGACATCGGCCAGCGCCCGGGCAGCATCGATCTCCCGAATGGCTGGGCAGCGGGACTGCCAGCACTCGAGAAACGCATCAAGCGCCGGCTCCTGGCCGGCCGGCGCCAGGGTGAGCCCTCCACGGGAGCGTGCCAAAGGCACCTCGCTGAATCCGTCAGGGGGCCGCAGCAGGAATTCGCGACTGCCGCGGGTCAGCGCGTA
>SLTB01000118.1 GCA_007130155.1 Pseudomonadales bacterium
GCCGCTCCCACGGAGTCTTGCCAACCTTTTGCGACACCCTCTGAAGCCGCTCCCACGGAGTCTTGCCAACCTTTTGCGACACCCTCTGAAGCCGCTCCCACGGAGATCTGCCAGCCTTTTGCGACACCCTCCAAGTCGGCTCCCAAAACAGCATGCCCGCGGGTGCAGTCAGAGTTCGACGTCGAACCACGCCTTGAAGCGGCCGTTGTACTCGTCATCCGTGAGATCAGCCCCCATGGCCACCCAGTCCTCGTCGCTGATGCGACGGCGGCCGCCGATCATGCCCACGGCATCCGCTCCCACCGGCCAGCGCAGGCGGTACTCCGCGGCGGTGATGGCTTCGAGGATGGCCTCGGCCACCCGTTCGGGCGGGGTCTGGGCCTTGAAGCCAGCGCCGAACATCTTGCCGTTACGGCGCATGACCTGCTTGTAGGGTGAGGTCTTATCAAAGCGGGTGGCCTCGGCGGAGTTCTCGAAGATGTTGGTCATGATCACGCCGGGCTCCACGTTCACCACCCGTACGCCGAAGCGGCAGAGCTCATGGGCCAGGGCTTCTCCCGCAGCCTCCAGCGCCCACTTCGATGCCGAATAGGCAATCTGATTGGGCATGGCAATCATGCCGGTGACGGAGGTGACGTTGACGATGGCCCCCCGTTCCCGTTGGCGCATGCCCGGTACCACGGCCTGGATGCAGCGAATGGCGCCAAAGTAGTTGGTTTCGAACATCTGTCGATGCTCGGCCTCAGGAGTCAGCTCCAGAGGCGACGCGCCACCGATGCCGGCGTTGTTCACCAGCACCTCCACCGGTCCCTCCGCCGCCACCCTGGCGAAGGCCGCCGCCACCGAGCCGGGATCGGTGACATCGAGCTGAATGATATCGAGCGCAAGATCTTCAGCAGCTGCGGCCTCCTCGAGCGCTCCAGCCTTGGCGGGATTGCGCATGCCGGCGAACACCTGATAGCCGTGTCGCGCCAGATGCAGACTGGTGGCGTATCCAATACCGGTGCTGGTACCGGTGACGACGGCGATATCCATGAAACTCTCCTGCAATCGTGGCTGGTCGATCGGGTCAAAGGATGACCGACTTCAATCGCCGCAGTCTCGCATGAACTCTCACAAGATGGAGCCCGGAATGCCGCGCCGGCCGTGGCAGAATGCACCGCTGTACCACCATCCCATCGCGAGGCAGGCATGGCGCTCAAGGCCACTATTTACAAGGCCGAACTGCAGATTTCCGACATGGATCGCGGCCATTACGAAACACACGCTCTGACCCTGGCGCGACATCCATCCGAGACGGAGGAGCGTTTGATGCTCCGGGTTCTCGCCTTCGCCATGCATGCGGACCAGGCGCTCGAGTTCGGTCGAGGTCTTTCCGCCGAGGACGAGCCGGACCTCTGGCTGAAGGATCCCACCGGCAACATTGAGCTGTGGATCGATCTCGGACTGCCCGATGATCGACGCCTGCGACGCGCCGCCGGACGCGCCGGGCAAGTGGTGCTGCTGGCCTACGGCGAGCGCGCCTTCGAAGTGTGGTGGCGCAAGTACAGCGCCGTCTGCTCACGGCTGCCTACGCTGACGATCTGGACGCTCACCGATACCGCACGGGCAGAACTGGCAGAACTGGCCTCGCGCAGCATGCAGCTTCAGATCACCCTGCAGGACGGCCAGATCGCCATCGCCGACGGTGAGCGCTATCTGGAAGTGTCCGTGAGCCGTGTCCAGCCCTGAGGTCGGCTCAAGGCGTGAACGTCACGCAGCACTGCTTTCTCAGATCATCGCCTCGATGAGGAAGGGTCCATCGCTGGCGAAGCCCCGCTCGATGGCGGATGCAAGGTCTTCAGCCGTCTCGACGCGACATCCAGGTACGCCCATAGAGCCTGCCAGGGCAGGCCAATTGATATCAGGGCCACCAATATCGAACAGGCTTGCCGCACGAGCACCCACTTCGTTGACCCCAAGCCGCCGGTACTCGTGCTCGAGGATCTTGTACTGGCGGTTGGAGAAGATCACGGTGCCGACCTTCAGCCCCTCACGGGCCTGGGTCCAGAAAGCCTGATTGGTGTACATGGCACCGCCATCACCGAGCAGCGCGAGAACCGGCCGGTCAGGACAGGCCAGGGCGGCGCCCGCCGCCAGTGGCGCGCCCATGCCGATGGCGCCCCCGGTGAGATTCAGCCAGGTGTGAGGCGCTGCGGTCTGACAGAGTCCTGCAGCCGCACC
Source organism: Pseudomonadales bacterium (assembly GCA_007130155.1). Classification (GTDB taxonomy): domain Bacteria; phylum Pseudomonadota; class Gammaproteobacteria; order Pseudomonadales; family Azotimanducaceae; genus SLTB01. The sequence goes on from SLTB01000118.1 coordinate 2,224, forward strand.
GCCACCCCCGGAATCCACTGCCACGATGGCCTGTTCGGGCAAAGTGGCAGCGATCACGGCCGCGGCCTTGCGAGTATCGAGGGCGCCAGTACTTCCCTCCGGTCGCTGTACGGCATTCAGTTGCGGCGGCTGCCCAGGTGCCCCCATTGCTGATGCCAACTCTTCCAGCGCGGTCACCACATCCTCTTGCAGCAGGGCCAGACGCAGCACTTCACAGCCGTCGGGAACCAGATCGCTGGGTGTGGTGGGATAGGCGAAGAAGCTGACAGGCGCCTCTGCACCTGCCAGCACGATGCGCCGGACACCCGCCAGGGTCTTGATCACCTGCTCCGGGAAATACGGTAGACGCGCTAAGGGCGGCAGACCGGGTCCCTGTTCCGTCCGTGCCGGGAAGGTCACCGCCATCACCTGACAGCCGGTGGCTGCCGCCACTCTCGCCGCAGCCATCTGCCCGGCGGCGGAGAGGCCGCTGCCATCGAGCATGATCAGGGTCTGGGCATCGAGCTGACGGGCCACCGCTTCGATGCGATCACCGGCTACGGTCGCCGGTCTCTGTGGTTTCGGCACGGCAACCGGTCCCGAGCCTTCCCCCCAGGCGCAGTCTACCGGAATCGCCAAGGTCGCGATCTGGCCGGTAGAGACCGGGTGCGGGGTCAGCGCTGCGGTCACCGCATCGGCGCCGTCCCGGGCCAGTCCCATGGCGCTGCGGGAGGTGCGCACCCAGGCCGAGAACGGCCGTGCTATGCCTTCGATGTCCGAAGTCAGCGGTGCGTCGAAGGCCACGTGATGGCGGGCGTGGTCGCCCACCAGATTGATGATCGGTGAGCCCGCCCGCCGGGCATTATGAAGATTGGCGGTGGCGTTGCCGAATCCGGCACCGAGGTGCAGCAGCGTCACTGCCGGACGACCGGTCATGCGGGCGTAGCCATCCGCCGCACCGGAACACACACCCTCGAAGAGGCAGAGCACCGGACGCATACCCGTGGTGCCGTCGATGGCCTGCACCAGATGCATCTCGGAGGTGCCGGGATTGGCAAAACAGTGATCGACCCCGGCGTCCACCAGCGTGCGGATCAGGCTTTCGGCTCCGTTCATGGGCTTCTCTCTCCAAAGGCAGGAAAAATGCACCGACGCATGTTACAGCAGGACGGAGGGCGGATGACCTGAGACGCTGGACGAGCGTTCGGACGCGAGCTAATTTCAGGGCCAGGGATTCCCAGCGATGAGCCGCAGCAATGCCTCCCCAGAATGCACCCATGCTCGGGTGGATCGTCGCCCTGCTCGGCCCATTCTGCCTGCTCGGCGTGCTCGGCTTCCATTTCCCGGAACTGCTCACCAGTCGTGAGTTCCGCCAGGTCTACAGCGAGGACTTCGCCCGCAGCCTGCTGCTGGCGGGGCTGGTGGCCACCTTCCTGCTGGGCACGTTCAGCCTGCTGCGCGGACGCGGCCGCGGGTTGTCCCTGCTGGGCATAGGCTGCGCTACCCTGGCCCTGCTGCTGGGCGGCGCCACCGTCGAGTTCGAACCCATCCGGCCGACGCCATTTTCTCTGGGCCTGGACTGGTTCCTGATTTCGCTGCTGGCCTCGGCGCTGGTGTTCATTCCCATCGAGCGCATGCGCTCAGCCCATCCTCAGGCGGTGCTGCGTCCGGAATGGCGCACCGACCTGGCCTATTTTTTCGTCGGTCACGTGCTGATCCAGTTCATCCTGATCAGCGTCACCAGTTTCACTTCGGCGGTGCTGTCGCTGGCCCTCTACCCGCCCCTGCAGAGCGCCATCCAGCTCCTGCCTGTGTGGCTGCAGTTCCTGCTCGCCGTCTTCGTGGCCGACCTCACCCAGGCCAGCGTCCACCGCGCCTATCATCGTTACCCGCTGCTGTGGCGCTTCCACGCTGTGCACCACTCCAGCCGCAGCCTGGACTGGCTGGCCGGATCACGCATGCATCTGCTGGAGATTCTATGCACCCGCTCTTTGGTGCTGCTGCCCCTGCTGTGGCTGGGCTTCACCCCCGCTGTGGTGAACGCCTACGTCATCCTGGTGGGCCTGCAGGCCGTGCTTGCCCACGCCAATCTGGGCCTGCGCTTCGGCTGGCTGGAGCAGGTGCTGGTGCTGCCCCGCTACCACCACTGGCACCATGCCAGCGATCCGGCCTACGCCCACTGCAACTTCGCCATCCACCTGCCGCTGGTGGATCGGCTGCTTCGAAGCTACAAGCTGCCTGCCGATGGCAGCTGGCCTGAACACTACGGCCTGCATGATCCTGACGCTGTGCCACAGGGGATTCTGCGTCAGCACTGGCACCCGTTTATGCCCCAACGCGGTGGGAGCTGACAGTCTTTGCGGTAACCTGCGGACAAATCACTATGGAGCAGACCGATGACCCTGGCCTACTGGTGCGTTCTCATTTCCATGTTCATGCCCATCGTCTGGGTGGGTTTTGCCAAGGTCGGCGGTGGCAGCACAGGCGGCGGCCGCTATGACAACGCCGCTCCCCGGACCTATCTCGGCCGGCTGGAAGGCTGGCCTGCCCGGGCCAACTGGGCCCAGCAGAACGCCCTGGAGGCCTTCCCGCCCTTCGCTGCGGGCGTGATCATCGCCCATCAGGTGGGACAGCTGGCCCAGGGGACCATCGACCTGCTGGCCGTGACCTTCGTGGTGGCACGGATCGTCTACGGCGTGCTGTACATGCTCGACATGGCCACCCTGCGATCGCTGGTGTGGTTCATCGGCCTGATCAGTACCGCGCTGCTGTTCGTTCTGTCGGCTTAAGCTTGGGCCAGGCAGCGGGAGGGACTTGGCGCTGTCGCGGAATGAACGACTGAGCCTCGCACCGGTGCTACGCATCGCCCGCACCGCGGGCTCCCACAGAGGGGTAACGCCAGCCCTTGGCAACACGCTCGATCGAAGGTTGTGGGAGCCCGCAGTGCGGGCGATTGGCGCTTTCTAAAGTCAATGACGCACGAATCAGTCGACGGGCTCAGACCTCTGTCAGCAACGCCTCACAACCGGAACCCGCCAGAATCTTAGCCACCTCCCGACGAGACGACTCGGGCAACTGGGCGTGGGCTTCCCTGAGCCTCTGCAGACACTTGCCCTGATAGGGAAACGACGGCTGTTCCCAGAGCTGGCCGTCGATGGTGGTCGACCAGGATGCCTCGCCGGCGGCCAGCGCCTGGGCGTTAGCGAGCAGCGCCGGGACGTAGACACGCCCGACTTCCGCCAGCAGGGGTCCCAGCCGATCCCGCACATCGGCCGCCGAAAGCCAGCCGTCCTCGGTGGCCGGATGCCCAGACAGGTCGTCCACCAGATCCACCAAGGCATCCGAGCCCTCTAAACCCAGGGCAGTGGGATCCACATCCAGGTCATCTGGCTCGTCGACGGTGGGGCCAAATTCGACTTTGCAGCCGCGCCAGTCGCCCAGACACACGCCATTCACCGCCGA